>DASWEL010000150.1:0-15475 GCA_036394755.1 Gemmatimonadales bacterium | reverse complement strand
CAGCGCCCCACCCGTCGGCCCCGGAATCTCCGCCTCAGAGATGATCCGCTTGCCGTTGAGCACGACCGTAACTAACCGGCCGACCAACGTGACGTCGAGCGTCTCCCACTTGCCGGCGCCGTTGGATGCGTTCTGATTCGGAATGAGAAAACCGTAGATCGCGCCGAGGCCGCCGGTGGCTTCCGCATCCGCATTGGTGACGACGGAGTCTTCGACCTGCATCTCGTGCCGCCCCCGCAGATACACGCCGCTGTTGCCCCTCGGCGGATACCGCACCTCCACGTGCAGCTTGAAATCGGTGAAGACGGCGTACGTCACGAGATTCGCCCCGCCCTTGGCGTTCGTGAGCACACCGTTCACGGCGCTCCACTGGTTCGTGCCGCCGACCGTATGCCAGCCCGCCAGATCCTTGCCGTCGAACAGTTGCCGCACGGGAGCCCACAGCGGGGTGGGGCGTCGCAGCGCGGGTGCCCGCACGGCCGTAAAGGCGTACGGATTCCCGCTCGGATCGGTGATCGTCCCGGCCAGACCGTCGGCCGTGACGACGCCGGCGAATTGCAGATCGGCCTGGCCCGCTTCCCACTGCGGCGGAATCGCAAAGCGCAGCGTGTCGTTCGCGTATGTGAGCCGCGAAATCGGGCGGACGCTCCCTACGACACCCTGGAAGCGGCCCACCAACACGCCGTGGCCGGAGACGTGCACCTGGAGCCACGACGGGAGCGGACGGCCGTCACGCGCCGTGAGCGTGAGATCCCAGGTGCCGACCACCGGCGGCGGAGCCGTCTCCTGGGCCGCGAGGGGGGAGGTCAGGAGACATGTGGCGGCAATGGTGGAGCCGAGACGCGTCATGGGCGAGCTCTCCTTACGATCAACTACCGGGATCTGAAGGGGTCCAGTGACCACTGATCGTTCGATTGGAATTCTACCACAGACGCCGGGAAGGCGGTATTTTCTCCCGCCTATGCTCCCACGCTCCGCGACCCTTGCCTGCCTCGGCATGGCCGTTCTGCTGGTCACTACCTGCACGGAAAACGTCACGGACCCCGGCACGACGAATCCCCAGTCCGTGTCTGTGCTGACGCACCACAACGACAACACCCGGGCCGGCTTGAATGACCACGAAACCGCGCTGACCACCAGCAATGTCAACGTGCAGCAATTTGGGAAAGTGTTCACGCTCACGGTGGACGGCGAGGTGTATGCCCAGCCACTGGTCGTCGGGCGTGTCGCCATCGGCGGCGGCCATAACGTCGTCTACGTCGCCACCGTCAACAACACGGTGTACGCCTTCGACGGCGACAATGGCAAACTGTACTGGCAACAGAGCTTCACGCGGGTCGGCTGGCGGCCGCCGAAAAACACTGACATGACCGGGGCATGCGGCGGCAATTACACGAATTTCAGCGGCAACATCGGGATCGTCGGCACCCCCGTGATCGATACGGCGACCGGGACGATGTATTTCGTTGCCCGCAGCACCAACGGCAGCGCGTACGTGCAGTACCTGCATGCGGTGAGCATCGTCGATGGCCATGAATTCGCCGGCAGCCCGAAAATCATCACCGCCGCCGTCAGCGGCACCGGCGACGGCAGCGTCAACGGCACGATCACCTTCGATGCCCAGAAAGAGAATCAGCGTCAGGGTTTGACACTGCTGGGCGGCGTCGTCTACGTGAGCTTTTCCTCCCACTGCGATTGGGGGCCGTATCACGGCTGGATCCTGGGATACGACGCCGCGACGCTGCAGCAACAGGTCGTCTACAATGACACGCCCAACGGCTACGCCGGCGGCCTGTGGGAGAGTGGAGCGGGCATAGCCGCCGATGCGGGCAACCTGTATGTGGTGACGGGCAATGGCACGGTTGGGGATGGCGGTGATCCGACGAGCCCGACGAATCGCGGCGAAAGCGCCTTGAAACTCACGCCGGCTGGATCGACCCTGGGGGTGACGAGCTACTTCACTCCCTACAATTACCAGTTTCTTAATGACAACGACGTGGACTATGGAACGATGGGTGCATTCCTGATTCCCAATTCCGGCTATTACCTGACCGGGGGCAAGGACGGCAACCTATATCTGCTGAACAAGGATGCCATGGGGGGTTTTCAGTCATCCTCAAACCAGGTGCAGCAAGTCGTCGTCCTGAACGGCAGCGCGAACATGCATTGCCAGCCCGCGTACTATGCCGGCAGCGCGAAGGAATTCATTTACGTCTGGTCCGAGAACGATCCGTTGCGCGCCATCCCGTTCGACCGCGCCAGCAGCCTGCTGGACCCTCCAAATCAGACTTACGGCCCATCGGGGCCTACGGGACAAAGCGGGGCGGTCTTGTCGGTGTCGTCCGACGGCTCCACGGACGGGACGGGCATTCTGTGGGCGTCATATGCATCGAGCGGTGATGCGGAAAGTTTCGTCAGCCCCGGCATTCTGCGAGCCTTCGACGCGAACGACGTCACCAAAGAGCTGTGGAACAACCATCAGAACGTTGCGCGCGACGGCGCGGGCACTTATGCGAAATTCTCACCGCCAACGATCGCCAACGGACACGTGTACCTGCCGACGTTCTCCAACCGTGTGGTCGTGTACGGATTGCGGTAACTCGGGTACCTAGTCCAAGCCCCGCCGGCAAATCGGACACGGACCCATCGTCGGCTCCTTACCGAACGACAGCTTCACCGGACCGAGCGTCACCGTCGTATCGGTGAGCGTCACCGTCAGCGTCATGGTGCCACCCATCACGCGGCCAACGAAGCGCGCCGGATGCAGGATGCCGCGATCGACCGGATGCGCCGTGATGTTGTGCTCACCGGGCACGTCGAAGCGCCCGTCCGCATCGGGAATGATCTGCTGATGGATGTTGCCGTAGGTGCAGCCGATATGCACGTGCGCGCTGGTGTCGTCGGCCATCAGCGCCGCGTTTTCGCCGCCCCACATGCCCGCGAGATCCTTGGGGGGCTTGAGACCCGTCGGATCGCACGGGCCGAACGCCAACGTCGCCGCCGCAAACGCCAACGCCGCTTTTGTCAGCATGAAACCTCCTTACCAATCTACCCTCGGCATACCACCTTAGGTCACCATGACCCCGCCGACACCCCTGCGCCCTCTCATCGCCCTCGCGCTCCTTGGTATAGCCCCGGCAACCGCCCAGCAACGCCCGCTCGACGGCTTTGACACCTACGTGGCTAAGTCGATGGCCGACTGGCGCGTCCCCGGCCTCGCCATCGTGGTCGTCAAGGACGATTCCGTGGTCTTCATCAAGGGTTACGGCGTCCGCGAGCTCGGCAAACCCGACCCCGTGACGGTGCACACGCGCTTCGGCAACATGTCGACGACCAAGGCGTTCACCGCCATGCTCGTGGCGATGCTCGCCGACTCCGGCCGCCTGTCGTTCGACGACCCCGTCCAGAGGCACATCCCCAGCGCGCAGTTCGCCGATCCGTACGTGACGCGCGAGATCACGGTGCGCGACCTGCTGACGCACCGCGTCGGCTTCGCAGATCCCGACTATCTGTGGGGCTCGAGCGGGCTGGACTTCGCCGCGATCACGCACCGCCTGCGATTCGTGCCGGTGCAGACCAGCTTCCGCTCCCGGTTCCAGTACAACAACGTCACCTACGCGCTCGCGGGAGACGTCGCCGCCCACGCTGCGGGCACCACCTGGCAGTCCTTGCTCCATTCTCGCATCCTCGGCCCGCTGGGCATGACGGAGACGCTGGCTGACGCGAGCGAGCTGCGCGGGATCAGCGACGTCACCGCGCCGCACGGCATCGTGCGCGACACGGTGCGTGTGCTGCCCGCCGCGCTCGACGGCATCGACGATATCGCGCCCGCGGGCGCGATCCTCTCGACTGCGACCGACATGGCGAAATGGCTGCGCTTCGTGCTCGACAGCGGCAAGGTCGCAGGACGACGTCTGGTCAGCGCGCCGAACTTCGCCGAGCTGTTCCGGCCGCAGCAGATCGTGCAGCGCCCGTTCTATCCGACCGCCCGGTTGACACATCCGCATTTCCAGGCGTACGGCCTCGGCTGGATTCTGCAGGACTATCGCGGCGAGTTCATCGCCATCCACACGGGCAGCATCGAAGGGCGCTCGGCGATCGTCGGCTTGATCCCGGATCGGCGCCTCGGCCTCGCGATACTCACGAACCTCGACCATTCCGAGCTGCGGCACGCGCTGATGTACACGGTGTTCGACCGCTACATCGGGCCCTCGGCGCCCAGCCACGACTGGAGCGCCGAGATGCGGGTGATGTACAAGGCGCTCGCGGACAGCTCGCGGGCGGCGCGGCTGGCGCTGGAGAGCAAGCGCGTCGCCAACACCCGCCCGACGCTCCCGCTCGAGCGGTACACGGGCACGTACGCGGACAGTCTTTACGGGACGGCGACGGTCGGTCTCACCAATGGACGTCTGACCCTTCAGGCCGGCACCGCGACGGGCCAGCTGGAGCACTGGCAGTACGACGTCTTCCGGGTCACCTGGCCCGATCCGTTCTGGGATCCGGCGTACGTGTCGTTCGCGATCGATCTCGACGGAACGGTAGGAGAGCTGCGCGTTGTGGACGGCGGGACCTACCGTCGCCAACGCTAGGACTCAACTCGAAACTTCCCATGCGCCCGTGAGTAGGGCCTGACGATGCTCGGAATCCCGGAGTGGGCGCTCGGTGTCGCCGCGATTCTCGCGGTCGTGTCCGTCCTGAAGGTGGTGACGGCGCGGCTCATGCCGCCCGGCTACCGGCAGCGCTCGTGGCGGGGTGATGTAGTTCCTCCTGAGACAGAGGACACGCAGGCGCGGCTTGCGGAGCTTGATGAGCTAAAACGGCGAGTCGCCGAGCTGGAAGAGCGTGTCGACTTTGCCGAACGCCTCCTCGCGAGACACCGCGAAGGAGAGCGGTTGCAGCCTTAGAAGTCCCGAGTTTACCAATCCTGCTCAGGAGCGATTGCGTGACCAGCAACATGCTGGTGCTCTCCGTTCTCATCCTGCTGGCATTCGCTCTGCCGGCGACGGCGCAAGATAGCGCCGCGCCTCCGCCGCCACCCTTGGGCCAGCTCGTCGATATCGGCGCCCGGCGCCTGCATATCCACTGCACCGGGTCAGGCTCGCCGGCGGTCATTACCGAGAGCGGCAGCAGCAGCTTCTCGATCGAATGGGCGCTCGTGCAGGACAAAGTGTCGGCGTTCACGCGCATCTGCAGCTACGACCGCGCGGGCTTCGCCTGGAGCGACCGCGGCCCGGCGGAAAACACCGTTGAGGAGACGATGGACGACCTCCATCGGCTGCTGCGCGCGGCCGGGGTGGTGCCGCCGTACGTGCTGGTCGGGCACTCCATCGGCGGGATGTACGTGCGCGCCTATCAGCGGCGCTATCCAGACGAGGTCGCCGGCCTCGTGCTGGTCGACGCCACGCCAGAAGAGGATGCGGAGTACTTGTACAACGGGAAATCGACGCAGGGTATTCTGCTGACTTACGACCAGCTCGCGTCGGTGTACGCCCCCTACATCAAGAACCCGCCGCCGCCGCTCGAGCTGCCGACGGCGGTCGACACGCCGTACAACAAATTGTCTCCCGAGCTGCAGCGCGCCGAGGTGTGGGCCGAACGGTTGTGGCGGTCACGCATAGACATGTCGCACTCCTGGATTACGGCGGATTCCTGGCGCGAGGAGTTCGTCGCGCTGCGCCAGCGGCGTCTCGCGACGCCACATGCCCTTGGCGATCTTCCATTGATAGTGCTGCGGCGCGGCCGGAGAACCACTGACGTTTTGAACCAGCGCGAGGCAGATCTCGTCGCCCTGTCGACTGTGGGCAAGCTGGTCATCGCGACCGAAAGCGACCACGAGATTCAGCTCTACCAGCCGGAGCTCGTCGTTCAGGCGATCCGTGACGTCATCGCTCGCGTCCACTGACGATCGGCTCGCGCGGCAGCTGCGCGGCTTCGGCCCGCTCGGCATTGCCGCGATCCTGGTCATTCTCGCGGGCAACTTCCTGTTCTTGCCGCTCAGCGCGCTGCTGGTGCTCGCCTGGGCCCAGGCTTCCGAGAACCCGTGGTCGGCAATCGGTTTCGTGCGCCCGAAGAGCTGGCTCCGCACAGTCGCGATCGGCCTCCTGTTCGGCGCGCTCTTCAAGCTCGTCATGAAAGCCGTCGTCATGCCGCTGCTCGGCGCTCCGGCGCTCAACGCGCCGTACCACTACATCGCCGGCAATGCCGTCGCCCTTCCGTATATCCTCTACGCCGTGATCATCGGGGGCGGGTTCGGCGAGGAGACCCTCTACCGCGGCTTTCTGTTCGAGCGGCTCGGCAAGCTGCTCGGCACGAGCGGGCGGGCGAGGCTCGCGATCGTGTTGCTCACGACCGCGCTATTTGCGGCCGCGCACTATCCGGATCAGGGAATTCCCGGGGTCGAGCAGGCCGTCTTCACGGGCCTCGTATTTGGCGGGATCTACGCGCTCAGGGGCCAACTCTTCATGCTCATGGTGGGGCACGCCGCGTTCGACGTGGTGGCCGTGGCTCTCATCTACTGGAAGCTCGAGCCCAGAATCGCTCATCTGTTTTTCAGATAGAGGCTCGTTTTTTAGGCGGCGTCAGCCCGACGCCAAGGCGCCGGCACAACGCGCTCGTCGATTGCGCGCCAAGACTACCCTTGGAATACGCGCGCCACTTCGTATCCATGCTGTCCAGCTGTGCGGTGCTCGACGTCGTGCTGTCGCCCGGAAGGACCAGCGGTTTCCTCGAGTCCAAAGCTTTCAGCACACGTTGACGCAGACCTCGACAGTCGACTTCAACTTGTTCCACACGGTACTCGGGTCCAAACTCGGGCCGGCGCCGATCAAAATTCCAACGCAACCAGACTAGAAAGGAGCCATCCGTGCGTCCGACCGCGGCGCTGTCGAAATCGACCGTCTCGCCTTCAGTGGTGAGAAGCCGCACCCAGTGGCGAGATGTCGCGACCTGGCAGGGAGCCATCGATGGAGCAAGGATAGAAGTGAGCAGAACAACCAGGCTTACCTGAGTTTTCATGTGCCATCCGAACGGAAAAAGGACCGTGCCGAGCGCCAAACGGGTATTGGACTATTTCGGCTGCCAGCGCGCTTCTTTGAGCAGCTGGGCGATGATATCCGGTGCAGTCCGTCCCGCCGCCTCGGCGGCAAAATTAATCACGATGCGGTGCGTCAGCACTGTCGGCGCGGCCGCGCGGAGATCATCCTCGTCAGCCATCGGCCGGCCGTCCAGCGCCGCCCGCGCCTTGGCGCCGAGAACGAGGTACTGCGAGGCCCGCGGACCGGCGCCCCAGGAGATGTACTCTTTAATGAAGGGAAGTGCGCCGTCCTCGGGAGGCCGGGTCATCCGAACCAGTGTGACCGCCGCCTTCACGAGAGCCTGTGAAACTGGAATCCGGCGTACGAGGTGCTGCATCGCGACCACATCGTCGGACGTGAGCACCGAATTGACCTCGGCCATCGTGTCGCCGGTCGTGGCCGCGACGATCGCCTCTTCCTCCTCCTGCGACGGATAGTCCACCCGCAGCTCGAACATGAATCGATCTAATTGAGCTTCTGGGAGGGGATAGGTGCCCTCCTGCTCGATCGGGTTCTGCGTCGCGAGCACGAAAAACGGCGCGGGCAGATGGTGCGTCTGGCCGGCCGCGCTCACCTGATGCTCCTGCATCGCCTGCAGCAGCGCCGCCTGGGTCTTGGGAGGCGTGCGATTGACCTCGTCGGCCAGGACGATGTTCGCGAACACGGGTCCGCGTACGAATCGGAAGCCGCGCTTCCCCGTGGCGAGGTCTTCCTCGATGATCTCGGTGCCGGTGATGTCGGACGGCATGAGGTCGGGTGTGAACTGGATGCGATTGAACGCGAGGTCGAGCGACTCCGCGACCGTCTGCACCATCAAGGTCTTCGCGAGTCCCGGCACGCCGACGAGCAGCGCGTGGCCGCCCGCGAAGATTGCCGTGAGGATCCCATCCAGGACTTCGCGTTGCCCCACGATGCGCTGACTGACCTGCGCCAGCAGGTCCTTGCGCGCATCGGCGAGGCGCTCGAGCAATTCGACGTCGCCGGAAACCGGGGAAGAAGGACGGGGGACGGGGGAAGGGTTTGAGGCCATTGCAGCGAAGGTAATCAGTCCCTACCCTCAAACGCCACATAGCGTTGCATGGCTGACGATTTGCTTGCGAAAAATTTCACAAGCGTCTAGGTTTCCCGGCGCAACATGACTCCCGATCAAAAAGACGAAGGCTCTGGCTACGAGTACTTCGGGATGTCGCTCAACTTTGCGATAGCCATTCTGCTGTTTGGCGCAGGGGGGTGGTTTCTGGATAAGTGGGTCCATACCCGTCCCCTGTTCACGATTGTGGGGGCGTTCGTCGGTGGATTTGCCGGCTTCATGAGCATCTACTATCGGGTGAAGAAGGACACGGAGAAGCGGTGAAGACCTTTGCCCTGCTCGCAGCGCTCGGAGTGGGGTTGGTAGTGGTTGCGACGCTGTTGGGCGGAAAACCGGCGGCAATCGGTGGTGGCGTCGCGGTGATCGCGCAGCTCTGGGCGGTCGCGTTGCTGCGGCCGAAGATGCGGGCGCCGAACCCCGAGTTCATGGCCCGCTGGCTCGGCGGCATGGGGATTCGGTTACTCGGTGTCGGCATCGTACTGATCGTCTCGCGGACCGTGCCGGCGCTGCTCGGGTACGTCGGAGTACTGTTGCCGCTCCTGTTCCTGGAAACGAGGTTTCTCAGGTAATGCAGAAGCCCAACATCGGCGAGATGATCTTCCACCACACCGGCGACAGCAAGTTCATCGAGCTGTTGTGGTTTGGCGAGAAGCGGTTGCCGGGCCCCTGGTTCATTCCGGGCACCCACATCGACGTTTCGCCGACGAAGCACGTCGTGTTCATGATCCTCGCCGCGTTCCTCGTCTTCATCACGATCTGGTATGGCGGCCGGCAGGTCGATAAGCGCCACCGCGAGGGGAAGGCGCCGCGCGGCTTTGGCGCCGCGGTCGAAGCGATGGTGCTGTTCGTTCGTAATGACGTCGCCATCGCGAGTATTGGGCACGGCGGCGAAGTCTTCGCGCCGTACATCCTGACGCTCTTCTTCTTCATTCTCTACTGCAACCTGCTCGGCCTCCTGCCGTGGGGCGCCGCCGCCACCGGCAACATCGCCGTGACCGCTGGGCTCGCGCTCACCGCATTCCTCACTATCGAGATCTCCGGCTTCCGGGCCCTCGGGCCGAAGGGCTACCTCAAGACGATCGTGATGGTGCCGCCGGGCATGAAGGGCATCGGCGCCGTGATCATGGCGATCATCATGACGCCCGTCGAGCTGATCGGGAAACTCGTCAAGCCGTTCGCGCTGACGCTGCGTTTGTTTGCGAACATGACGGCCGGCCACTTCGTGATTCTCGTGCTGCTCGGCCTGATCTTCGTGTTCGGCAGCGCGCCAGCGGCGATCCGCTATGGCGTGGCGGTGGGATCCGTCGGTCTCACGCTGTTCATGATGTTCCTCGAGCTGCTGGTCGCGTTCCTGCAGGCCTATATCTTTGCGTTGCTGACGTCCGTTTTTATCGGCTTGATGCGGCACGAACACTAGACACTCACCAGGGGACGACATGCACAACCTGCTCATGCTGCTTCAAGCGCCCACGGCCGAGGCCGCGCTTAACAACAACGCGCTGCTCGGCGCAGGCATCGGGATGGGACTCGCGATCATCGGCGCCGGTATCGGCATCGGCCGGATCGGCGGTCAGGCGGTCGAAGCGATCGCCCGGCAGCCGGAAGCCTCGGCAGACATCCGCGGCGCGATGATCCTGACCGCCGCGCTCGTCGAAGGCGCGACGCTGGCGGCGTTGGTGTTCGCACTGCTCTTCAAGTTGGCCTAGTGCTACTGCTGCTTCAGGAAGCGCACGAAGCGGCGGAGGGCGCGGGGGGCGCGCCGCCCAGCGGCCCGTTCACGATCAACCCCGGGTTGATCATCTGGACGCTCGTCGTGTTCGGCATCCTGCTGTTTCTCCTGTGGCGCTGGGGATTCCCCGTTCTCGTGAAATCGGTCGAGGAGCGCGAGCGTCGGATCCAAAAGCAGCTCGAGGACGCCGAACGGGCGAACGCCGAGGCGCAGCGTCTGCTCGAGGAGCACAAGAAGCAGATCGCGGCCGCGCACAACCAGGCGCAGGAAATCCTGTCCAAGGCCAAGACCGTATCACAGAAAGAGCGCGAAGCGCTCCTCGCCAAGGCGCGTGAGGAGTACGACGCGCTGCTGAACCGCGCGCGCAAGGATATCGACGCCGAGACGGAGAAGGCGATCCAGGCGCTGCGGCGCGAGGCGGTCGACCTGTCCATCGCCGCCGCGTCGCGCGTGATCGAGGCGAATCTCGACACCGAAGCCAATCGCAAGCTCGTGACGGATTTTCTGGAGAGTCTCGGAAAGGCCGGGACGAAGCGGTGAAGAGCGTCACGATCGCGCGCAACTACGCCGAGGCGCTGTTTGCCGCGGGGCTCCGGTTCAATGAGATCCTGGACGCGGTGGCGGGCGCTATCGAGTCGGACGAGAGGATCAAGACCGTGCTCGAATCGCCTCGCGTTTCGAAGGCCGCCAAGGGGAAGATCCTGGAGCGGGCGTTGAGGGGCGAGGCGCCGGTGGAGTTCGTGCGGTTTCTGCAAGCCGTGGTCCGGCGCGGGCGTCAAGGTCTGCTGCCCGAGATCGCGCAGGAATATCAAGTGTTGCTAGATGAAAAGCTGAACCGGGTGCACGCCGGAATCACGCTCGCCGAGGAGCCCGACGCGCGCACGCAAAAGCACGTGGTCGAGCGGCTTACGAAGGCCCTCGGACGCGAGGTGCGGCCTTACTTCCGGTCCGACCCCAGGATACTCGGCGGGGTAGTGGTACGGGTTGGTGACCGCATATTCGATGGTTCAGTCCGCAGGCGATTGACGGCTTTGCAACGGAGAATGCTTACAGGGGAGTGACTATGAAGAGTCTCGCACTGCTGGGTTTGCTCACGCTCGCAGTTCCTCTCGTAGATAAGCCTCCAGTCATCAAAGAATGGCCTGTGCCCTGGGCGGATACGCGCCCGCGCGATCCCTACGTCGACCCGACGACGGGACGGATCTGGTTCTGCGGTCAGGCGGGCCACTACATCGCCTACTTCGTTCCGGAGACCGGCGAATTCAAACGATTCGACCTCGAGCCCGGCGCCGGCCCGCACAACCTGATCGTCGACAAGTCGGGGATCGTCTGGTTCTCGGGCAACCTGGTGGGCTATATCGGACGGCTCGATCCGAAGGACGGCAGCATCAAGAAGTATCCCATGCCCGATCCGATGGTGCGCGATCCGCACACGATGGTATTCGATAAGAGCGGAGACATCTGGTTCACGGCGCAGGGCGGCAATGCGATCGGCAAGCTGACGGTGAGCACCGGCCAGGTGCAGCTCCTCAAGGTTCCCACCGAGCGGGCCCGGCCCTATGGGATCAAGCTCGACTCCAAGGGGCGGCCGTGGGTGGTCCTGTTTGGCACGAACAAGATCGCGACCGTCGATCCCGCGACGATGCAGCTGCGCGAGATCACGCTGCCGCGCGCCGAAACGCGCCCGCGGCGGATGGTGATCACGTCGGACGACAAGATCTGGTACGGCGACTACGCCGGCGGCTTCCTCGGCCGCTACGATCCGGTGACGGGGAAGGTCGACGAGTGGCAGCTGCCGGGCGGCGCGGACGCGCGGCCGTACGCGATGGTGGGGGACGACGAGGACCGCGTCTGGGTGGTCGAGACGTCGCGGCCGAATCGGTTCGTCTCGTTCGATTCCCGGACGCTCAAGTTCTCGGAAGAAACGCAGGTGCCGAGTGGCGGCGGCGTGGTGCGCCACATGATCTACGATCCGGCGACGAAAGCGATCTGGTTCGGGACGGACAACAACACGCTCGGCCGGGCGATTGTGCCGCCGCGCACGCCGGCGCCGCAGACGCCGTAGCAGAAACGTAGGGGCGCAGCATGACTGCGCCCCTACCTTCCTGTCCCGTTACTGCGGGATATAATTGCGGCTCACTCGAATCGGAGCGCCGCTAGTTATGTCCGTCCTCCGCCGTCTGTTTCTCGTGGGTTGTCTCCTCACACTCGCACAGTCTGCCGTCGCCCAACGCCCTGCCCGCACCAGCCCCCAGTCCCCAATCCCCAGTCCCGCTTTCGATACGTCCCTCTACAATGCGCTCGAATGGCGCGAGATCGGGCCGTTCCGCGGCGGGCGCGTCACAGCGGTGGCGGGCCATGCCGACCAGCCGCTGACGTTCTACTTCGGCGGAACGGGCGGCGGCGTGTGGAAGACGACCGACGGCGGCCTGACCTGGGTGCCCATCTCGGACAAGGACTTCCGCGCCGGCTCGATTGGCGCGATCGAGGTCGCGCCCTCCGATGCCAACGTGATCTACGTCGGCACCGGCGAGTCGCCGATCCGCGGCAACGTATCGCCCGGGAACGGCGTCTACAAATCCACGGACGCCGGGAAGACGTGGACCCACATCGGGCTCGCCAACGCAGGGCAAATCGGCGCGATCCGCGTGCATCCGGCGAATGCCGACCTCGTCTACGTCGCCGTGCTCGGCCACGCGTTCGGGCCCAACCCGGAGCGCGGCGTCTTTCGCTCCAAGGATGGCGGCAAGACGTGGGAGAAGGTGCTGTTCCGGTCGGACTCCGCCGGCGCCGTCGATCTCGCGATGGACCCCGTCAATCCGCGCATTCTCTACGCGGCGATGTGGCAGGCGCGTCGGGGTCCCTGGTACATGTCGAGCGGCGGGCCGGGCTCGGGACTGTTCAAGTCCACCGACGGCGGCGACACGTGGAAGGAGATCACGCGCAACGATGGCATGCCGAAGGGCGTCGTCGGGAAGATCGGCGTCACGGTGTCCGCCAATCACGATCGCGTGTGGGCGATCGTCGAGGCCGACTCGGGTGGCGTCTTCCGTTCTGAAGACGGCGGCGAGACGTGGCGGCGCACGAACGACGAACGCAATCTGCGCCAGCGCGCCTGGTACTACTCCCACATCCACGCCGATCCCAAGAATCCCGACATGGTCTACGTGCTGAACACGGGCGCCTATCGCTCTGTGGACGGCGGCCGGACGTTCACGCAGATGCGCGCGCCCCACGGCGACCACCATGCGTTGTGGATCGCGCCGAACGATCCTGCCCGCATGATCAACAGCAATGACGGCGGCGCGGACGTCAGCTACAACAGCGGCGCGACGTGGACGGGGCAGGACAATCAGCCAACGGCGCAGTTCTATCACGTCATCGCCACCACGCACGTGCCCTACAAGGTCTGCGGCTCGCAGCAGGACAACAGCACCGTGTGCATCGCCAGCCGTACGGACGGGGGCTCGATCGGTGAGAAGGATTGGTACGAGGTGGGCGGCGGCGAGAGCGGCTGGATCGCGGCGCGCGCCGACGACCCCGACATCGTCTATGCCGGCAGCTACAGCTACCTCTCGCGCCTCGACGTCCGCACCCGCCAGGAGCGGAACATCTTCCCCTGGCCCGACAACCCGATGGGCTGGGGCGCCGGCGACCTCAAGTACCGCTTCCAATGGACGTTCCCCGTGGTGCTGTCGCCCTTCAATCCCAACGTGCTGTATGCCGGCGCCAATGTCGTCTTCCGCACGACGAATGAAGGCCAGAGCTGGGAGGCGATCTCCGGCGACCTGACCCGGAACGACAAATCGAAGCAGGGTCCGTCCGGGGGGCCGGTCACGAAGGACAACACGAGCGTCGAGTATTACAACACCGTCTTCGTGATCGCGCCGAGTGCCAAGGACTCCGGGCTGATCTGGGTAGGGAGCGACGACGGCCTGGTACACGTGACGCGGGACGGCGGCAAGACGTGGACCAATGTGACCCCGCCGGTCCGTGACCTCCCCGACTGGTCGCTGATTTCATCCATCGAGCCGTCGCCGCACGACGCGGGGACCGCCTATGTGGCCGCGACCCGCTACAAACTCGATGACTTCAAGCCGTACGTCTTCAAGACCACCGACTATGGCAAGACGTGGCGCAGCATCACCAGCGGCATCCCCGCCGATCAGTTCATCCGCGTCGTCCGCGAGGACCCGGCGCGTCGCGGCCTGCTGTATGCCGGTGGCGAATTCGGCCTGTATGTGTCGTTCGACGACGGCAACCGCTGGCAGTCGCTGCAGCGCAACCTGCCGGTGGTGCCGATCCACGACTTGGTGGTCAAGGACAACGATCTGGTGGCTGCAACGCATGGTCGGTCGTTCTGGATCCTCGACGACCTGACGCCGCTCCAGCAGCTCGCCGACTCCGTGGCCCGCGCGTCGCGATTCGTCTACACGCCGCGGACGGCGTACCGCATGGGCCTGGGTGGGGGCTTCGGGGGTGGGGGTGGGGGTTCGGGATTGGTCGGCGCCGGTCGCAATCCACCAGGCGGCGCTGTCGTCTTCTTCTATCTCAAGACCGCGCCCGACTCAGCGACAAATGTGAGTCTGGATTTCTTGGATAGCCGTGACTCATTGGTGCGGCGCTTTACTCCCAAGCCCCGAACCCCGAGCCCCGATTCCCTGAAAGTGCGCGCCGGCATGAACCGGTTCGTCTGGAACCTGCGGTATCCGGACGCGAGCCGGTTCCAGGGCATGATCTTCTGGGCTGGGGGCACAGCCGGGCCGGTGGCGGTGCCCGGCACTTACAAGGTCCGGCTGACGGTGGGTGATTGGTCGCAGACGCAAACGTTCGCGGTGCGGCCCGATCCACGCGTCAAGGCGACCGCGGCCGACTATCAAACCCAGTTCGACCTGCTGCTCCGGATCCGCGACCGGGTGAGCGCGGCGAACGACGCGGTCCGTCGGATCCGCGAGGTACGCGAGCAGCTCGATGGCGCGGCCGCGCGCGCTCGGGGCCTGCCTGGCGATGCCGGCAAACGCATCGCGCAGCAGGCGGACTCGATCAAGGGGCGGCTCGCGGCGGTCGAGGAGGCGATCTATCAAGTGAAGAACCGGTCGAGCCAGGATCCGCTCAACTACCCGATCCGGTTGAACAACAAGATCGCGGCGCTGGCGGGCGTGGTGGCGAGCGCAAGCGCCGCGCCGACGGCGCAGTCGGAGCAGGTATTCAACGAGCTGGCGGCGGCGCTGCAAGTGCAGCTCGATCGACTAAAGGGGGTACTGGACGCCGATATTCCGGCGTTCAACCGGCTCGTAAAGGAGAGTGACGTCCCGGCGATCATCCTCCGGTGAAGCGATAGCGCAGGCCCAGTCCCACGCCGTAGCGCCAGGTGACGCGCCGCTCGAATTCGGGCGGCGTGTCACCTGGGTCGAACCACGATCGCGAGAGCGCTCCTTCGAGTCTCACAGTCCCCGAAAACCGGCCCGCAACGGGCCATTCGTAGGCTGCCGCGCCGAGGGCACCGACGCGCGCATGCATGTCGCCATCGAGATTCCACAGGTGGAGGGCGGGCCCCAACTCCAATCTCACCGCTCCGCTCGG
>DASWEL010000149.1:0-16587 GCA_036394755.1 Gemmatimonadales bacterium | reverse complement strand
TGTGGTTCCACGGCGGCGATCAGGTAGGCGACGTCTCGCTCACGATCGGCGGTTCGCCATGGCGGAGCTGGAGCCGCAAGACCGTCCAGGCCGATGCCAAGGGAGCATGGCACGTAGAGATTCGCGATGAGGCCGGCACCGTACTCAAAAGAATTGACTTCACGGTAGGGCAATAAAAAGCGGGGACATGCAAAAGCTAGTCATCCGACGCACCGCGTCTCTCCACCTAGTTTTTGCATGTCCCCGTTTTGGGGTTATTGTAGGCCCTCATGGATCTCGTGGAGCAGATCGTCGCCAACTTGGAAGTGGAGCCCGGCCAGGCAGAGAAGGGTATCGGCGCCATTCTGATGGCGATGCGCATGGCGGTGGATAAATCGACGTTCGAAAAGGTCCGCGTGGCGGTGCCGAACCATGAGAGCTACATGGGACGCGCGCTGATGAGCGGCGCGCGCACCGGCGAAATGATCGGGGTGGCAGGCCCCGCCGCCTTGATGGCGGGCCTCTCCGCCGCCGGGTTTCGCAAGGAAGACGTGCCGCGGCTCGGCCGTATCGTGCTGGAGCACATCCGGCCCACCGTCGGCAACGAAGTGATCGAGAAGTTCCTGGCCGGCGCGCCCGCCCTCAAGGCGTCGAACGCCTAGAGACGCATCTTCTGCAGCAGCGATGTAAAGCGCGATTCATTGCGCAGCGGGTCCAGCATGGGATTCACCTTCAAGTAAGCCAGCCACCCTCGCTTCTGGTCGTACGCGCGCTCGGCCCAATCCAGCGCGCGGTCTACGTTACCAAGCCCGACATGAAAGATCGCGAACGCCACCGGCGACACGTAGCTCTCGTGCGCAACGGTCTCGAGCTCACGTAACAACTGTTCCGCCTCGCTCCGCTTGCCGGACCGGGCGAGGACCCAACCGAGCGTCGCCGTCGTATATGCGCCGGCGCCGGGCAACACGAGGGCGTCGCGCAGCATCCGCTCCGCCTCCCCCCACTGGCCCTGCATGCCGAGTGTCGTGGCGAGGATGCGATAACTCTCGACCGCCATGGGATTCATCTCGACGGCGCGCGCCAGGTGATCGAGCGCCTGATCGAAGCGCCGCGCGTAGAACGCGAGCCACCCGAGGCCTCTTCGGGCGGAGACGGACGCGGGATCGAGCTCGATGGCCGTGTGTCCTTCGAGCAAGGCGGCAGCGTGCTCACCACGTGACGCCAGCAGGAAGGCGTACCACTGGTGCGCGCTGGCATAGCGCGGGTTGAGCTCGATCGCGCGGCGGAATTCCCGATCGGCCCCCTCCCAATCCCAATCGTAAACGAAGAGACTCCACGCGAGCGACGCATGAGCCGAGGGAACGGTTTCGTCGAGCTCCAGCGCTTTGCGCGCGTACTCCTTGGCACGCCGGTACGCCTCGTCGACCGGGATCGAGCGATAGTCGACGTCGAGCGCGTAGGAATCGGCCAGCCCGGCGTAGGCGGGCGCATAGGTGGGATCCTCCGCGATGGCCTGCTCGAAGTAGCCGATCGCCTCGGCGACGCCCTCCTGCGTGCGCTTGTTCCACGCGTACCGGCCTTTGAGATAGAGGCCGTAGGCCTGGATGTTCTCGGTGTAGCGTCGTGGAACATGCTCGGACAGATCCGCGAACATCGTCGCGCGCAGCGTATTGACGATCGTCTCCGCGATCTCATCCTGAATCTCGAAGACATCGACCAGCTTGCGGTCGTAGCGTCGCGACCAGAGGAGCCGGCCGTCATCAGTCGAGGTCAGCTGCGCGGTGATGCGCAGGCGGTCCCCCGCTTTCCGCACCGTACCTTCCAGCACGACCGAGGTCCCCAGCAGCGCCCCGACCGCGCGCACATCGAGCGACTTGCCCTTCAGCGCAAAAACCGACGTGCGCGACGCGAGGCGGAGACCGGCAATCTTGGCGAGGGCATCGATCAACTCGTCGGTGATACCGTCGCTCAGATACTCGTTCTCGGGGTCCGGACTGGCGTTCACAAATGGCAGCACGGCGATCGAGCGCGTGGTCGCGGGCGTCCGCCCAGCGCCGGGTCCATCGGGCGCCGTCAACGCCGTAACGAACTCTGCGGCGCTAGTGAATCGCTGGTTCGGATCTTTCTCGAGCGCGCGGACGACCGCCCGCTCCGTGGCGACCGGCACCTCCGGCCGCAGCCCGCGCAGCGGGCGTGGCGACGCGGTCACCTGTTTCGCCATGACGGCGCGGGGCCCCGATCCTCGGAACGGAGGCTCGCCCCCGAGCATCTCGTACACGACGCAGGCAAAGCTGTAGACGTCGCTCGCCGGGCCGAGCTCCGACTCGCCGCTCGCCTGCTCCGGACTCATGTACTCCGGTGTCCCAACGGCGAGGCCGGCTTCGGTGACTTGGGCATCGGCATCGGAGACGGCGCGCGCGACGCCGAAGTCGGCGAGCACAGCATGCCCGTCGGCGAACAGAATGTTCTCGGGCTTCACGTCGCGATGCACGAATCCCTTGCGGTGCGCGAAGTCGAGGCCGGCGCCGATCTCCTGCGCGATCCGCAGCGCGTCCTTCAGCGGCAGTTGGCGGTTCTCCTCCAGACGATCGCGCAGCGAGCCGCCCGGGACGTGCGGCTGCACGTAATAGAGGAATCCTCCGGCTTCGCCGGAGTCGATAAGGGGGACGATGTGCGGATGAGACAGACGCGCGGCGATGCCGATTTCCCGCAGAAATCGGTCGGTGCCGACCGAAGCGGTGATCTCCGGCCGCAGTACTTTGATCGCGACTTTGCGGCCGTGCTTTTTCTCTTCGGCCAGATAGACCGTCGCCATGCCGCCGCGGCCCAGTTCGCGCTCGACGCTGTAGCGATCGGCGAGTGCGGTGGCGATCGGGGAGGGAGGACGGTCCGGTGTGGGCACGGAGCGAAAAGCTAAGGGCTGGCGTGTAGCGCGTGGAAGACCCACCGCGTCAGCAGAATCCCGAGCGCGAGCAGCGCGAGCGCCAATACCAGCACACCAGAGATGATGAGCCAAACGAACTTCCAGTCCGCTCGCCCGGCCTGCGCGGGCGCCGCCAGATGTCGCTCCAGCAGCGCCACGTTCCGAAGATTGGCTTTCCAAGCGAAGTCGAAGAAATCCCCGAGTACGGGAATCGCGCCGAGCCCCGCGTCGAGCGCCACATTTCCGGCCATGCGCAGCAAGGTGGCGCGCGAGGCCCCGAGGCGAAACGCTTCGATGAGAACCCATGCAGAAAGAACAGCGCCGGCGGCATCGCCGGCGCCGGGAATCAATCCCAGGAGGGGATCGAGACCGACTTCATCCAACCAGTACGCGAGCTTGCGGAGTCGCGCGAGAGTTGCTGACGAGCCATCACTCACGCGGCCTTGGGACCTGGCGGCAGACGCGCGTTCCTGGGGAGCAACTGGCGTATCGAGCCGCGACGATCGCCGCTGTGGTTCCGAGGAACTCGCGGTGCTTCAGCGGAATCGCTTCGTCCTAATGATGATGACGCCATTGGCGCCGCGTGAGCCGTAGACGGCCGTGGTGCCCGCGTCCTTCAGGATGTCGATCCGGCCGACGTCGTGCGGCGCGATGCCGGCGAGCGCGCTACCGAGGGACCCCGCTGGAACCGTGATGTCGTCGATCACGAGGAGCGGCTCGTCGTCGCCACCGCGCTGGCGCAGCGTCCTGAAGCCGCGAATCCGCAGCGTGAAGCCGCTCCCCTGCGGGATGACCTCCAGTCCGGGGATGTGGCCCTCGAGCATGGTCTCGAGGCGCGCGATGCGCGCGTCGGCCTCGGTCGGGATGTAGGACGACACCGCGCCCGTGATCTCGCGCCGTGACTGGGTGCCGTAGCCCACCGAGACGACGTCGTCTTCAGGCGTGGCGCGGGTTGCCTCGGCCGATCTCCGCCCCGTACCGGCGCACGCCACCGCTGCGACCGCCAGGCCGCATAGCATTGCTCGCCACATGTCTCCCTCCTACGGGCGCAGCTAGGGCGTGTGTCAGGTGCGGTACGGACGCAGCAAGATAATAGATAATGAAGGAATCATGGCAGGATGCTCGCGACGACCCTTGTCGTCCACTCGCCGTGATTGTTCTTGTATGTCCCGCGCATCCACACGAGCGCCGTCCGCGGGTCGGTCCACTTCGGCACGATCGGCCGCAGGTTATCCGCGTCGGAGTTCGCGGTAATCGGCTCCCACTGCCACGTCGCGCCGAAGTCCCCGGTCGTGCCTCGGTACAGCTCGCGGTGGCGTTGGCCATCGGCGCGGCTGACGAGCGGCGCGCCCGTGACGGGGTCCGCGTCGGTCGAGATGTAGACCACGTTCGGATTCTTGGGGTCGAGGGCGGCGAGTCCGGTGTAGTCGTCTTCCCCGGCGTACAGCCGCCTGCCGGCGTAGGCGATCTCGTGCACCCGCCACGCCGAGCCGTCCCAGCGGGCGTATTCGAACCGGTGGTCGAAGCCTCCCTGGCCGCGCGGCAGGCCGCGGCCGTCTTTCTGAACGGTGAACGCCACGTACGGCCGCTGAGCCGCATCCAGCTCGAGGTCGCACATCCAGGCCACGTTGTCGGGATCGCCCTGAAACACCTTGGTCAGGTCCCACGCGTTCAAGTCCGTCTCCGTCGTCTCGCTCAGCTTGCCACGGCGGGTTCCGTCGGACAGGTAGATGGCACCGTCGCGGATGAACGCGTGATACAGGCTGTTGTCGTAATTGCGCGGGTGGTTTTCCGTCATCACAAAGTGAATCGTGGCCACCCCGTCGAAGGCGTACTTGAGATACGGGGTGTACCCGCCGCTCGTACCGTGAGCCAGCCGGCCGCCGTAATGCCAGGTGCGACCGGTGTCGTCGGAGTACATGTAGTTCGGCTCGAGGCCCACACCGCGGAAGAAGTTCACGATGCGGCCCGAGGCCAGCCGGAAGAGATTCGAGTACGTGACGTTGTCGCCGCGCAGCGGCTGCGCGGCGCTCCCCGGCGTATCGAACGTCGCGGCCGGTCCCCACCGCAGGGCATTGCGGGGCTCCGAGAGCCGGTAATAGATACGCCGCTCCACTCCGTGTTGCGTATACAGCGCGAGGTAGCGGCCGTCCGGGAGCGCGAGGAACGCGGGGCTCGCGTGGTCGTCCTGCTGCAAGTGTCGATGCAGCACCGTATGCCGCGCAATACCCGACGCGAGGTCGTAGACCGATACCTCCACGTTGCCCCAGTCGGGATCACGATCGTTGCGATAGTCCCCCACGGCGCGCACCGATCCGACGATGAGTTTGCCGTCGTCCACGATGGCCCGCTCGTCCATGAACCACGACCATGCTCCGTTGTCGTTCAACTCGATCAACGGACCGGCTACGTAATTGACCGGGCGGTCGCTCGCAACCGCGGCGCACACGACCAGCAGACAAGCAATCGTCAGACGCATGCGAGATACCGCTCCTTGATCAAGGGGAGCAGCGTATCGAGCGGTGTATTCCACACCGCCTCATTCATGATCTCGACCTCGATCGGCCCCGCCGCGTAGCCCGCCTGCTCGACGGCGGCGCGGAGGGCGCGCAGCTCGATGACGCCGTCGCCCATCACGCCCCGATTCATCAGCACGTTCTGGACCGGCACGAGCCAGTCGGAGACGTGGAAACCCACGAGGCGGCCGGCGGCGCGCGCGATCTCGTCGAAGACTTCGGGATCCCACCAGATGTGATAGACGTCGGCCACGATGCCGACCGTGGTCCGGTCGAACCGTTCAGCCAGACAACGCGCCTCGCGCAACGTCGTAATGCAGGAGCGCTCGGCGGCGAACGCCGGGTGCAGAGGCTCGATCCCGAGGCGTACCCCGCGGTTTTGAGCGTACGGGACCAGCTCGCTGATGCCGTCCGCGACCATGCGCCGCGCCGCAGCGATGTCCCGATCCGGCGCCGGCCCGCACACGAGTACGAGCACTTCGGCACCGAGCGCCGCCGCCTCGTCGACCGCCCGCCGGTTGTCGTCGATCCGCGCGGCGCGCTCGGCGGCGGTGGCCGCCGGAAACATGCCGCCGCGGCACAGGCTCGACACCCGGATTCCCGCGTCGCGGATGAGGCGCACCGCCCGCTCCACGCCCGTCTCGGCGAGCTTGTGACGCCACACGGCCACGTATGGCACGCCGTGCCGCGCGCACGCGTCGACGGTCTCGCCGAGGCTGGCGCGCTCCGTTGTGATTTGATTCAGGCTGAGGCGCGTGATCGAGTCCATCAGGCAAACACGCGCGCCATGCGGTCGGCGGCGCGCTCCCGGTCCGCGAGGACGCCCGCGGCGGCGGCGAGCCTGAACAGCTCCGTCAGGTGTTGCCGCGACCGCGCGCCCTCCGCACCCGCCAACATCCGGAAGTGCGACTGGTGGCCGTTCAGGTACGCGAGGAACACGATGCCCGTCTTGTAGGCGTGCGTGGGAGGCTCGAAGATGTGACGCGCGAGGGGGACCGTCGGCGCGAGCGCCGCGCGGTAGGTCGCGACGTCTCCGTGATCGAGCGCACGCAACGCCGCTGCCGCAACGGGCGCGATCGCGTCGAAGATACCGAGCAGCGCGTCGCTATAGGCACCGTTCTCGCCCAGAATCAGCCGGTCGTAGTTGAAATCGTCGCCCGTGTACATCCTGACCCCGGTGGGCAAGCGGGCGCGCATCGCCACCTCACGCGCCGGATCGAGCAGCGAAATCTTGATGCCGTCGAGTTTCTCGCGGTGCTCGCAGATGATCTGGAGGCAGACCTCCATCGCCTCACCCAGGTCCCGTTTGCCCCAGTAGGCCGCTAGCTGGGGATCGAACATGTCGCCCAGCCAGTGGAGAATGACTGGTCGGCGAACCTGGCGCAGGATCGTGCCGTAGACTCGGGCGTAGTCGTCTGCCGAGCGGGCGGCCCGTGCGAGCGCGCGGCTCGCCATCAGAATCACTCGCCCACCTTGCCCCTCGACGTAGCCCACCTGCTCCTCGTACGCCCGCTCTACATCCTCGAGCCTGACGCGCGGGTCGGGCACTAGCTGGTCGGTCCCGGCGCCACATGCGATCAGGCCGCCGGCCGCGCGCGCCTCAGCCAGCGAACGACGGATCAGCTCACGCGCTTGGGGCCAATCGAGGCCCATGCCCCGCTGCGCCGTGTCCATCGCCTCCGCGACGCCGAGACCGAGCGACCACAAGTAACGCCGGTAGGCGAGGGTCGACTCCCAGTCGATTTCGGCAGGCGATTGCGGATCACAGACGACGTGCGCTGCGGCATAGGCCACGCGGGTCCTCACCCCCTGACCCCCTCTCCGTTCCGGAGAGGGGGCACGTCGATCCAGCGACGTGTCCCCCACGACTCGAGTGCCAGCTCAGCCAACTGAACTCCTTTCGCACCCTCGCCGAACCCGTGCGGAAACGGCTCATCGGCGGCGACGTGGCGCAGAAACAGCTCCCATTGCGCCTTGAAGGCGTTGTCCGGCTCGGCGGCGTCCCGGACTTCCTCCCACTGCCCATAGAAATCGAAGGGGTTCGGCTCGTCGGGGTTCCACACCGGGCGCGGCGTCGCGGCGCGCGACTGCGTCCTGCACGTGCGCAGGCCCGCCACAGCGCTCCCTAGGGTCCCGTCGACCTGGATCTGCAACAGATCGTCACGATAGACGCGGACCGTCCACGAGGAGTTGAACTGCACGATGATGTCGCCCCCGCCCTGCGGTGCCTTCAGCACGAACGTGGCGTACGCCGCGTCGTCCGCCGTCGCTACGTAGCGCCGGCCATTCTCGTCCACGCGCGAGGGGATATGAGTGGCGCCCGTGCAGTGCACGGCCGTCACGCCGCCGAAGGTGTGATCGAGCAGATATCGCCAATGGGCGAACATGTCGAGAATGATCCCGCCGCCGTCTTCCTTGCGGTAGTTCCAGGACGGTCGCTGCGCCGGCTGGTCGTCGCCTTCGAACACCCAGTAGCCGAACTCGCCGCGCACGCTGAGAATCCGACCGAAGAAGCCGTCGTCGACCAGCTGCTTCAGCTTGCGGATGCCGGGGAGGAAGAGCTTGTCCTGCACCACGCCGTGCTTCACGTTCGCGCGCTCCGCCGCGCGCGCCAGGTCGAGGGCCTCGACCGTGGTCGGCGCGAGCGGCTTCTCGCAGTAGACGTGCTTGCCGGCGGCAATTGCTCGCCGCACATGGTCGACGCGGGCGCTCGTGAGCGTCGCGTCGAAGTAGATCGCGTCCGCGGGGTTCGCAAGGCAGCTATCGAGATCGGTGGAGACACGTGCGAGGCCGTGCGCACGAGCGATCTCGCGGAGCTTCGCCTCACTGCGCCCGACGAGGATCGGATCGGGGACCACCGTCCCGCCGCCAGACAGCGTTACCCCACCCTGGTGGCGGATCGCGACGATCGACCGGACGAGATGTTGGTTCAACCCCATGCGTCCGGTGACGCCGTTCATGATGATGCCGATCCTCACGGCCTCACCCCGCGTGGCAGCAGAGCCACCGCGATCGCTCCGGTCAGCGCGCAGCCGATGAGCGCCAGGAAGCCATTCGTGTAGCTGCCGGACGCGTCATGCATCCGGCCGACGACCCAAGGCGCGACTGCTTCGGCGATCCCATCCCCCGTGAGCACCACGCCCATCGTGCGCCCCAGCACCCGCACGCCGAACAACTCGCCGGCCATCAGCGGGATGACCATGTATTCGCCGCCCAGACCGAGACCGAAGACGACCGCAAACAGATAGATCGTGCCGCGGGCGCCCGTCAGGAGGAGCAGCGGGATGGCCGAGACGACAAGCAAGTAGATCAGCAGCATCACGTACTTCTTCGCGAAGCGATCCGCGAGCCACCCGGCTCCCAGGCGGCCAACGAGGCTCGAGGCCAGGACGAGCGAGGCGATCTGCGCCGCCCCGCCCTGTGCGTACCCGTGGTCGAGGCTCAGGAACAGCTTCAGGTGCTGGTTCGTGCCTCCCACCGCGGCGATCGAGCACATGCTGCCGACGAGGAGCAGATAAAACGCGGGCGCACGGAGGACGGGACCGATTGAAGCGGGGCTCGGGGCTAGGGGCTGGGGACTCGGGGTGTGCTCCTTGACGACGAGCGCCAGCGGCAGCGCCACCACGATGATCAACGCGCCGAGCACCTGCAGGGCGCCTTGCCACCCGACCGCACGCGTCAGCCAGACGGCGAGGAACGGCACCAGCGCACCGCCGAGGCCGATGCCGACGTACGCGAAGCCCATGGCGCGGCCGCGGGCTGCAGTGAACCAGCGCGACAGCAAGACCTGGTTCGGGAGTGGGCCGCCGCAGACGTTGCCGAGCGCGTTGAAGAGATAGAAGAGATAGAAGCCGGCCAGGGTGTGGATCATGCCGAGCCCGACGAGCGCGATGCCCGCCATGAGAATTCCGGCCACCATCAGACGGCGTGGGCCAAAGCGGTCCACCATCCACCCGGCCAGAAAACCGAACAGCGGTCCCACCAGGAGCTTGCTGAGCGCGTTCCCGGAGGTCACCTGGGCGCGCGACCAGCCGAAGTCGCGCACCATAAAGTCGTAAAAAAACGGCAGGCCGTAGAGCGCAAGCCCGACGATCGCGAACAGCGCCAGGAACGACGTCGCGGCGACCTGCGCCTGCGCGTCGCGCCGAACGCTCACTTGAAGCATGGGCAAAGAACTTGACGCCGTTTGCTGCGGCGGCAAGGAGGACGCCGTAGCAGCGCGCTGGCACTTTCGTGGCGCGGACGCGACACCCCATCCAGCGACACCGAGGCGACGTTCGTCGCTCGGTTGGCGCGCAGCAATCACTTGGCTCATCGCGCGTTCTTCACGCCCCGTCACGGGAGAGGGCATGAGCTTTGCGGGCTGACGCTCGGTTCGGGATTGCGCGCCCACTCGGAGGCCCCCATGACGCTGCGCCGTCACGCCGCTCGGGACTGTTGGCATCTCACCCGCGTCGTTCGTTGTCCCCTCGTTCTCCCCCTCCTTTTCTTCGCTCTCGCGCCGCCACGTTCCGTTTCCGCCCAGCAGACGGGCACGATCACGGGCGTCGTGCGCGCGCAGGAGACGGGCGCTCCCCTGCGGGATGCCCGGGTCACTATCGCCGGCACGCGGTTCAACGCCCGGACCGACTCGGCGGGCCAGTATACGATCGGCGACGTCCCACCGGGGACCTACCGCATCCAGGCGCAGATCATCGGCTACGGGCTGGGAGAGGTACCGGGTGTCGTGGTGACGGCGGACCAGAGCGCCACGGCGGACTTTCAATTGACCCAGCTGGCGATCGCTCTTCAGGAAGTCGTCGTGGTTGGCTACGGCACGCAGGCTCGACGCGATGTGACGGGGTCTCTGGCATCTGTGGACGGGGACAACGTGCACGAGGTGCCCAAAGTGAATGCGATCGAGGCGATCAAGGGCCGCGTGCCGGGCGTCGACATCGTGACGACGGGGAACAAGCCGGGCGACGGCGTGCGAGTTCGGTTGCGCGGTGAACGATCGCTCAGGGCGTCGAATGATCCCCTCTATGTGCTCGACGGCATCCCGATGGCCGGAGGCATTGGGGATCTCAACCCCCGGGACATCGAGTCGATCGAGGTCCTGAAGGATGCATCGGCGACGGCGATCTACGGCTCGCGCGGCGCCAACGGCGTCGTCCTCATCACGACCCGCCACGGTTCGGCCGGAGCGACGCACGTCACCTACGATTCGTACGGCGGATATCAGGCGCCGCTTCGTCGTGTCCCGCTGTTCAACGGCCCAGAGTTCGCCGAGTATCGGCGCGAGGCGGAGCGCGCGCGCAACAACTACAAGTGCGCCCCGGGCGTCGCCGTGTGCGACTCCGCCGATGCGAAGCTCTTCGGGCCCGACGGGACCCTTCCGGCGCTCCAGGCTGGCCGCTGGACGGATTGGCAGGACCTGGTGCTGCACGAGGGCGCACAGGTGAGCAACGAGATCGGCGTCACGGGCGGGAACGCACAGACGCGCTTTGCCCTGACGGCGGGACAGCTCGACCAGAGGGGGATCGTCAAGGCCCAGGATTTCCAGCGGCGCTCGATGCGTCTCAACTTCGACCACGAGCTGAGCTCACGGCTGCGCGTCGGCAGCTCCACCTCCCTGATCCGCACCGAGCAGAACATTGGTCGTGGTGACGCCGTGTACACGGAGGCGCTGACCGACAATCCGTTGGGCATGGCCTTCGACTCGACCGGGGCCATCCTGTTCAAGCCCACCCCTGATGGACAACGCGTCAATCCCCTTTCGGACATCCAGAACTGGACGGACGACCGGATTCGCACGCGTCTCTTCGGTACGCTATTCGCTGGCTACGATCTGACTCCCGCGCTCTCCTGGCGCGTGAACTTCGGCGCGGACTTGACGTTCTATCGGCGGGGCCAGTTCCGGGGCGCGCAGACCCAGCAGTGGCAAGGCAGCAGCTCCGACGCGGCGATGTGGGAAAGCAAGACGTTCGCCTACACCCTCGACAACATCCTCACCTTCCGCCGTAATCTCGGGACCGACCACCGCGTCGATGCCACCGCACTCTACAGCATCCAGCAGGAGCGAACCGAGCGCGACAGCATGCAGGTGACGGGACTCCCGTACGAGCATCAGAAATTCTTCGACTTGGGGTCCGGCCTGAAACCCGACTGGCTGGGGAGCGGGCTGTCGGCGTGGGCGCTGCAGTCGTTCATGGCGCGCGTCAACTACACCTTCAAGGACCGCTATCTGTTGACCGTGAGCAGCCGCGTCGACGGATCGTCACGGCTCGCGCCGGGACAGAAGTACGGGATGTTCCCATCGGTGGCGCTCGCCTGGCGGCTCTCCGAGGAACCCTTCATTCGCGGCAGCGGACTGTTCTCCGACTTGAAACTGCGGGCCAGTTACGGTCGCACCGGCAACACCGCGATCGATCCCTATCAGACCGAAGGGTCCCTGACGCGGACGATGTACTCGTTCCTCAACCAGCCCGCCGTCGGCTTCCGTCCCGGCAGGCTGCCGAACCCGGATTTGCGTTGGGAGAAGACGGCCCAGATGGACGCCGGACTCGAGTTCACGATGGCGAACAACCGCCTCTCCGGGTCGATCGACTACTACCGGGCCGACACCCGCGACTTGATTATGGACCGCCAGCTCCCGCCGACGACCGGCTATTCGAGCATTCTCGAGAACGTCGGCGCGACGCGCAACACCGGCGTCGAAGTGGCGCTCTCCACGCTGCTCCTCCAGGACTGGCACGGGATGCGCTGGAACGTGGAGGTCAACGCCGCCGCGAACCGAAACCGGATCGTGCGTCTGTCGAGCGGCCTGCTGAGCGACCCCGGCAACAAGTGGTTCGTCGGCTATCCAATCTCCGTCGCGTACGATTACCAGTTCGGCGGCATCTGGCAGATCCAGGACTCCGTGCAAGCCAAGGCTTACGGATCGGCGCCGGGCAAGATCCGCGTGGTCGACCAGAACGGCGACGGGAAGATTGACCAGAACGATCGCATCATCCTCGGCACCACGTTCCCCCGGTGGACGACGAGTATGACGAGCCGGCTCGATTGGAAGGGGATAGACCTCTCCGTCATGGCCGTGGCGCGCCTCGGCTTCCTGGTGCAGGACTCGCTCCGCAATGGAGGTCAGAGCACGCTCGCCGGCCGCTATAACAACATCTCCGTCAACTACTGGACGCCGACCAACCCCTCGAACACCGAACCCCGCCCCAACGCCGCGCAAGAGAATCCGGACTACGGGGGGATTCGGGGCTACGGGGACGGCTCGTTCATCAAGGTGCGCACCATCACCGTGGGCTACACGATCACCGGCGGGCGTCTGCGCTGGATGCGGGCTCGGTCGCTGCGGATCTACGCGAGCGCCCTGGACCCGTTCATGTTCACGCAGTTCAGGGGCCTGGACCCCGAATCGGCCTTGAACTCGGGCGTGCCGAGCTACCGGACGCTGATGATGGGCGTCACCCTGGGCATATAGAGGAATACAGCCATGCACAAACACACGATCGCTCTAGTCGGCGCCGCGCTGCTGGCGGGACTCCCCGCGTGCGTGAACCTGAATGAAGACGTCGTCACCGGCTTGACGCCCGGCTCCTACGGCACGCAGGCCGTCTTCGAATCCCTCGTCAACGCGTCCTACGAGCCGCTGCGCAGCTTTTACGCGCAGGAACGCGGATTCACGGTTACCGAGTTCGGCACCGACATCTTCACCAAGGGCGCCGACGGCAGTTACAAGTACATCAACGACTACACAACCCAGCTGAACCCCACCGCGCAGTTTGTCCAGGACACGTGGGTCGATTTCTACCGCGCCATCAACACCACGAACGCGGCGATCGACCAGGCGCCGGTCGTCGTCATGGACTCGGCGCTCAAGGCTCGGCGCGTGGCGGAAGCCCGCTTCCTGCGCGCCCTCTACTACTTCGACCTAGTGCAAATGTACGGGCCCGTAACGCTGACGCTGCACGAGACGAAGAGCCCCACCACCGAAGCCACGCGCGCACCGGTCGACTCCGTCTACGATGCGATCGTCGCCGACCTCCAGTATGCCGAATCGACCCTTCCTGCTGTTCAGAAGGACTATGGACGGGCGACCAAGGGAGCGGCGCAGCACCTCCTCGCCAAAGTGTACCTCACACGCATCCGCGACGCCGATTCCACCGCCGACGAGCTCGCGAAGCGGCAGGCGGGAGACTTCGCGAACGCGGCCGACTACGCCCAGCGCGTGATCAACTCGGGACAGTACACGCTGCTGCCGCGCTTCAAGGATGTCTTCGACTTCGCCAACGAGCGCAATCAGGAGGTCATCTGGTCGATCCAGTTCACCACCGATCCCCTGACCACCGGCCCCGGCAACAGTGGGCACCTCTATTTCCTGGCGCAGTACGACGTATGGCCCGGGATGACGCGTGACGTCGCGAATGGCCGTCCGTTCAAGCGTTTCCGGCCGACCTGGTACCTGCTGCGTCTTTTCGACCGCACCAAGGACTCGCGCTACGACGCCCAGTTCACGCGCGTGTGGTATGCCAACAATGCGGCGAATATCCCGAAGGACGCGCAAGGTGTCCCCAAGTTCGGGCTCGGCGACACCGCGGTTTATGTCTCGACGACGGACGCCGACACCGTCCTGGCGCGGACGAAGCCGTACACCGTGTTTACACCCCGCGCCTACCTCGGGCAGGCCTCACCGTACCGGGACAACATGTTTCCGTCCTTGAACAAGTTCGACGATCCCTTCAGGTCCTCGATCAATGAGACCCGTGGCTCGCGGGACTTCTTCGTCGCACGCTTGGCCGAGACATATCTGATCGCTGCCGAAGCGCTGATGCGTGATGGCCGGCCCGCCGAAGGCCTGCCGTACATCAACGCCGTGCGCCGGCGCGCCGCCATCCCCGGGCACGAAACGGAGATGGAGCTGACCGTCGATCAGCTCACCCAAGACGAGATTCTCAACGAGCGAGCGCGGGAATTGGCGGGCGAGATCCAACGGTGGTTCGATCTGGTGCGAACCCACTCGCTCGTGAGCCGCGTCAAACTCTACAACGCCGATGGAGGGCCGAACATCAAAGCCTTCCACGTGCTGCGACCGATCCCGCAGATCCAGATCGACCGCACCAGCATCCCGTACCCCCAGAACCCGGGGTACTGAGCGTGCCCGACCGGCGGACGTTTCTCAAGACCAGCGCGGCGGGCGTGGCCGGCGTCCTCACCCCCTGGCCCGCCATCGGGACCTCTCCCCCTGACCCCCTCTCCGTGCCGGAGAGGGGGGACGTCGGGGTGAAATTGGGCGTCGCCAGCTACTCGCTCCGCAATTTCCCGCGCGCCAAGGCCATCGCGATGGTGCAGGCTCTCGGGACGCCCTACATCAACCTCAAGTCGGTGCACCTGCCGTTCGAACTGTCGCCCGCCGAGCTGGCCGCGGTGCGCCAGGAGATCGAGGCCGCCGGGCTCGAGATCGTGGGCGGGGGGGTCATCTCCTTCGACCAGGACACGGACGCGGACGTGGAGAAATACTTCGCGTACGCCAAGGCCGCCGGCATGCCGTTGATCACCGCGCACGCGGCCGCACCGACCATGCCGCGCATCGAGCGCTTCGCCAAGCAGTACGACATCAAGGTCGCGATCCATAACCACGGCCCGGAGGACAAGAATTTCCCGTCGCCCTACGACGCGCTAAAGCACGTGAAGAACATGGATCGGCGGATGGGTCTGTGCATCGACATCGGGCACACCGTGCGGACCGGCACCGACGTCGTGCGGGCAATCGCCGACGCGGGGCCGCGGCTGCTCGACATGCACGCCAAGGACCTGCGCGACTTGTCGGCGAAAGGAAGTCAGTGCATTGTCGGCGAAGGGGCCATCCCCATCGCCGCCGTATTTGATCAGCTGCAGGCGATCCACTATGCAGGGTACGTCAATCTCGAGTACGAGATCGACGCCGATGACCCATTACCGGGGATGAAGCAGTCGTTCGCTTACATGCGTGGCGTATTGGCGGGCCTTTCGGTGCGGCGCCGCACCCAATCCTGACGGGAGGTGCAGATGTCCAGTCATAAGAACAAAAAGGAACAGCAGATGCCTCGTCGCGAGTTTGTGAAGACGGCGGCCGCCGGCATCGCCGCGGTGTCGATCCCGGCAGCGAGCTACGCGCGCATCCTGGGCGCGAACGACCGCGTCCGTGTTGGGATCGTCGGGTTCTCCGACCGGTTCCGCCAGGCGCTCCTCCCGGCGTTCAAAGCGGCGGGCCCCTCCCTCAACTTCGAGATCGTCGCCGTCTCCGACATCTGGAACCGGCGCCGCGACGAGGGCGTCGCCGAGATCGAGCGCGTGATGGGCGCGAAGCCGCGCGCGTTCCGGAACAACGAAGAGCTGTACGCCGCGAAGGTGACCGACGCGGTGATGATCTCGACTCCCGACTTTCTGCACGCCTACCACGGCGTCGAGGCGATCCAGGCAGGGAAGGACGCATACATCGAGAAGCCGCTCGCCCACAGCATGGAGCAGGCCATCGCGATCCGCGACGCCGTCAAGAAATCGGACCGCGTAGTGCAGGTCGGCACGCAGCGACGCAGCGCAGCCAATTACCAGGCGGCGAATGAATTCATCCGGTCGGGCAAGTTCGGCGACATCGTCATGGCCGAGATGACTTGGAACGTGAACCAGCCGGGGCGCTGGCGCCGCCCGGAACTCGTCTCGTCGATCAAGGAGACGGACACGGATTGGAAGCGCTTCCTGGCGTACTTGCCGTTCGAGGCATGGGATCCCCGCAAGTACCTCGAGTACCGCCTCTTCTGGCCCTATTCCTCGGGGATCCCGGACCAGTGGATGGTCCACCAGATCGATACGGTGCACTGGTTCACCGGCTTCCCGCGTCCGCGGAGTGTCGTGGCCAACGGCGGCGTCTACGTGTGGAAGGACGGCCGCAAGAACTGGGATACGGCCACGATCGTGTTCGAATACGGGCCGCTCGACGATCCCAGCAAGGGCTTCCAGGTGGTGTACGCGTCGCGCATGACGAACGGCGCCGGGGGCACGAAGGAGCTGTACTACTCGAACGCGGGGATGTTGAACCTCGATACGAACGAGATCTCGCCCAACGGCGGGCTCACCGAGCGCTCCGCGGCGGAAATGGGCATGAAGGCGAACCAGCTGCCCACGATGAAGCTCTCCGAGGTGGCG
>DASWEL010000148.1:0-2300 GCA_036394755.1 Gemmatimonadales bacterium | reverse complement strand
GGCGCCGATAATGAGCGTCAGAACCACCGCCGTGGCGCCGGGGAGGATGAAGGCGACGAGGCCGGCCGCGATCCCGAGGACCCCCCGCCAGAGGAGCGAGCCGAAGCGCTCGTGATGTTCTGCCGCCTTCACCCCGGCCACTATGGCCAGCACTCCGTCGATGAGCGCGTACGCCCCGAAGAGCGCGATAAGAACCACGAGGGTCAACCCGGGCATGACAAACGCGGCCACTCCGAAGAGGACTGCCAGCGCACCTCGCAACGCGAGCGCCCACCAGTTACGGACGAGCACGACCGCCATCGCACACCCCCTCCGTTCCGTGGTGCCGTGAAGTTAACCCATCACGGCGGCGTGCGCACGTGGACTGTTACTCGATCACCTGATCCGCCCGCAGCAGTAGCGACGGCGGGATCGCGAGGCCGAGAGCCTTCCGATCCTTGCCAGTCCGTAGGTAAAAGGCGACATGTCTTTATTCTGCCGTGATTCCGCGTCCCCGCTCGTCTGTAATTGCCTCGAACTGCCGGCGCGCCTCGAGTGCACGTTGTTTGCACCATTGGCCCGTCCCGTGGGTCGCACGGAAGTGGAGGTCACCCGTGGCACGGATGCTGTCGCCCCTCCTAGTCGTAATCACCTGCCTATTCGGCGCGACGTCCGCTTGGTCGTCGACTCCGCGCGACGAACTACATACGCACATCGAAGAACTGCTTAACATCGCCGAGAACCCCAGTTTCACCGATGAAGAGCGCGCCGTTCACGCTCGCACGACCGTCCGAAACATGTTCGACTTTTCCGATACCGCTCGTCGAGCATTTGGACCTCATTGACGGCGACGCACCGCCGCGCAGCGGGATGAGACCACTGGGCTCGTGGGTGGCTTCCTGACCGAGGCGCTTGTTGCCCGTGTCAGCCGGGCTCCTCGTCGCTTCGCTGACCGGATGCGCGAGCGGATGGTGTCAGCTTGGTAGATAACTATCGCGCCCAACTTGACCGCCTCATGCGCCGGGGAACCTACGAAGAGACAATCGAGCGGCTTCAGACGAAGCGCGAAGCGCTGAGACTGACGGCGATGGCCAATGGGGCCGCTCCGCAAGAGTAGTTCGCTCAGGGCCTTCCGCTCGCCAGCGCGTGCTCACTGCTTCTCGTCGTGGTAGCAAGGCTCCCCTTAGGCCGGCTGATCGTCCGCCCCCGTTGGTGCGGGCGGCAACGTCAGACACGCCGGACACAGCTTGTCGAGCTCGTTTCTTCCCCGTCCGGAGGCTTCACGATCGCGACAGCGCGACCGCAGAGCCCACAGATGCGGCGATGGGCGAGGGGCACTACTTTACCGAGGCGGGGCGGGCATCGCCGATGAGTGATGGTCCACGATCATCCAGTTCGTGCCGTCCTTCACGAATGTAAAGCTATATCGCGCCGGCAGCGTTTTCGTTTCCCCGTCTCTAACGTATGCAAACGTATAATAGCCGGTGTTGACGGCAGTGTCGCCATACACGCGGATCAATTGTTCACCGAACGTGACCTTGAGTGCCGGCAAGACCTTGAAGGCCGTGACGAAATACTCACGCAACGCCGCTCGATCCGATCGCACAGTTGGCGAGAGAGTTCCCCAGAGAACTCCATCGGTGGCATAAAGAAGAACGATCTTGTCTGGGTCGTTTTGCCCCAGGGTTTCGCCCCATTTCATGGTCGCGGCGGCAACGTCTTCCTTCGGTCCGGCCAAGGCGGCGGAGTTCGTCAGCAACAGGCTGCAATTGAGTACGAACAGCACGACCACGGTCGATACCCGGAATAGCATCGTTCTTCCTCCTCATCGATTCATCCGCTACTCGATCACCTGATCCGCCCGCAGCAGCAGGGAGGGCGGGATGGTGAGGCCGAGGGCCTTGACGGTCTTCATGTTGATAACCATCTCGAACTTCGTGGGCTGCTCCACCGGGAGATCGGCGGGCTAGGCGCCCTTGAGGATTTTGTCGACGTACACCGCTCCGCGCTCGGCGATCTCCGTCAGGCTCGGTGCGTAGGACAGCATTCCACCTGCCATAGCGCTTTCTCCCGCTTGCGATAGACTTGGCCGGGGCCCCAATGCCGGAGCCAGACTGCCGCGCCAGTATAAGAGTCGACGGACCCATCGATTGTCACCGAGACACCTCCATCCGTGACCCTGCTTCGCTCTCGGGGAGAGTTGTGAGTGCGATCGGGAGCATACGCATTTTGGAAGGAGGCGTCACGATGAAGCGACTCACTCCCTTGTTGATTGCAGTTGCAACCCTGGCCGGCGTTGTTGCCTTCACGGCGCGGGCGCC
>DASWEL010000147.1:0-10133 GCA_036394755.1 Gemmatimonadales bacterium | reverse complement strand
AGATAAATTGGCGCGATGGCGCCACGTAAGGTCCTGTTCGTCGAAGACGAAGCCGCGCTACAATACTCCTACAAGCGGTACTTTGAAGGTAGATACACCATGGCCTACGCGCCGAACGGCGCGGAGGCCATGCGTCAGCTCGCCAATTTCGAGCCGGACGTCCTGGTGCTGGATATGCGGCTGCCGGACACCGACGGGATCGCGTTGCTGCAGCGCATCCGGGAGACGCGACCCACGCTCCCGGTCGTCGTCACGACGGCGTACGTGAGCATGGAGCCGCTAATGAACGTGCTCGACCTGGGCCACAGCCGCTACCTCGTCAAACCGTACGAACTGAGCGAGCTCGCCGCCGCGATCGATGCTGCTGGCTGAGGGACTGCGCCACCGTTTCGGTGCGGTCAGGGCCCTCGACGACATTTCGTTCGCGGTCCAGCCCGGCCAAACGCTGGCGGTGTTCGGTCCGAACGGCGCCGGCAAGACCACTCTCCTCAAAGTTCTTGCCGGCCTGATTCAACCGCAGCGCGGGCGGGCGCAGGTCGACGGCGGGCGCCGCGCCATCGGCTGGATCGGGCACCAGCCGCAGCTCTACGCCCAACTGACAATCCGGGAGAATCTGCGTTTCTGGGCGTCTTTGTACGACGTCCCTGAGAGTGAATTCGCGCTCCGCAAAGACGATCTGCTGCTGCGCCTCGGTCTGCAGGATCACGAGCATCGCCGGGTCGGCGAGTTGTCGCGAGGCTTGGTACAGCGAGCGGCGATCGCTCGGGCACTGGTACATGACCCCCGCGTGCTGCTACTGGACGAGCCCTTTACGGGCCTCGATCGAATGTCTGCCGAGGAGTTGCGGGAGCTGCTCAGCGAGGAGGCCGCCGAAGGAAGGGCGGCCGTACTTGTGACCCACAATGTCGAGGAAGGGGCGGAGCTGGCGACGCATATCGCCTTCATGCGCGCGGGCCGCTTCGTGCATTTGGCGCCGCGCGCCGGGCGCGGGCCGGCGCAGGTGGGGGAGGACTATCGCAATGCCATTGCCTAGACTCCTGCGTCACGCCTGGGCCGTGGCATCCAAGGACCTGCTCGTCGAGTTTCGCTCGCGCACCGCGATTCTCTCCGCCGCCGTCTTCGTCGTGCTCGTGCTCGTCGTGTTCAACTTTGGACGCGACCCCACGGCGGTTTCCAACGTTGACCTGGCGCCGAGCATCCTATGGGTGACCTTCACCTTTGCGGCGATCCTGGCCTTGAACCGCGCCTTTCAACTCGAGCTCGAGAATCAATCACTGGACGGCCTGCTGCTCGCACCCATCGAGCGGAGCAGCATCTACCTCGGCAAGCTGATCGCGAATCTCGTCTTTGTGGCGACGATCGAGGTGATCGGTGTGCCGCTGCTCGCGCTGTTCTTCAACGTGCCGGTGCTGCCCTATCTGGTGCCGCTCATCGCGTTGATCGCGCTTGCGACGGTGGGGTTCGTGGCGGTAGGGACGCTGTTCAGCGCGATGACCGTGCGAACGCGCTTTGCAGAGCTGTTGCTGCCCGTGCTCTTGTTGCCGTTCATGATTCCACCGCTGAGTTGGGCGGTGCTCGCGACCGGACGCCTGCTCGCGGGCCGTCCCTTGAGTGAGATCGTGGGCTGGCTTAACATGCTGGCTGTCTATGACATCGTGTTCGTGACGCTCGCGATTTTCTTGTTTCCCGCCACGGTGAACGAATGAGAATGCTGCGGGTGGGGCGCTGGATCACCGCCATCGGTCTGGTGTTGCTCGCCGGCGTCTACGTGCGGGCGCTGTCGTTTACGCCCCTCGAACAATCGCAAGGGCTCGCGCAAAAGATCTTCTACCTCCACGTGCCGGCGGCGATCTGGGCCGAAATGGCGATGATCCTCGTCGGTCTGTCGAGCATCTTCTACCTGTTCACGAAGGACCCGCGACTAGATCGGTTCGCCGCGTCATCGGCGGAGGTCGGCACGATCTTCTGCGCCATCGTGTTGACGACCGGTCCGATCTGGGGCAAGCCGATCTGGGGCACCTGGTGGACTTGGGACGCGCGCCTCACGTTCACCCTGTTCCTCTTCCTCCTGTACGTGGGCTATCTGCTGCTGCGCGGCGCCGTCCCCGATCCCGCCATGCGTGCGCGGTACGCCGCAGTCCTCGGCATCTGTGGGATGTGCGAGGTGCCGTTTATCCACCTGAGCGTCTACATGTTTCCGACGCTCCATCCCATGCCCATCGTGCTGCAACCGGGTCGGCCCAAGCTGCCGGGCAGCATGCTGACGACGTGGCTCCTGTCACTTGGCGTCTTCACGCTGTTATACGTGGGGTTCGTGGTGCAGCGCTACGCGCTGAGTTACCTGCGAGAGCAACTGGAAGCGGTCGGCGAGGCCGGGGGGGGCCATGCCTGAGAACGGCAACTACATGATCGCGGCCTACATCCTGGTCGGCGTCATCCTCGTCGGCTACGCGCTGTCACTGTACCTGCGCGCGCGCCGCAGCCTTCGCCCGTAACTCCGCACGCGCCTCCGGCAGCCGGTCGTGTCCATCCGGAACCTGCGTCGCCCAGAGATTGAGGGCTTCGTCCGCCGCCCCATGATCGCCGGCATCGTAGAGCGCCTGGGCGTTGTGCCACAACGCCGTGGCGCCGCCGCCCGCGGCGTACGCGCGGGCGAACCGCGCCGCCGCTTCGGGAAAGTGGCCGGTCCGCTGATACAGCGTGCCCGCGGCCATCGCGGCATCGGCGCGCTCCTCGAGCGCTAGCGCCTGTTCGAAGGCGCCGAGCGCCTCGTCTTGCCGGAACACCATCTGCAGCGCTTCGCCGAGGAGCATCCACGCGTCGGCATGATCGGGAAAGCGCACGCTGGCGGCGCGCGCCGCCTCGACGGCCCCCCAGCGATCGTCGAGCGCACGGGAGAGATGCACGAGTGCGGGATACGTATCGGCAAACCCGGGTGCGAATTTGCACCCGAGCTTCAGCCAGGCGAGCGCGCGGCGCGGCGCGTGTCGTTGCGCAGCGGCGGCGCGGCGTGCGCAGAACCGACCGAGTGCGGCCCGAACTGAGCGAAACATTGGTTGATAATGGGTTGTGCCATGGTGAGATTGCAACGCCGGGGGGGGGCGGAGGCGAATGACAGCAGTCGGATCGCTACAGGGGCGCCGCATCGTGGTCACGCGCGCGCGTGAGCAGGCCGGCGACCTGGTGCGGGCGCTGCGAGAACACGGCGCCGAAGCGGTGATCGCTCCCGTCATTCGCATTCAGCCGCTGGATAACCTCGGCGCGCTGCGCGCGGCGCTCACCGGCCTGTCCGCCTACCGCTGGGTCGTGTTCACGAGCCAGAACGCCGTGCAAATCGTGTTCGACCGCCTCGTCGCGTGGGGCCTGACGCCACGCGTCTTTTCGTCCACCGCCGTCGCCGCCATCGGAACCGCGACCGCCGACGCGCTCACTGTGCGAGGCGTCGTCCCGGCTGTGATTCCCGCCGAATTCGTCGCGGAGGCGCTGGCAGAGGCGCTCATCCAGCGCAGCGGGTCAGTCGCGGGCGCGCGCGTGCTCATCCCCGCCGCCGAGGATGCGCGCGATATCCTCGCCGCCAGCCTTAAGGGGCATGGCGCAACGGTCGAGAGCATCGCGGTGTACCGGACCGTGCCGGTCCAGGACGACCTCAGCGGGCTGGCGAAGGACATCAGCCGCGGCCGCATCGACGCAGTCACGTTCACGTCGTCATCGACCGTCCGCAGTTTCGTGGAGCTGGTGGGGCGTCCCGCCGCAACCTCCGGGCGGTTCGTCGCCGCGACCATCGGTCCGATCACGGCCGACACGGCGCGGGAGCTGGGCATCTGCGAGATCATCGAAGCCGAGCCGCACACAGTCCCGGGTCTCGTAGAGTCGCTGGCGAGGCGGTTCGGATGAAGCTGGGCACGCGGGGCAGCCAGCTGGCAACGTGGCAGGCCGAATGGGTCCGGGATCGTCTGGCCGCCCAGGGTGTGCGCGCGGAAATCGTGATCATCAAAACACGCGGTGATGCGGAAGTCGACCGGCCGCTCCACGAGCTCGAAGGGAAGGGGTTTTTCACCAAGGAGATCGAGGAGGCGCTGCTCGACGGCCGCATCGATGTGGCCGTGCACTCGCTCAAGGATCTGCCCACCACGTTGCCCGCGGGGTTGGCGCTGGGCGCGATCCCGGCGCGACACGATCCGCGCGAGGCGCTCGTCACCGTTCGGTCGCTGTCCGATCTCCCCGCCGGCGCGCGGGTCGGCACGTCCAGCCTGCGGCGCATCGCCCAGGTTCGGTTTCTGCGCCCGGATCTCGAGGTCGTGCCGCTGCGCGGCAACGTGCCTACGCGTGTTCGCAAGGTGGAAACCCACGACGGCCTGGATGCGGCGCTGCTCGCGATTGCCGGACTCGAGCGACTGGGTCTGGGCGGGAAAGGCGCGGTGATCGACCCGTTCGACGTGATGCCCGCGCCGGGCCAGGGCGCCCTCGGTATCGAGATTCGGGACAACGACAAGGCGACACGGAAGGCCTTGCAGCCCTTGCATGACGCGGCGAGCGCGGCGGCGGTGAGCGCGGAGCGCGCACTGCTGGCCGCACTCGGTGGAGGGTGCCAAGCGCCGGTGGCGGCGTGGGTGGACACCCGGGAAACGGGAAACGGGAAACGTCTATACGGTCGTGTCACGGAACGTGACGGTAGCGTGCAGCTGACTGCGTCCGCCGATCTCGATCCGAAACGCCCCGAGGCTGCTGGTGAAGCTGTCGCGCGCTTGCTCGAGAGCGAAGGCGCCGCGAGCTTACTCGCCCGATGAGCTCAGCCCAGTTCCCGATTCGACGTATGCGGCGCCTGCGCCGCACCGCCGCACTCCGCCGCCTCGTGGCGGAGACGCATGTCGTTCCTTCGCAGCTGGTGTGGCCCCAATTCGTCGTGCACGGCGAAGGAGTGCGCCGCCCCATCGCCGCCCTGCCGGGCGTCGCGCAGCTCTCCGTCGATCAGCTGGTGAAAGATGCCGAGCGCGCCGCGGCGCTCGGATTGGGCGGCGTCATCCTGTTCGGGATTCCGGCGACGAAGGACGCGACCGGCTCGGAGGCTTACGACGATCAGGGCATCGTCCAGCAGGCGATTCGCGCGGTAAAGCGCTCGGTCCCCGATCTGGTCGTCATCGGGGACGTCTGCCTGTGCGAGTACACCGACCACGGCCATTGCGGCGTGATCTCGGGCGGCGACGTGGACAATGATTCGTCCGTGTACCTGTTGGGGAAGACCGCCGTCATGCAGGCGCGCGCCGGCGCGGACCTGGTGGCGCCCAGCGACATGATGGACGGCCGCGTCGCCGGCATCCGCAAGGCGCTCGATGCAGGCGGATTTGCGCACGTGCCGATCATGTCGTACGCGGCGAAGTTCGCGTCCGCGTTCTATGGGCCGTTTCGCGAGGCGGCCGGCTCGACGCCGCAATTCGGCGATCGCCAGACGTATCAGCTGGCGGTGGCGAACGGCGACGAAGCGATGAAGGAGATCCAGCTCGATCTCGACGAGGGCGCCGACATCGTGATGGTGAAACCGGCGGGACCGTGTTTGGATCTCATCCGGCGCGCCAAGGACCGCTTCGGCTCGCCGCTCGGCGCGTATCAGGTGAGCGGCGAGTACGCGATGATCAAAGCGGCCGCGGAGCGGGGCATGCTCGACGAGTCACGCGCGATGTGGGAGTCGGTGACCGCGATTCGGCGGGCCGGCGCGGATATCATCCTGACGTACTTTGCGCCGACCCTCGCAGAACAATTGTAGGGCGCAGCATGCTGCGCCCCTACGTCACTACCGCAAATCCGTCGTGCCCGGCGGTAGCAGCAGATACCGCCATAATCCCGCAGCTGCTGCTGCACCGACCAGCGGACCAATCCAGTAAACGGCCTGCGCGTGCCAGTCCCACGCGACCAGCGCCGGACCAAATGCGCGCGCGGGATTCATCACGGCGCCGGTGAGCGCTCCGCCGCCACCCAGCGCGCACACCAGCACCACCAGACCGATCGCGAATCCAGCGACGCGCTGCGCCTGGGACGACACGACCGTGCCGTAGACCGCGCTGACGAGGAAGAATGTGAACAGCGCCTCCAGTGCCACCGCCGCCCAGAATCCCATCGATCCCGACACCGTGGGGGTGCCCAGCGACGTCATGCGTACCGCGCCGGCGGGAAAGGTCGCCTTGATGAGCAGCGCGCCCACGACCCCGCCGAGGAGCTGCGCGAGCACATACTTGCCCAGCGTCCACGCGTCGATCTGTTTGCCGAGCCACAAGGAGAAGGTCACCGCCGGGTTGATGTGGCCACCCGAGATGGGCAGCATGATCGTGACGATGACAGCGAGTCCGACGCCATGGGCGATGGCGATGCCCAAGCCGGCGCTCGGGCTCATGTTCGCGATGACGCTGCCTGCCCCGACGAGAACGAAGAGCGCGGTACCGATGAATTCCGCTGCAGGAGCCCGGAGAGTCCGGTAGTTCACGTGTGACCTCGGGTTGAAAGCCGGGCCAATCTACCGGTTGCCGCTGTCGGGCCGCAACACCAGCGCGGCGTTGATTCCTCCAAAACCGAACGAGTTTGAAACGACGGCCTCGGGAGAAGCCGTCCGGCCGCCTCCCCCCCCGACCCCGGGGAGACAATCCAGGTCGCACCGCGGATCGGGGCGCTCGAGGTTGATGGTGGGAGGGAGCCAGCCGCGCGACAGGGCGAGCGCACAGATCGCCGCCTCGATGGCACCGCTCGCGCCGAGCGCGTGGCCGTAGTAGCCCTTCGTCCCGCTCACCGTCAGCCGGTAGGCGTGATCGCCGAACACCTGCTTGATCGCCGACGTCTCCGTGGGATCGTTGAGCGGCGTGGACGAGCCGTGGGCGTTGATGTAACCGATGTCGGTCGGCGCGACCTCGCCGTCGGCGAGCGCGAGCCGGATAGCCCGGGCGGCTTGCCGGCCGTCCGGCCGCGGCGCGGTCATGTGATAGGCGTCGTTGGTGTACGCGTGACCGACGACTTCGGCATAGATCCTGGCGCCCCGCGCGATCGCGCGGCTGCGCTCCTCGAGGACGAGGACGGCGGCGCCTTCGCCCATGACGAACCCGTCTCGGCTTGCGTCGAAGGGGCGTGACGCGCGGGCGGGATCGTCATTGCGCGTGCTCATAGCGCGGATGACGCTGAAGGCGGCGAACGTGAGCGGCGCGAGCGGCGCTTCGGCACCGCCGGCGAGCATGACATCCGCTCGGCCGTCGCGCACGACGTGGAACGCCTCGCCCACCGCAATCGTCCCCGACGCGCAGCTCATCGCGTTCGTCGCGTTGGGACCGGTGAACCCGAACTCGATCGCGATGTTGCAGCTCGCCGCGCCGCAGAACACCGCGAGCGCCAGCGATGGATCGAGCCCCCTCGGGCCTTCGGCGAGGTAGCGCGGCACCTGAGACTCGGCGAACGACACGCCACCCAACGCCGATCCCATCATCGCGCCCACGCGGTCGGGATCCTCCCTGTGCGGCGCCAGCTCGGCGTCAGCCAGAGCCAGACGCGCGCTGGTGACGGCAAGCTGCGAAAAGCGATCCAGACGCTTCGCGCGCTTGGTATCGAGATGATCTTGCGGCCGGAAATCGGGAATCTCCGCGGCCATACGGCTGCGGAACGGCGTCGGATCGAAGCGAGTCAGGGTTCGGACCGCCGACGTACGGGCCTGCAGTCCGGCCCATAATCCATCCGCTGCCGTACCGATCGGTGTGACGGCACCGACCCCCGTGACTACGACCCTACGCAAATCTCTCATGACGCTCCTTCGGCAGCGCGTTTGATTCCGGCCAGTGTCCGCGAGGCGATGCCGTGAATGAACACGGGACCAATGACGAGATTCGCGGCAAGGTGGCCGACCAGCGGCCAACGTGGACCATCCCACGTGTGCACGATCTCTACCTCCACGTCCCCTTCAGAACCTCCACCGACCTCCACCAACCTCCACGCCACCTGCATGCCTCGCGTGATACCCCGGACGTGACGGTATCGGATTTCGCCCGCCGGCCGGTCGACGGTCATTTCGGATACCCACCATGTCGGATACTTGAGGGCGCCGAAGGGGCGCCACGCGGCCATTTCGACCAGGCCGCCATCGAGGAAGCGGACCCAGCGGTAGTGCGGCAGGATCGCCGGCCAGTGCGCCACGCTGCTGGCGACGGCAAATACTCTGGCGAACGGCGCGTGCACGCGAATCCGATCGACGGTGCGCATCACCGGCTCAGGCCTGCGTACCCACCTCTATAGTAGAGAAGCGGCCGCCGGTCGGTGGCGTCGCCGCCGATCACGAGGCCAATGAACACCGTATGGTCGCCGCCGGGGACCGCGCTGCGCTTCTCGCACTCGATGTGCGCGACGACGCCTTCGATCACGGCGATGCCGCGCTCATTCTCGCGATAGCTCACGCCCAGGAACCGGTCCGGCTCCTCGCCGGCAAAGCGCCGCGACAACTCCTCCTGCTCGGCGGAGAGGATGTTGAGCACGAAGTGCGTGCCGCTTTCGAGCGCGGCGTGCATGTCGTGCGCCTTGTCCACCGAGACGAGAACGAGCGGCGGATCGAGCGAGATCGAAGCGACCGAACTCGCGGTCATCCCGATCGGCTGGCCTTTGAGTGACCGGGTGGTCAGCACCGTCACGCCCGTGGCGAAGCGGCCGAGCAACTGGCGGAACTGCGGCGGCTCGATGCCGCGTGAAGCATGGCCTGGAGCGCTCACAGGACCAATCCTGCCAGGACGCGGGGCGTCAACACGGCGCGCGCCGGAATACAGTTGCCGGTCGCGCGCACGAGCAGGTCGGCGAGCTCGGGTCGCCGCAGCATTCGTCCCACGACGCGCTCGATCAGCGCGGGCCAGCCCACCGCGATGCCGATCATCCGCTCGAGCAGCCATTTGCCCGTGAACTCGCGCCGCCGGTCGCGTGCGTACCTCCGCAGGCTCGCTCCCGTCGCGAGCGTATCGACAATTGCCGCCGCCGCGAGCTCGGCCCCGCGCAACGCGCTGTAGATCCCCTGGCCTGTGAAGGGATCGAAGAAGTCGGCCGCATCGCCGACGAGCAGAGCACCCCCCCCGCCGCCGATCGCTACCGGGCGGCGGGACCAGCGCGCGAAGGGACCGGTGGCCAACACCCGGCGCACCAGGCGGCGAGGATCGAATCGGCCTGCCAGCGCCGGAAAGCGATTCAGCTCGGCGAAAAAGCGATCGCCGCGGTGTGCCTCGGCGAACGGCACGACCAGCGCGACCGTCGTCACCCCCTCACCGATCGGGCCGAGGCCGACGTACCCGGGTCGCCCGACGTGCATCTCGCCGAGATCATCCACGCCCGGGACGTCGGCGACGTGCGCGGTGAACGCGATGCGCCGCGGTCCTGCGGTGTGCACCATGCCGAGCCGCCGCGCGACGACGGAGCGCAGCCCATCGGCGCCGACAACAACGCGAGCGCGAAACGTTTCCCGTGTCCCGTGTCCGGTGTCCCGCGCCACCACGCCACTCACCGCGCCACGCTCATACACGAGCTCTTCGACTTTGACACCCTGTCGAACTTCCACGCCCCTCGTCTGCGCGGCATTCAGGAGGATCGTGTCGAAGCGCGTCCGCGGGAGCGCGAAGCTGAACGTCTCGAAGCGGCCCACGACGCTCCTCCCGCTCGGTGCGACCACTTTCATGCCGGTCAGTCGTGCCGGTGATGCGGTGGCGACCGCGGCGAGGACATCCTTGCCCAGGCGCTCGAGCACGCGCGTCGATTCGGGACTCAGATACTCAGAGCAGGGTTTCTCGCGCGGGAAACGCGCGCGATCGAGCAGCAGCACACGCATTCCCGCGCGGGAAAGGAGCAGGGCAGTGGCCGATCCTGCCGGCCCAGCGCCGGCCACGACAACATCCCAGTGGCGGCTCATGCGATGAGTGCCGCGCAGGCGGCGCCCGAGAGCGTCGCTGCCAGATTCACGGCATCGTTATCCATCCACCGCACTTTCCCTTGTACTGTGGCACCGAGCATTGAGTCCACCAGCATGCCGACGACTCCCGCTACGGCGATGGCCACCGCGCCTCGCTGTCCCAACACGTACGACAGCCCCGCGATCAATCCCGCCCCGGCAATCCCACCTGTCGTACCGAGGAGCGACA
>DASWEL010000146.1:0-2294 GCA_036394755.1 Gemmatimonadales bacterium | reverse complement strand
GCATAACTCTGCGGGTCTTTTCAGCCCTGCCCGCGTTGCTCCTCCTCGAAATAGTCTAGACTATTCCTTCGTCGTCGCGCCTCGGCAGGGCTGAAAATCCCTCGCAGACTTATGCAACGAATTTCCGAGACGGGACACTAGACGCGCGTCACGACGTCGTCGAGGAGACCACGTGCGGCCGCGCGTACTCGCGGGTCCGACAATCGATACACGCTTCGATCGAGGAGATAGTGGACGAACCCCGTCGCGAAGCCGAGGGCCAGCAACGCGGGGACCCACGCTGACGTCCGCAGCTGCATCGCCACGGCGCCGAAAATCCGGTCGCCGTAGTACGTTCCTCCCTGCCGATTGGCCTCGATCTCGAAGAGCGGCAAGAGGATGACGGACGAAAGCACCAGAAGCAGGACGACCGCCCAGGGACGCACGTTCAACGCGTGGAGCACGCGGCGGACGACACCGCGCATCGGCGCGCGCTCGCCGGCCGGCGTCAGAGAAGCGAGGCCCGTCGCGAGCATCCAATGCTGGGACGTCCAGATCACGAGGAAAAGGAACGGACTGCGCGGGCGCAACGCGACCGCCACCATCGTCGCGATTCCCGCGACGTAAAGGACGCGCGGCAGCGACCACCGCGGCGCGCGCAGCTCCGCGAGCAGCATTGCGGCGGTCGCGACGAGCAGCACGACCGCGGCGCCGGCGCGGATTTCGTCTTGCGCCGACACGATCCAGGCGGGAAAGAGCCAACGATCGACCCACTGGTCCTGGTACGCAACCGCTCCCGCAAGAATGTCTGCCAGGACTACGAGCACGCCGCCGACGGTCAGCGCGAACAGCCGATCCATGTTTCTCGTATGGACGCAGCCTGCGCGTCCCACCCGCCCGCGATAGAGCGCGAGCGCGCCGAAATGCTGCGCGGCGAAATGGTACGTCACGAACACGTAGTCGATGATCGCCAGCACCACGAGGCGCTCCTCGCGGCCCCACGGCAACGCGGCGTCCGACGGGAGGAAGACGGCGAAGCATCCGGCGGTCACCAGCAGCGGGATGACGACGAATCGTACCGGCTGCGCCTGCAGAAGAGGTCGATACGCTTCCGTGCAGTACGCGAGATACGTGCTGCACAACCGATGACCGATCCAAAAGAGCGCGGTGAGCGCGAAATAGAGCAGATCGAGCGGGCTCTCCTCGGGGTCGCGATATCCGCGAGAGAGCCACAGCACGAGCGGCGCCAGCCAGACCGCACCGAGCATCCAGAACGCGTCCCAACCGGGACCGCGCACCCACGGCGACCGCCGCGGCACCTCGATGGCGGCTCCGATTACACCCATGATCGACGCTCGAGCATCGCGTGAGTCGCTACAGGAACCTCACGCAACCCGACGCGATATCATAGATTCCGCCGACTAGCTTCTTGCGCCCTTCGGCCAGCGCGATCTTGCCCTCGGGTGAGTCGAGAATCTGGCGCATCGTCCACCGCACGTTGGCCTCCACGGCGCGCTCGAGCTGCAGCGACGGCGGCGCCTGCGGATCAAAGTCGGGCAGACCCGGCGAGATCGCGTCGACCAGAATCTGAATGCGCGAGCGCTGGCGAACATCGTGCAGCTTAGTATCCACCGCCGCTTTCACGGCGCCGCACTCCACGTGGCCGAGCACTACGAAAAGCTGGATGTTCAGATGTGCGCCTGCGTACTGCAGGCTGCCGCTCACCTCGGGAGAATAGACGTTCCCTGCGACACGCACGACGAACAGCTCGCCCAAGCCAGCATCGAAAATCAGCTCGGGCGGCACACGCGAATCGCTGCAGCCGATGATTGTCGCATAAGGATGTTGACCGTCGGCCAGCCGCGCAAATATTTCGCTCTGTGTCGTCGAAAAGCGGATCGCTCCACGTCGGAAACGCGCGTTACCATCGCTCAAACACTGGAGAGCGTCATCCGCTGAGACGACGGAATTGGTCATCTGGAATCCCCTGACTCCCGGCCGGCGACTCTCACTGCATCCTCGGTGGCAGCACGTAGAGCGTCATGGCGAAGATCAGATAGACCGCCAATACCAGAACGCCGCTGAACCACGCAGCGCGGCCGCTGCTCGACACCAACGAGGCCGTGAGGGTGGCGATCAGCATCATGACCACCGCCCCGGGCCAGAACTGGAGATCCATCGGAGACGGCCCGATGACGTAACTCGCGAGCACCAGCACCGGCCCCACGAATAACGCGATCTGCGCCGCGCTGCCGAGCGCGATGCCCACACTGAGATCCAGCCGGTTCTTCCTCGCCCCGGAGAATGCCGACGCC
>DASWEL010000145.1:0-8013 GCA_036394755.1 Gemmatimonadales bacterium | reverse complement strand
GTAAAGTCGACGCGCTCGCTCAGATCGCCGATCTCCCGACGCGCCTGTTGAATCTCGGCGAGAATGTCCTCTCGGAGGATCTGCAGTTCCTCGCGGACACCTGCTTCAACTCCCCGGGGGCGAACGCGTTCGGCGAGCGCTCGCACCAATGGGAAGAGCAGGAGCGCAGACCCGACGATAGCCAACGTCGAGAGGAAGACGACCTCAGGCGGCATCCGTCACCTCACCGGCGGGAGCCGCTCGGCTTCCCGCTGCTTCGCCACCAGACGCTCGAGAAAGTCCACGCGCTCGCCCAGCTCGCTCATCTGTTCCCCGAAATGTCGCAGCTCGTCGACCTCTCGCCGGAGATCCTTAACCTCTTCGGTAATCTGATCATCGGCATCCGCGCCCTGCTTTTTCCCGAGGATGCGAGCGGCGAACGCTTTACCCACCGGTGAGATGGAGAGGAGAAACAGCGTACCTCCACCAAACAGCAGGATGACTGCTGCCAGACCGACGATGGCGTCCGAGTCCACTCGCGCTCCCTTCTTTTGATTCAACCTACCGTCTAGTCTCCCGCCTGCAACACCTTGCGCAGGAATTCCCCCGTATGAGAGCCCTTGGACTGCGCGATCTTCTCGGGCGGCCCTTCCGCCACCACGCGACCACCCAGCTCCCCTCCCTCGGGTCCCAGGTCGATCACCCAATCGGCGGTCTTCACGACGTCGAGATTGTGCTCGATGACGACGACCGTGTTGCCCTTGTCCACCAGCCGGTGCAGAACTTCCAGCAGTAACCGTACGTCCTCGAAGTGCAATCCGGTCGTCGGTTCGTCCAGGATGTACAGGGTCCGGCCCGTGTCCCGTTTGGCGAGCTCAGTCGCGAGCTTCACGCGCTGGGCTTCGCCGCCCGAGAGGGTCGTTGCCGACTGCCCGAGGTGGATGTATCCCAGACCTACGTCGTTGAGCAACTCGAGTTTCGCCCTGATACGCGGCTGATGCTCGAAAAAGTCGAGCGCGTCGGCGACCGTCAGGTCCAGCACATCGGCAATCGACTTTCCTTTATAACGGACCTCCAGTGTTTCCCGGTTGTAACGCCGGCCCTTGCAGACCTCGCACGGGACGTAGACGTCGGGCAAGAAGTGCATCTCGACCTTCACGAGCCCGTCGCCCTGGCACGCCTCGCAGCGGCCGCCTTTGACATTGAACGAGAAGCGGCCCGGTCCGTAGCCGCGCAGCTTCGATTCGGGGAGATACGTGAACAGCTCCCGGATCGGGGTGAACAGCCCCGTGTACGTCGCGGGGTTGGACCGCGGCGTGCGGCCGATCGGACTCTGATCGATGTCGATCACCTTGTCGATCTGGTCGAGCCCCTCCAGACGTTCGTGCGCGCCGGGAACGACCTTGGCCCGGTAGAAGTGGCGCGCCAGCGACTGATACAGAATGTCGGTGACCAGCGTCGACTTTCCTGAGCCGGAAACGCCCGTCACCGCGACGAACGTCCCGAGCGGGAACTCGACGGTGAGATCCTTGAGGTTGTGGTGCTTGGCGCCCACCACGCGGAGCATCCGATCGGCGCTGGCGATGCGGCGGTGGGGCGGGATGGGAATCCGCAGCTCCCCGCGCAGATAGCGCGCCGTCAGCGAGTCGCGATGGCGCAGCACCTCGTCGAGCAGGCCCGCCGCGACGACCTCGCCGCCATGCCGGCCGGCACGCGGTCCCAGATCGACGACATAGTCAGCCGCCCGAATCGTTTCCTCGTCGTGCTCCACGACCAGCACCGTGTTGCCGAGGTCGCGCAGCTCCTTCAACGTCGCGAGCAGACGCGCGTTGTCGCGCTGATGCAGGCCGATCGACGGCTCGTCCAGAATGTACAGCACGCCGACCAGGCGGCTGCCGATCTGCGTCGCGAGGCGGATCCGTTGGGCCTCTCCACCCGAGAGCGTCACGGCCGAGCGCTCCAGCGTGAGGTAATCGAGCCCGACGTCGACGAGAAAGCGCAGCCGGTCGGTCACTTCCTTGAGGATGGGCCGCGAGATCTCTGGATCCAATCCTGCGCGGCCGTTGCCACGCAGTGGAATCTTCGAGAAGAAGTCGAGCGCCTCGCGCACGGGCAGCGCCACGACCTCACCGATGTTCTTGCCGGCGACCAGGACGGAGAGGCTCTCAGGCTTGAGGCGCCGGCCGCCGCATGTGGGGCACGGCTGCTCGACCATGTACTGCTCGAGCTGCTCGCGCACCGCATCCGACGCCGTCTCGCGGTAGCGTTTCTCGACGTGATCGAGCACGCCCTTCCATGCCGATTCATACGAGCCGTGCCACCGCTCGCTGTCGTACTGGTAGGTGATCGTCTTTCCGGGCGCGCCCTTGAGCAGGATCTTCTGCACGGCCGGCGACAGATCGCGCCACGGCGTGTTGAGGTCGAACTTGTAGGTCTTGGCGAGGGCCGGCAGCACCACCTTCCTGAGATACCCGCTCGGCTCCCCCCATGGCAGGACGACGCCTTCGAGAATCGACAGACTGTGATCGCCGAGCACGAGATCGGCGTTCACCTCACGGCGCGTGCCGAGTCCCGAACAACTGGGACAGGCACCGTAGGGCGAGTTGAACGAGAACTGCCGCGGCTCGAGCTCCGGCAACGACAAGCCGCACTTGGGGCAGGCGTAGCGCTCGGAAAACAGCCGAGAGCGCGGGCTGCCGGTCTGCCGCACGACTTCCACGACGCCGTCGGCCGCTTTCAACGCGGTCTCGATCGAATCGGCGAGGCGGCCGCGGTCCGAAGGACGCACTACCAGCCGATCGACCACTACGGCGATGTCGTGGTTCTGGCGCTTGTTCAGCTTGGGAACATCCGCCAGATCGTACGTCTCGCCGTCGACGCGGGCACGCACGAACCCCTGCTTGCGCATCGCCTCGAGCACGTCGCGGAATTCGCCTTTGCGCCCGCGCACGAGGGGCGCGAGCACTTCGATCTTGGTGCCGTCCGGCCACTCGAGCACCAGGTCGGTGATCTGCGACGCGGACTGCCGCTCGACGGGCGTCCCATCGTTGGGGCAATGCGGCGTGCCGGTGCGCGCCCACAGCAGGCGCAGGTAATCGTAAATCTCGGTGATCGTGCCGACTGTCGACCGTGGGTTGGCACCCGCGGTCTTCTGTTCGATGGAAATCGCCGGCGAGAGTCCCTCGATCGCATCGACGTCGGGCTTGTCCATGAGCCCGAGGAATTGCCGTGCATAGGCCGAGAGCGATTCGACGTAGCGGCGCTGTCCCTCGGCATAGATGGTGTCGAACGCGAGCGACGACTTCCCCGAGCCGGACAGCCCGGTGATCACCACGAGAGCGTTCCGTGGCAACTCGACGTCGATGTTCTTGAGATTGTGCTCGCGTGCTCCGCGAACGATCAGGGCGTCACCGGGCATAGTCTCGGAGGTTAGATGGGGTACCGCATTTCGGTCAACTCTCCCCATTTCTCTTGCCTATGCATGCGCCATTTCCTAGGTTAGCATCCCCTATGACCCCAAACGCGCAGGTGTCGACTTGAACCGCGGCGGCCCTCCCGGTCCCTCAGGGGCTGGGGGCGGTAGCGGGGGGGGGGGCAAGCGCGAGCGCCGCTGGCAGACCTCGCAGGAGCGCGCACGCGTCGCGGCCGAGTTGATCGAAGAAGCGGAATCGCTGACTCAGACGGGGGCGATCTCGAGCCCGAATGACGTCGCCCGTGACGAGCTGCCACCGCCGCTCCGGGTCGCTCAACCGGTAGCGACTCGGAGACCTGTGGACGTTACGGCGAAGCTGGACGATGGCGGGGCCCCAGAACCTCCAGCTCCGCCGGCACCTCCACCTACTCCGCCAACGGTGGCCGAACCGCGCAGCCCCCCTCCCACGGCGGACGACCCGCTCTACGTCGCCGCCAGGGAAGCCAGCGAGCGCGGTGAGACGGAGCGGGCGGCGGCGTCGTATCGCGACCTCTTGGCGCGCGATCCCAAGCACGTGAAGGCGCGCAACAATCTGGCGCTGATTCTCGATGCCCGCGGCGACCGCGACGGTGCGCTGGCGGAGCTGGACCGCGCGCTCGAGAGCGAGCCCGACAACCCGGCGCTGCTGCTGAACCGCGCCGCGATCCTCGGCGCGACCGTGCGCTATGCCGCCGCGCAGCGCGACCTGCAGCGGATATTGCGCGCCGACCCGAATAACGTCGAAGCGCTGTTCAACCTCGGGATCGTCCTGGCGCGGCGCGGCATGTGGCGCGAAGGAACGGACCAGTTGCGGCGCGCGGTCGAAGTCGAGCCGGGACGGGCGGCGGCCTGGTATTACCTGGGCGAAGCACTCAATCACATGGATGATCTGACGGGCGCGCTGGCCGCCTACGAGAGGGCGGTCGAGCTGCAGCCCGCGAACCCGAAGGCGCTGTACGGCATCGGCAAGGTGCTCGACCGGTTGAATCGCCCCGACGAAGCGACAGCAATGTACCGTCGCTCTCGGGAAATGACGGGTAGGTGATTCGCGTAGTCGTGGACGATCTCGCGTCGTTCGCCGCAGATGCCCTCGTCCGTCCCGCCACGACTCGTCTCGATCCTACAGCGGCAGCGCTGCGACGACTCGAGATCCTCGGTGGCGAGGAATTCCAGAACCGCATCCGCCTGAACCGCGAGCTCGCGGTGGGGGCGGCCGTCGTGACCGCCGCCGGCGGCGACCTGCCGGCGGCATTCGTCATTCATGCCGTGATTCGCAGCGAAACCGAGCCGGTCACCCGCGGCAACGTCGCGCGCGCCTGGCTGTCCACGCTGCATCAGGCGCAGGAGTGGGAGTTCGCGCACCTCAGTGCGCCGCCGCTGGGCACCGGCGCCGGTAATCTGACGCTCGAGGACTCCGCCGAAATCATGGCGACCGTATTGCACGCACATCGCGGGGATGCCCAGTTCCCCGAGCAGGTGTCGTTCATCGTCGAGCGCCCGGAAGATCAACAGGTGTTCGAGGCCGCGCTGCAGCGAGCGGTTTCGTGAATCGCCGGACCTGGGTGATCGCCGTCCTCGCCGCCTGGGTGCTGTCGCTCGGGTGGCTCGTGAAGCGAGAAGTGTTCCGCCCCACCGGCGCGCGGCTCGCCGCGGCGGCGATGGCGGTCGCGCCCGGCGGGCTCTTTTATCGGCTCGCGGTCGGCGGCCAGCAGGTCGGCTATTCCTCGACGACCATCGACACCCTCCCGGATCAGATCCGGGTCGAGAACGTCTTCGTGCTCGATGTGCCGGCGCTGGGAACGCTGCACCGCACCACCGCGCGCAGCACGACCATGTTGTCGCGCGCGCTGCGCCTGCAGACCGTCGAAGCGACGTTCGACGGTGATATGGGGCAATTCGCGGCGCACGGCCGTGTCCTCGGTGACACGGTGTTGTCAATTGCGATCGTCTCCGAAGGTGACTCGCAGATGACGCGGATCCCGCTGCAGGGGCCGGTCACGCTGCCGACCCTGTTGCCGCTGCGGCTCGCGTTCGGAGGTGAGCTGCGTTCGGGACGCTCGTATACCGCCCGTCTGTTCGACCCGCTGCTCCTGACCGGTCGAGACGTCACCGCCCGAGTGGCGGCAGAATCGACGCTGGTCGTGTCCGACAGCGCCGACCTCGATTCGACCACAATGACGTGGGTGCCCGAGCATTTCGACACGGTGCGCGCATTCCGCATCGACCACGATGCGAACGGAGTCCCGACGAGCAGCTGGATCGATGCGCAGGGACGCATCGTGCTTGCCTCGACCACGAGCGCCGACGATCAGGGATTCGCGATGGAGCGCGCGGCGTTCGAGATCGTCTACGAAAACTTCAAGCATCGAGACACCGCCCGCGTGGCCCGCGCCAGCGCCGCACCCGGCCCCGGCGAGATCGTGCCGCTGACCGCGCTGGTGGCCGGTGTACGCGGCGATCCGCCCGAGCGGCCAAGGATGCGCGTGCGCCGGAACGGGAGAGACACGCTCGAGATCGAGCAGGCCGCTGCGCTACAAGCGCACGCCGCACCCTATCGACTTCCTTCCAGCGATACGGCGCTCGCGCGCTGGCTCGCGCCAGAACCGCTGATTCAGAGTCACGACCCGCGCATCGCCGCGCAGGCGCGGCGCATCATCGAGCGCGAGCGCAGTCCGGCGCGCGTCGCCGAGCTCCTCACGCACTGGATCCACGGTACGCTCCACCGCACGACCCCGCGGGCGGGAAGCGTCCCCAGCGCCGAGAAGGTACTGGAGACCGCCCGGGGCGATTGCAACGAAGCGGCGACGCTCTTCGTCGCGCTCGCGCGCTCGACCGGGTTGCCGGCGCGGACCGTCGCGGGACTGATCTACCTGAATGGCCGGTTCTACTATCACGCGTGGGCCGAGGTTTACCTCAACGACTGGATCGCAGTGGACCCCACATTCGACCAATTCCCGGCCGACGCGGCGCATATCCGTATCGCGACGGGCGGACTTGCCCGCCAAGTCGAGCTCGTCCCGCTCATCGGCCGGCTGAAGCTCGAGGTACTATGATCCGACTGGAGAACCTGACCAAGCTCTACGGCAGCTTCGTCGCCGTCGACGATATCAGCCTGCACGTGCCGCGCGGCGTCCTGTACGGCTGTCTGGGGCCGAACGGCGCCGGCAAGACGACGACGCTGCGGATGATCGCCGGGATCCTGCGGCCCACGCAGGGCCGCGTGCTGCTCGGCGGCGACGACGTCCACGTCAAGCCGCTGTCGGCCAAGATGCGGCTCGGCTTCATCCCGGACCGCCCCTTCGTGTACGACAAGCTCACCGGCGCCGAGTTTCTGCGCTTCGTCGCCGGCTTGTACGGGCAGGAAGGCGACAGCGTCGAACGCCGCATCGCGGAACTGCTCGAAGTGTTCGAGCTGACGAGTTGGAAGGACGAGCTGGTCGAGGCGTACAGCCACGGCATGCGGCAGAAGCTGATCATCTCGAGCGCCCTGATTCACCGCCCCGAGTGCATTGTTGTCGACGAGCCGATGGTGGGGCTCGATCCGAAGGCCGCTCGGCTGCTGAAGGACATCTTCCGGCAATTCGTCGAGCGCGGCGGCACCGTGCTGATGAGCACGCACACGCTCGAGGTCGCCGAAGCGATGTGCGACCAGATCGCGATCCTCCAGCACGGCAAGATCGTGGCGGCGGGAACGGTGAGCGACGTGCGGCGTCAGCATCAAGCCGGCGACGCCAGCCTCGAGGAGCTGTTCCTGAGGCTCACCGGCGGCGCGCAGGTGCGTGAGCTTGCCGAGGTGCTCGGTCGGTGAAACAGCCTTCGTTAGCGCACGTGCTACAGCCGAAGTGGCGGACCGCGCTGCAGCGGCTGCGCGAGGAGCGGGCCAGCGGCGGCACCGGCAAGCTCGTCATTCTTGCGCTCGTCGGCGCCGGGTTCTGGGCGGGCGTCTTTGGTGTCCTGTACAGGATCCTGAAGGCGCTGCGCGCAGTCGAGGAGCTGGGACCGCTGATCCCTGGAAAAATCCTCGGGCTCATTCTGTTGTCCTTCATCTCGATCCTGGTGCTCTCGAACATCATCACGGCGCTGTCGAGCTTCTTCCTCGCGAAGGACCTCGACCTCCTCGTCTCGGCGCCGGTCGACTGGCTGCGTCTCTATCTCGCGAAGCTCGGCGAGACGCTGTTGCACTCCTCCTGGATGGTTGCGCTGATGGCGGTGCCGATCCTGACCGCCTACGGGGTCGTGTACAAGGGTGGTGTGCTGTTCGCGCTGTACGCACTCATCGCCATCGTGCCGATGCTGATCCTGCCGGCGGTGCTCGGCTGCGCGGTGACGCTGGTGCTGGTGAACATCTTCCCCGCGCGACGTACGCGCGATCTGCTGTCCATCATCGCGCTTGGCGCCGCCGGCGGCGTGATCCTGCTGTTCCGCGTGATTCGGCCCGAGCAGCTGGCCCGCCCCGAAGGATTCCGCAACCTGCTCGATTTCGTGATCCTGCTCCGCGGGCCCACGTCGCCATTTCTGCCGAGTGAATGGGCCGCGCAGGCGATCATGGGATTCCTGCGGCATGAGCTGGATCCGCTCCCGCT
>DASWEL010000144.1:0-32230 GCA_036394755.1 Gemmatimonadales bacterium | reverse complement strand
GGCCAGTTGTTGTCGCCCAGAAAGAGATTCGTGTACACGCTCTGATCTCCGGAGCGCCCGCGATGTTTCAGCACGTCCTTCAGATGAATGCGCGTGATCCTCGGCCCGTGGATCTCGATCCACTGCTCGGCAAATCCGGTGTCGTGGATGTTGCCGACGTCGAGATGAATCCCGACGGCCGCGTTGTTCACGTCGTTGAGGAATTGCCAGAATTCGCGCGGGCTGAGGAGAAACCGCTGCTCGGAGTTGCAGTTTTCACACCCGATTTTCACGCCGGCGCGTGCCGCCTTCTCGCCGAGAGGCCTGAGGGCCTCGACGCAGCGCTGATAGACCTCGGTGTACGGGACTTCCTCCGTCACGATCCCGGCCACCACCAGGATCGCGTCGGTGCCAAGGAGCCCGGCGGTTTCGATCTGTCGCTCGACGATGCGTGCTGCCTGGGCGCGGATGGCTGGGTCGCGCGCCGAGAGGGGCGAGGCCCAGTGCAATCCGGTCGAGACGTTGGACACGACGAGCCCGGCGTTCTCGACCTTGCGCCGCAGCTCGCGCACCTGGGCGTCGGTGGTCGCCATCTGGAACCAGGGAACGTCGCCGAGCCACAGCTCGATGCCGTCAAACCCCGCTTTCTTCACGAGCTCGAGGCCGCGCTCGAATCCCCAGTCCTTCGGAATCATGTTGTCGCCGATGGATTTTTTCATAGGCCGGGCAAGCTGCTGGTCTGATCGCGGTTGAGATGCACGAATGCTTCGGCAGCGGCGACGCTGACCTCACGCCCGCGCCACTGCGCCATGACTTCGTGATGCTCCCGCCAGATCCCCTGGCCGTCCTGACTGACGTGCGCGAACAGCGCCCGCTTTTTCTGATCGAGCACCTGCGACACGTCGACATAGGTGTTTGGCAGGAACCCTTCGGTCTGACTGCCGGTGTCGACTTCAAAGAAGTAGAGGAGTGGGGTCCCGAGGCCTCCCCCCATCCACGCGCGGATCGTGAGCATGCTCGCGACCTGATGATCCATGTGGGTGTCCACCGGCCAGTGCGTGAACAGCACGTCGGGTAGGGGGGTCTGGGCGGCGAGCAGTCGCTGCATCGCGTCCACGTGTGCCCGGGTGACCTCGGTCGCGCCGTCGATTTGGCCAAAGAACAAGGGCTTAGCGCCGATGATCTTGCAAGCGGCTTCGCACTCGGCGGTGCGGATGCGCGCTGCCTCGTCCAACGATTTTCCCGCGATGCCGCGCTCGCCGCGCGTGAGATAGACGATGGTGACCGCGTGACCGAGTGCCGCGTAGCGCGCGAGCGTACCGCCGCACCCGGACTCGGGATCGTCGGGATGCGCGCCGACACAGACGATTCTCAGAGCGGCAGCGCGGGATTCGGTGGCGGCGGACGCGAGCGGCAGCGTCGTTACCGCTGCCAGAGTCGACCGTTTTACGAAGCTGCGGCGGGTGAGGTCCCCATCGTTCATGGGACCAGAATAGAGCTAAGGCTCGACGACCTCGATAGTGTGCCCAGCCTTGGGGCCCGGGAGGGTCTGCAGCTCGCCCGACGGCCAGCGCACCTCGATTTCCGCGGCACTGTCGGCGTCACCCAGCCCATAGTAGAGCGGCAGGTCGCTTTGTGAGAGATAGCCCGATTTGCCGTCGAACAGCTTCAGGATCCGGCGCCCGTCGGGGACGACGACGGTCACCTCGGCGCCAAGTCCCTCTCTGTTGGAGCGGGTGCCGCGCAGCCGGACCGCGAGGAAGTTGACGTGATGCCGTTGAGCGAGATCGCTGACCAGAACTTGCGGCGCCGCGTTGAATTCGTTGGTCACGATGTCGAGATCACCGTCCCCCTCGAGATCGAGGGCGACCGCGGAACGCGTCCCGAGCGCGCCGGTGACGGTCACGCGACCCGCTGCGGCAGGCCGGCATTCGACGATCATCGACGGGGGGTGTTTGCATGAACAGAGGGGATTTCCCCGGTCGGCACCGTTGCACTCGAGCGTGAACCAATCCTGTTGGGAAGCGCCGCTCGGTCTCGGCTCGACGCCCACCACGAACTCGCTCGGCAGGAAATGGCGGCCGTTCTCGTTGAGAAGCACCGAGTTGATGGCATACCGGAATGGGAAGTTCATCCCCGCGGCGACGAAGATGTCGTCCCACCCGTCGGCATTGAGGTCGTCCACGCTCGGTCCCCACGGCCAGTAGGTCTCGACTCCTGCGGTATCGGAGACCTCGTCGAATCGGCCGCTGCCGCGATTCTCGAACAGCGCGTTGCCGAAGATGAGGGAGCTTTGGGGCTCGCGAATCATTTTGGCCGGCATCTGCGCCGGGTCGTCCTTGCGGCTTTCCCCGGCCCAGTCGGCGGCGCGCAGGTCCATCCACATGTCCGGATGCATGCTCGTGATGAAGAGATCGAGCCGGCCGTCACCGTCGGCGTCGAACACCTTTGCCCCCATCGCGCCCCAGGGAGTGCGCGGGAAGTAGGCCGCGGTGCTGTCGCGGAAGTGCTTGCCGCCCTCGTTGAGCCAGAGGTGATCGGCTCCCTGCATGTCGAGAACGAATAGATCGGGGAATCCGTCACCGTTCGCGTCCAACACCACGGCATCGCCGCTCCAGCTCAAATCCACCAGCCCGACCTCGCGCGTGACGTCCTTGAAGCGATTGCCGCCCAGATTGTGGTAGAGGATGCTCGCTTCAGCGCGTTCGGGGTGCAGGTGGCCGAGGAATGCATCGCTGAGACCGACGTAGTAGCCGCCGGGCCCGCGCGTGTTGCTCGTGAACACACCCACGTTGGTGACGAACAGATCGAGCAGGCCGTCACGATCGTAGTCGAAAAAGACGGCACCGGCAGAATGGCCGACGTAGCCCACGCCCGCGGCGGCAGTGATGTCGCGGAACATGCCATGGCCGGTGTTCTCGAACAGCCGGTTCCCGTGACGCACCGTGGTGACGAACAGGTCGGGATCGCCGTCGTTGTCGATGTCGGCAAACGCGCAGCCCACCGCGATCTCGTCCGGCATCGTGAGCCCCGCTGCAGCTGTGATGTCTTCGAACTTGTCGCTGCCGGTGTTCCTCCAAAGCTGATTCGTCCCGAGCTGCGTCATGAAGTAGAGATCTGGCTTGTTGTCACCGTCGACATCGGCCGCGCAGAGTCCGCTGCCGTGGTCATAGTGCACGAGCTTGTACGTCTTGCCGGCGTCGTCGACGATTCGGTTCTTGAACGTGATGCCGCTGGCCTGTCGTTGATCCGTGAAGCGGAAGTCGTGAAGGGCGGGGGACGAGGCCGCGAGTTGCGCCTCCTGTTGCGCGCGCGCTTGGAGCCATTCGGGCGCCGCCTCCGATGCGCGGCAGGCGATGGCGGGGAGTGTTACGGCCAGCACGGCGAAGTGGTGCGCGATGGGGCGCATCGGTGACCCACATACGTCCCATCCGCGGTCACCGTTGGACGATACGTTACCGTTTGAAGCGTCACTGTTTGAAACCAGTTACGACCGCGCTCCGTCTGGTCCCTGATCCTCCCAAGCCAAGAGCTGAGACCCCGATGACGCGCGGAACGAACGCGACAATCGCCGGAATAGCCTACCTCCTCTATATCGCGGCCGCATTCCCCAGCATGGTCCTGAACAATCGAGCCACGAGCGGTGAGGGCATGGCCGCGAAGCTCGCGAACATGGCCTTGCACGCCGGGGACGTGCGGCTCGCCGCGGTGCTATCGCTGATCGGTTGCTTCTGCGCACTCGTGTTGGCGGTGACGCTATACGGGATCACGCGTGAGCAGGATCGCGATCTCGCCATGTTGGGCCTGACGTGCCGCGTTGCCGAGGGCGTAGTGGGCGCCGCGTCCATACCGACGACGCTTGGACTTCTTGCGGTCACAATGGCTGTCGGGACCAACGCAGTGGACCCCGCAGCGACCGCAACGGTTGGGGCGTTCGTACTCAACCAAACTTGGCTCATCGGCGCCACCTTCTTCGCGGTCGGCAGCACGCTCTTTTCCTGGTTGTTATTGCGAGGCCGGATGGTTCCCGATTGGCTCGCTGCGCTCGGTGTCATCGGATCGGCAGTACTCGTCATAGGACTGCCTCTGCAGATCATGGACCTGCTGCCGGGACTCGTCACCCAGCTCATGTGGATACCGGTCGCGGTGTTCGAGATCGTGGTCGCGGTGTGGCTGATCGTCAAAGGCGTCCGGTCCCCCGACTCGATGCCCGGAGCCGACGGCGTCTAGACGCAAAGGAGTCTAGATTACCGCATGGCTCCTGGATCGCGGCTGCAAATCACGGTCTGGCTCCTGGCAGCGGGATTGATTCCCTCCGTCCTTCCCGGTCAGGGAGTCATCCACCGCGAGGTCAGCCAGGGTTGGAGCCGAAATCCAGCCACCGATGCCGCCATGACCGCTCGTCTCCGCGATGTCGCGACTGAGTACCGTCAATACGCCCCCATCCCGCGCATCGCGCTGTACAACATCGGGTATCCGAGCAATGCAGCCGAGTACGAAGCGCTCAATGGCAATGGCGCGATCGTGGTGACGGTTGTGACGCAGGACAGCGCCGAGGTCCCTCTTACTCGCCTGTATTTTCGGAGCGCGGCGGGGGCAGAGACTGAGTTGCCGGTCGTGGTGTACAGCTGCGGGCGAGTGGCGCCCACGGATTCGGTAGTCTTGGCAACGTTTGGGCGGAATCGGTGTGACGCGTTGCATGTATTCCCCGTTCAGCTCGCGACCACGCCGGGCGACCTCCTGGCCGATTTTGCCGTTCGGCGCCGCGGTTTTCGACTCGAACAGTTCAGCGGTGAGCGGCCGGCGGCGTTAGCCGGGCTTCCGATTCGCCCACCCGGTGGTCAGCCTTCGGGCCCAGGCTGGGCCCGCTTTCTGGTGCGCGAGTTTCCCGCGTTTTCGTCCCTGCTTCCGGCCAAGTAGCGACTTACACGCTGACAGATGCCTTCCCTCCAACAGTTGCGATGGGAAGCCTTCGCCGATGCGGCGGAAAGGGTCATTTATCCGCGCGTTTTCGGATTGGTCCTGTGTGCGGTCGCGATCGTCGCGTGCACACAAACACGCCAACCAACGGTCTCACCCAGCGGCGTCGAGCAGACGGCGCAGGGGACCCGGCCGCCTGCCACGCTCGTCGCGAGCTTCGACGGCCTGGGCGTTGGGCTCCAGGGTCCGCACGGCCGCTGGGAGGCACGCAACCCCTCCGATAACTCGCTCGCCGTGGGACGCGACTACGTCTTCCAGATCGTCAATACCCGCATGGCGATCTTCCGGAAGAACGGCGAAATCGTCTACGGTCCCGTCCCGACGAACACCCTGTTCAAGGGCTTCGGCGGCGCGTGCGAAGCGCGCAACAACGGTGATGCCGTCGTGCGCTACGATCAGTTGGCCGATCGCTGGCTGATCGTGATGCCGGTCTTTACGCGCAGTCGGGAGCGGCCGGATCAGCCGCCAGTGTGGAAGGCGTCAGACCGCGCCTACATCAGTCCGCCCGGTGTAGCAGATCAGCCCGGACCGGCGGCGCTGCTGTTCGTGCCGCCTCTCGTGCCGCCGGCACCGCCCGCTCCACCTGACACCACGCCACGAGCACGTCCGCCGCGCCCACCTGAAGAGAAGGGTCCGTATTCGATGTGCTATGCGATCAGCGCGACCCCCGATCCGCTCGGGTCGTACTATCGCTACGAATTCCTGCGGCCGCTGTTCCCCGATTATCCGCGCCCCGCGGTGTGGCCCGACGGATACTACGTGCCGACCAGCACCGGCGACGACGTCATTCAGAAGCACACCTGCGCGGTCGATCGGCGCCACATGCTGCTCGGCGACCCGGCGACCGAGCAGTGCATGATCGTCGATGGCGTGAATTTCCTGAACAACGCCGATCTCGACGGCCGGACGCTGCCGCCCGCGGGCGCCCCGAACGTTGTCCTGGCCGCCGGCGGCACACAGCTGCACGGCATTTTCGCTGACGACGGCATCTTCGCGTGGCGCTTCGCCGTCGACTGGACCGATCCAGCCAACACACGGCTCACCGGGCCGGAGAAGCTTGCGGTCGCTCCCTACCACTACTTGTGCGATGGCCAGCTCACGACGTGCGTACGCCAGCCCGGAACCGACCAGCATCTCGACGCGCAAGGCGACAAGCTCATGGCGCGGGTAGTGTACCGCAACGTGAACGGCCGCGAGTCGGTCGTCACGGTGCATTCCGTTGCCACCGCGGCGGGCGGCGGCGGCGTTCGGTGGTACGAGTTCTCAATCGCGTCGGATCGCAGTCTGCAGCTGCGGCAGCAGGGCACCTACGCGCCGGACGGCTTCTACCGGTGGATGGCGAGTCCGGCCATCGACGGCCAAGGCAACATCGGGATCGGCTATTCGTTCGGCGGCACGCCCAATTTCGCGGGACAGCGGTTCGCCGCGCGGTTAGCGGGCGATCCGCTCGGCGTGCTCACGCTCCACGAAGCGGTTCTCGCGGAAGGCCAGGCTCCCCAGATCAACACGATGCGGTGGGAGGACTACAGCCAGACGGCAATGGATCCAACCGACGACTGCACGATCTGGTACGTGGGCGACTATCTGAAGAAGGATGCGACGACTTACTCTACGCGAATCGGGGCGTTCCGGCTGTGCCATTGAAATCAGCGAGGTCCTGATGGAATATCGTCACGCGGTGACGGCTCGCATCTGGGAACCCATTGAACCCATCGCGCGAGGAGAGCGCTACGAAGATCCGCTGCAAGCAGCCCTGCAGGCAGCGCAGCTCGGCACGGTCGATGGCGGCGGCTCCCAGCTCACCAAGCTCGGTGAAGTCCAATTCGCGGAGCTCGAGCTTCACCTCGCGAACCTCGACGCGGCGGTCGATCTCACCACACGCGTGCTCGAGGAGGCGGGGGCACCGCAAGGATCGGAGCTCAGATTCAACGAGCCGGGGCGAAGCCCGGTCGGGTTTGGCACGCAGCAGGGCCTTGCCATCTACCTCGACGGCGTGAGCCTGCCGCAGGAGGTCTACGCTAACCTCGATCTCGCGGCCGTCGTCGGGCGGATCGAAGACGCGCTCGGCCTCGGCGGGAAGTCGCTGCGAGGGTCCTGGGGAGGGCCGGAGGAGACCTCGCTGTACTTCTACGGCGCTGACGCTGAGCACATGTTCCGCCGGCTCGAGCCGTTGCTGCTCACGCTACCGATCTGCCAGAACGCGCGGGTGGTGCTGAGGCACGGGAATCCGGAACTCGGTCCGCAGACAGTTCGGTTGCCACGGAAGGGATGAATTCCGGTCCCGCGATGAAGAACCTGCTCCAGACTCAGTCGATTGCCTGGGCACAGGGAATCCGCGTCGCCCTCGAGGCGGAGGGGATCCAATGCAAGCTGTTGAATGAGTTTGACCGCGGCGTCGGGGCGATGCCGTGGATTCCCGTCCGCGTCGTGGTCCTCAACGACGACGATCTCGAGCGCGCGCAGGTCATCGTCGCGCGCCTCGCTCCGCCGAAGGCCGGCCCGCCACCACCATCGTGGCGATGGCAGAAACCCGGGTGCGTCCTGCTCGTGATCGATTTGGTGCTGTTCGCTACCTGGGGTGCCTTGCTTGACGAATATGGTCTGGGCACTCTCACCTACGCGGTGGCGGCAGTCGTCGTCATCGTGTTCATTGGCGGTTCGTTGCTCATCATGCTCGGTCCAAGAGCAGACAAAGGGACTTCATGACCTCACCACTGCTGGGAGAGTTTCTCGGCACGATGATCCTCATCCTGCTGGGCAACGGCGTCGTCGCCGGCGTGCTGTTGAAGGGATCGAAAGCCGAGGGCAGCGGCTGGGCGGTCATCACCGCGGGGTGGGCCTTTGCGGTGATGGCCGGCGTGTTTACGGCGATTGCGTGCGGCTCGAGCGACGCGCACTTGAATCCCGCCGTGACACTTGGGTTAGCCGCGCGCTCCGGCGACTTCTCCAAGGTCGCGCCCTACTTCGTCGCCCAGATGCTGGGAGCGATCACGGGCGCCGCGCTCGTGTGGGTCCACTACTTTCCACACTGGAAAGAGACACCGGACGCGTACATGAAGCGCGCGTGCTTCTGCACCGCGCCTGCCATTCGTCGGTTCATCCCGAATCTCTTGAGCGAAGTGATCGGCACTTTTGTACTCGTCTTCGTAGTTGGGGCGATCTTCTCAAAGAGCGTGGCCGCCACCGGTCCGGCCGCCGGGCTCGGCGCGTATCTCGTCGGAAGCCTGGTCTGGGGCATCGGGCTCTCGCTCGGCGGCACGACCGGCTATGCCATCAATCCGGCGCGCGATCTGGGCCCGCGTATTGCGCATGCTCTGCTTCCGGTCGCCGGAAAGACTTCGTCCGACTGGAGCTACGCGTCGATCCCGGTGCTGGGGCCACTCGTCGGCGGCACGCTCGCCGGCGTCGCCCTTCGGGTGATCGGCGTGTGATCCCGCTGTTTGACTACGCGAGCCTCGACGCGGCGACGCGGGCACGGCTGACGGCCACCGTTGCCACACATACCTCGCTCGAGCGCGTGCTCGGTTGGGGGCGTACCCAGCGTCCGCCGGTCGACATCGAGAGCATTCTCACCCAGGACGAATACACTCACGACGTGCTCATTCCCTTCGAGGGCCGGTACCTGGTATATGACACGACCTGATTGGGGGCCGTGACGGCGGTCGCCGTCTGGAGTCACAAGCCGACGGATCGCGAGCTGCTCGACGCGCGCCTGGCGCGCGGCTGGAAACCCACGCCGAGCGGCCTGAAGGGTGGCGATCGGGTTCTGGGCTACGCCGCGTGTATCTTTGACGATCCCGGCGGGCAGCATCACACTCATGAGCATCCGACACCGCAATGAGCAAACGGGAGGTATCGTGAAAATCATTGGCGTCGAGAACGTGAGTCCAGAACAGCTCAAGGGCGAGCTCGCCGCAGGTGCGCGGTTCGTCATCTATCAGTACTGCATCTCGGTCCTCGTCATGTCGTTCAAACGGGCGTCGAACATCTATTTCATGCGCCCCGAAGACAACGCGTTCACCAAGGGCGTGCCATTCTCGCTGATCTCGTTGGTCCTGGGCTGGTGGGGAATCCCCTGGGGACCGATCTGGACCATCTCGACGATCGTCACCAACCTGCGTGGCGGCCGTGATGTGACGAACGAGGTCGTGCGATCGATGGCTACGCCGGTCGCCGGTGTAACGAGGAAATGAAAGACCGTCTGCACCGTGCCGCCGCAGCAGCCGCAGTGGTGGGTGCGGTGGGGTCGGTCGCTCTGACCCTGTACGCCGGCCGAAACAACAACTTGCCCTTCCTCATGATCCTGATGTCCGGCTGGGTGCTGGCTCCATTCATGGGCTACGCGCTGGCCAGCAGATACACGTCGAGCTGGTCGGCGTCGACTCGAGCTGTACTCGATGGCATCATCGTGTTTGTCGCCGTCACCTCATTGGTGGCCTATGCGCGTGACGTCCTGAAGCCGCCGGCGTCGAAGGCGGCGGCCGTGTTTGTGGCGGTGCCGATCGGCGCGTGGCTGCTGATGCTCATCGCTGTTCCGCTCACCGGGCTGATTTCGCGACGGCGGTCGCGCTCCGTCCCAACCCCCTGAGATCCGTCGTCGGTAGCTGCGCGCTGCTCGCCCTGCTCGGCGGCCCCCCCCTCGGCCGCCAGCAGTCGTGGATGTTTGGCCCTTTTGCGAAACCGGTGGAGGTAAACCCGGTCATCACGGCGAATCCCTCCTCCCGCTTTCGCTCACCGACGAATGACAGCATCGTCGCCTGGGAGGCGTACGCCACGTTCAATCCGGCCGCGGTGGTAAAAGACGGCAAGGTCTTCCTTCTATACCGAGCCGAGGACGCGAGTGGTGCGCAGCAGATCGGCGGGCATACCTCGCGCCTCGGTCTCGCGGAGAGTACGGATGGTTTGCACTTCACGCGCCGAGGCACCCCGGTGTTGTATCCCGATACCGCGCAGCGGCAGAACGAGTGGCCTGGCGGCGTCGAGGATCCTCGTATCGTGGAGTCGGAGGACGGGACCTACGTCCTCACCTACACGCAGTGGAACCGCGACGTGCCGCGCCTTGCGGTCGCGACGTCGCGTGATCTGATCTCGTGGGCCAAGCACGGCCCAGCCTTCGCGCGAGCGGCCGGCGGGAAGTATTTGCGCACGGAGTCGAAGTCGGGGGCGATTCTCAGCCGGATCGAAGGGCATCGGATCATCGCGACGCGCGTGAACGGCAAGTACTGGATGTATTTCGGCGTGCCGGATCTCCGGATCGCGACCTCCGACAACCTGCTCGAGTGGACGCCGCTGGAAGACACGAATGGGCAGGCGGTGAAAGTGTTGTCCGCGCGTCCAGGCCACTTCGATTCTTGGCTGGTCGAGGCGGGCCCGCCCGCGATCCTTACTGACCGCGGCATCCTGGTCCTCTACAACGCCGGAAGTCTGCCGTCACGCTCGTATTCCGCTGGGCAGGCCCTGTTCGATGCGCGCGATCCCACCAAGCTCATTGCACGGTCGGACAGCGCGTTCATCAGGCCAACCGAGAGTTACGAGCGGACGGGGCAGTACACCGCGGGGACGACGTTCGTCGAAGGACTCGTGCCATTTCAAGGCCGGTGGTACCTCTATTACGGCACCGCCGACTCGCGCGTGGGCGTAGCAGTGTGGGATCCTCAGCGATGAACGCCATGTCCAAAGTAAAAGTCGGCATCGTCGGTTCCCGCTTTCAGGCTGATTGCATCGCGAGCGCCGTGAAGGCGATCCCCGAAGAGGCCGAGCTCGTGGCGGTCGCCTCGCCGACCAAGGGTCACGCGGCGGAGTTCGCCAAGCGCCACGGCATCCCCCAGGCCTTTACCGATTACCACGACTTGCTCCGCGATCCGAAGGTCGAGATGGTCTCGATCACCGCCCCGAACCGCCTGCATGCGCAGATCACGATCGACGCGGCGAAGGCCGGCAAGCACGTCGTCTGCGAGAAGCCGCTGTGCATCACACTCGAGGAAGCCGACGCGATGATCGACGCATGCCGCCGAGCGGGTGTGCTGTTGCTCTACGCCGAGGAGCTGTTCTTCGCACCGAAATACGTGAAGGCGAAACAGATGGCCGACGAAGGCGCGTTCGGTCGTGTCCATCTGGTCAAGCAAGGCGAGAAGCACTCCGGCCCGCATTCGCCCTGGTTCTGGGACGTCGAACAATCGGGCGGTGGTGCGGTCATGGATCTGGGCTGCCACGGCATCGCTTTCTGCTGGTGGTTCCTCGGCAAGCCGAAGGTCAAGAGCGTGTACGCGCACATGGCGACGCAGGTGCATGGCGAGCACACCCAGGGAGAGGACGAGGCGATCACGATCGTAGAGTTCGAGACTGGCGCCGTGGGAATGATCGAGAGCAGCTGGAATCGCCCGGGCGGCATGGACGACAGCATCGAGGTCTTCGGCGACAAGGGCCAGACCTACGCCGACCTGCTCATGGGGAATGCGCTCCCGACGTATTCCGAGGTGGGATTCGGCTATGCCGTCGAGAAGGCGGCGACGACCAGGGGATGGACCTACCCGGTGTTCGAAGAGCACTGGAATTATGGCTTCCCGCAGGAGATGCGACACTTCGCGCGTTGCGTGCGCGGCAAGGAAACGCCGATCGCGGACGGCGAGACGGGGCGAGTCGTGCAGGAAGTGCTCTACGCCGCGTACGCGTCGGCGGGACAAGGCCGCAAGATTACGCTGCCGTTCAGACCCAACGGCGTCGCGAAGCCGATCGATCTCTGGAAAAACCCCTGAGTGCGCGCGAGCCGGCTTCTCCTCATAGTCCTCGCGGGCTGCAAGGCGGCCAACCCACCGCCGGTTGACTGGTCCACGACGGGCGGCGCGCCAGGTAATAACCGCTACTCGACCCTCGATCAGATCAACATCACGAACGTCAATCAGCTGCAAGTGGCGTGGGTCTACCACACCGGCGATCTCCCCCCCGACGGGCACGGGGAAATTCAGGCGACACCGATCGTCGTAGATGGCGTGCTGTATGCGACGACGCCCAAAGTCGCCGTGATCGCGCTACGCGCCGACGAAGGCACGCTGCTGTGGAGATTCGACGCGTTCCCGAATCGTCCCACGCAACCGCACGTCAACCGCGGCGTCGTGTATCGGGACGGACGAGTCTTCTTCGCGGTCGATCGCCGGCTCTACGCGCTCGACGCGCGGACCGGCCAACCAATTCGGACCTTCGGCGACTCGGGGAGGGGTTGGGTCGATCTTGGGGAGGGACTCGGCGTGGACGTCGGAGAGAGCTACCTCGTCTCGACGAGCCCAGGCGTGGCGTACAAGGACGTACTGATTTGGGGAACGCGCGTTGGAGAGGAAGAGGGCTCGGCGCCGGGCCACATCCGCGCGTACGATGCGCGGACCGGTAAGATCCGTTGGACCTTCCACACGATTCCATGGCCGACTGAATACGGGTACGACACGTGGCCTCCCGAAGCCTTCAAAACGGCCGGAGGCGCGAACTCCTGGGCCGGCATGACGGTGGATACCGCCCGCGGTATCGTCTACATCCCCACCGGCTCGGCCACGCCCGACTTCTACGGCGGGGAGCGCGTCGGCGCCAACCTGTTCGCGAACTCGCTACTCGCGCTCGACGCGACGACCGGCAAGCGGCTCTGGCATTTCCAGACGGTGCATCACGACCTGTGGGACCGCGATCTCCCGGCAGCGCCGAACCTCGTCACCCTGACACGCGACGGGTCACGCGTCGAGGCCGTCGCGCAGATCACCAAGAGCGGATTCGTCTTCCTGCTTGATCGCACATCTGGAAAACCGCTCTTCGACGTCGTCGAGCGCGCGGTGCCGGCGTCGGATCTGCACGGTGAGCAGGCCTGGCCGACCCAGCCATTCCCGGTGAAGCCCGCTCCCTTCGCGCGACAAGCGATTCGTGAGGCCGATGTGACCGCATCCGAGCGGCGGCGGTTTCGCTCGTTACGCCACAATGGGCTGTTCACACCGCCGAGCCGAGCGGGCAGCGTGGTGTTGCCGGGGTTCGATGGCGGGGGCGAGTGGGGCGGCGCTGCGGTCGATCCCGAAACGGCCACGCTCTACGTCAATGCGAGCGATGTGCCGTGGATCGCGGCCATGCGAGAGACCGGAAGCGCGAGTGCGTCGAGTGGTGAACCGTTGACAGGGGTTACGCTCTACGCGGCGTCATGTGCGAGTTGCCACGGTGTCGACCGCCGCGGTCGCGATCGTGCGCCGTCGTTGATCGGCCTCGATACGCACTTAACGGTGGAGCAGTTGGAGCAATTGCTCGCGCAGGGTCGTGGCTTTATGCCTTCGTTTGCGAAGCTGTCCGAATTCGAGAAATGCGGTATCATCGCGTATCTCCTCCGCAAGCCATGCACGGCGAGGCCCGGTCGAGGCATGCCAAGCGTTCAGCGGCTGCCGCCACCATACGTGTTCGCCGGGTACGAGCGGTGGCGGGACTCGGCAGGTCTTCCCGCCATCAAACCGCCGTGGGGCACGCTCAGCGCGATCGACCTCAACACTGGTGAATACCGCTGGAGGATTCCGCTCGGTGAGTTCGCTGCACTGACGGCGCCCGGGACTTCCGTCACCGGGACGGAGCAGTACGGCGGCCCGATCGTCACGCGGGGCGGCCTCGTGTTCATCGCCGCGACCCAGGATGCGAAGCTTCGCGCGCTCGACAAGAGCACTGGTCGCGTGCTTTGGGAGGCGATGCTCCCGGCGCCCGGCTACGCTACCCCCAGCACATATGCCGCGCGCGGCAAACAGTTTGTCGTCGTGGCGGCCGGTGGAGGTAAATTGGGATCCAAGTCGAGTGACACCTATATCGCCTTCAGTCTGCCGTAATGAGGGGTTGGGATGTTTATCCAGCTGAAGAAGGGTCGCGACGGTCCGGCGACACTTGCCTGCGTGCGGGCTGACGGCAGCCGCACGTGGGGCAAGGAGCATCCGTTCTTCCCCGTGCACGACCTGACGCACTGCACCGTCGAAAGCGTGCTCGGCTTCGATCAAGCCTTCTTCGGACTGATCGCACGGGGATGGGACATCGATGATTTCGCGAAGCCCCGCGCGAGCAGGACGATGCCACTCCAGGCGATCGTCGCGGAGCACGTCGTGGGCGTGTTCGATCGCGAGCGCGCGCTCCCGGTGCCGCTGAGCGTTGTCGAGTTCAACGAGATGGCGTTCGCCAGCCTGCCACCGGTTCAGCGCGACTCGTTCAAGCCGCTTACCGATGCGCAGGTCTCGGGGGTGCGTGAGCTGCGGAGCAGGTTGGAGGCGCGCTGGCACGCGCTACCTGTGGGAGCGACCCTGGTGGTAGAATTCCCGGCATCATGACTTCCATAGGCCAAAAATGATCCCGCAAGTGCGTGCCTACTTCGCCGCGACGCCTCCCAAAGCACGCGCGGCCCTCAAAAAGATTCGGGCCGCCATTCGCTCAGTCGCGCCTCGCGCTGAGGAGGCGTTCAGTTATCGAATCCCCGCTTTCAAGCTTCGGGGCCGCCCGCTCGTCTGGTACGCGGCGTTCAAGAATCACTGCAGCCTGTTTCCGATGACCGGTGCGATCCGGCGCAAGTTGGCCACCAGCCTCAAGGGATACGAAATGTCGAAGGGGACCGTCCGGCTGCCGCTCGCGAAACCAATACCGGTGGGCCTCGTCAAGAAACTGGTCAAAGCACGCATGGCCGACACGGACCAGTGAGCGACAAGGAGCAACGATGGCACTGCCCCACCTAAAAAAAGAACCAGGCCCAGTCAAACTTCCTCAACCGCCGAAGCCCCGGCCGCCCGAACCGTGGGAGCCCGCGCGAATCCCGCGGGATCCCGAACCTCCCAAGCCACCAGGACAGTAGATGTACGAAGACCGCCACACGCCACCGCTTCCCCCCAGACGTTTTGTGCGGCGCATGGCCGATCACGTCGCGGTGGCGGCCGTGTTGGTTTTCGTGTCGCTGCTGGTGGGGATGTGGGGCTACGAGCACTACGAACACATGCCTTGGCGCGACGCGTTCTTGAACACCGCGATGCTGCTGGGAGGAATGGGGCCGGTCGATCCGCTGCACACTAACGGCGGTAAGGTGTTTGCCGGGATCTTCGCCCTGTACGCGGGCGTCGTGTTTCTCGTTGTCGCGGGACTATTCCTCGTGCCCGTGATTCACCGCATTGCGCACCTGTTCCATTTCGAAGGAAACCCGCGCTGACGTGGCCTTCGATCTCCGTTTGGCGAGCGAGGTTCTCGGGCGCACGCCCGCCACGCTACGTGCGCTCCTGCGCGGGGTGAGTGCGCCATGGGCTCGGGGCACCGAAGGCCCCGATACCTTCAGTCCCTTCGACAACATCGGCCATCTGATCGATGGTGAGGAAACCGATTGGATGCCGCGCGCGCGCATTATTCTCGCGCAGGGTCCCAACCGGCGCTTCGAGCCGTACGATCGTTTTCGCCACCGCACGCGAAACACCAAGCGCACGCTCGACTCGCTGCTCGACGAGTTCGCCCGGCTGCGGGCCGAGAACCTCGGGGTGCTCGAGTCCTGGAAGGTGACCGAAGCGCAGCTCGATTTGCCGGGCGAGCACCCCAGCCTGGGTCCGGTGACCTTGCGCCAGCTGCTGGCCGCCTGGGTGGTTCACGATCTGGGCCACATTGCGCAGGTCGCGCGCGTCATGGCGAAGCAGTATCGCGCCGATGTCGGGCCGTGGGCGCCTTATTTACCTGTACTAACTGATCACGAGAAGCCAAGATCTTAGTCAAAACCCTAGCTTCTGGAGTGCCAGTCGTTTATGTTGAGTAGTTCACACGTCTGGCAGTGCCATTCGGCGAAGGGCCGAACTATCGGGCGGCGCCTGCGGGCCTCGGCAACGGGTCGAGGTAGCACGCATGGGCGCGCCGCGGTGACTCGGCGACCCTCCCCACGCACCAGCCAGCCTTAACTACGGCGCAATACGCCTTTACCACGAGCCCGACGCAGCAGGCACGCGTCGTACACTCCCTCACTGCGAGGGACGTGCTACGAGTGTGTCCAGCCCCAGGGCAGGAACAGAATTCGTTATGACACCGCAGCAAGCACACAATCATTTGCCACGCCCCGCGCACAAAGAACCTCCCGCCCACGCGCCCAATGCGGCGCTGATGATCGACTTCGACAACGTGACGATGGCGATTCGCTCGGACCTCCAAACCGAGCTGAAGCGTCTGCTCCAGTCGGAGATGATCCGGGGCAAGGTCGCCGTGCAGCGCGCCTATGCCGACTGGCGCCGCTACCCGCAGTACATCGTTCCCCTCTCCGAATCGTCCATCGATCTCATCTTCGCACCGGCGCACGGGGCCAATAAGAAAAACGCCACCGACATCCGCCTCGCGATCGACGCGCTGGAGCTCGTCTTCACGCGGCCCGAGATCGGGACATTCATCCTGTTGTCCGGGGATTCGGATTTTTCATCGCTGGTGCTGAAGCTCAAGGAATACGGCAAGTACGTGATCGGCGTGGGCATCCGCGAGTCGTCCAGCGACCTCCTCATCCAGAACTGCGACGAGTACTACTCCTACAACGAGCTGGCCGGCTTCACGAAGACGAGCGACGTCGAATACGTGAAGCGCGACCCGTGGGAGCTGGTCGTGGAGGCAGTCAAGCAGATGACGGCGCACAACGACGTCATGCGCTCCGACCGCCTGAAGCAGGTGATGCAGGAGATCGATCCCAACTTCGATGAGAAGGACGCCGGGTTCTCGCGGTTCAGCAAATTCGTGATCGAAGCCGCCCGCCGCGGCCTCATCACCCTGACCCGACTCGACAACGGTCAATACGAGATCGCCCTCGGCCCGCAGGTCGCGGGCGCGGCGGCGTCGCCGGCGCTCGCCGCGATGAGCGAAGCCACCGAGAAACCCCGTAGCCGGGGCGGGCGAGGCGGCCGGGGTCGGGGACGCGGCGCTCGCGACCGTGAGGAATCTCCAACGGCTCCCACCGAGCCGGCCCCGACCGAGGAGCCGGAAGCGCCGGCCGCGAAGGCCGGGTTCTCGTTCGGCGGCGCGTTCGGGTTGATCAAGCAGGCCGTCGGTATGGGTACGGACGACGAGCCGGCTCCTCAGGAAGAAGAAAGGCCGTTGACGGATGAGCCGGAGGCTCCGCGTCCGGTCTTGTCCGCTCCCACGCCGGAAATAGAAGAAGAAGACGACATTCCGATGCCGACGTCGTCGGCGCCGCCTCCGCCCTACAGCACGACCTCGACACCCGGCGGCATTCCGATGCGGAGCGCGCGTTTCCGCCGCGGCTCGCGCGGTGGCGCCCGCCGCCCCGGCGCAAGCGGGGTTCCCGAGATCCCGAAGATCGGCGTCGTCGAAGTAGATCCCAACTTCCGGCCGCGCGGTGACGTGTTGCCTCCGAAGGCTCCTCCCGCCCCTTCGTCGGGACCCGGTCCGGAGCGCGAGGAACGTGGCGGCCGCGGTGGTGGTCGCGGCGGTCGCGGTGGGAGAGATCGGGGACCGCGCGCCGAGAACGGCGAGCGCGGCGAGCGGGGAGGTCGAGGCCGCCGCGGTGGTCGTGGCGGCCGGGGTCGGGGACCGCGTCGGTTTGAATCCGACGCCGACGCCAACATTAATGAAGCGCGGCCTGGGCAGTCGCCTACGTCGGAACGCATGGAGAGTGCAGCATTGGCACCACCTACTCCTCCACCTCCGCCCGCGCCGTCGAAATTGCCCGAGAGCGAGCCCGGGGAATCCTTCTGGTCGAAGGTGAAACGCGGCCTGACCGGAGGAAGTGGCGGCGCCGGGAGTGACGGAGGCGCAGCCTAACGGTGCGGGGCAGCGCTGTGCAGGCGAAGTTCTACGCGCGACCGACAGAATCGGTCGCGCGTGGCCTATTGGGCCAAATCCTCGTCAGCAATGTCGGCGGCCGGCGCCAAGAGACCGCCGGGCGGATCGTGGAGGTCGAGGCGTACGTCGGCCCGCACGATCCGGCGTGTCACGCCTATGGCCATCGGCGTACCGCCCGCACCGAGCCGCTCTACGGGCCGCCCGGGACGGCGTACGTGTACTTCACCTACGGCATGCATTGGTGTCTGAATGCGGTGACTGAACCGCAGGATTATCCTGCGGCTGTCCTCATCCGGGCGCTCGAGCCGATTGCGGGCGTCGCCACGATGCGGAAGCGGCGCGGCAAAGAGCCGTTGTGCTCCGGTCCCGCCCGGCTCTGCGAGGCGCTCGGTGTCACCGGCGCTTTGAATGGCGTCTCACTGCAGCGGGGATTGCTCCGCATCGTCCAGGGAACGGCACCGAAACGCGGTGAGATTGTCACCGGTCCCCGCATCGGGATCACGCAGGCGACCGACTGGCCGTTGCGGTTCTACCTCAAGGACTCGCCATGGGTATCGAGAATGGGGGTTGGGGGTTAGGGGTTGGGGGTTAGGGAGCGGCGACGAGCTCCCAGGCTTTTCCGCAGAGCTCCGATCCCTCGTCCTAGTTGCTCACACGCTCGAAGCAACTGATCAGCGTCGGCGGTCGAAAGAATGCCTAATCGCTGGGTCAGGATCAGTTGTGCTTCAATTTCTGCAAGCGATCCGCTGGAAACGAGCAGATGTCGGATATAATCTCCCAACGATCGTGCATGACCTTCCGCAATGTTTGATGCCACTGAGACCGCAGCACGACGTAACTGGGAAATCAGACCGTATCGCTCGGTGTCCGGGAAAGTCTTTGTAACCTGATAGATCGTCTCAGCGAGCTCCATCGACTGCTGCCAGACCCTTAAGTCACGATAGTTTCGGATGGGGCTCACAGGCTGCGCAATGTCGCTCACGATTTGACGCCAGGTTTGTGTCTCACAAAACATTGACCCGACGCAAGCGATGGCTCGTACCATTCGTTTGCGTCGGGTCTCATTTCTGCGCACCCCTAATCCCTAATCCCTAACCCCTAACCCCTAACCCCTAACCCCTAGTTAGTGCCGCTCGGTGATCCCTTCCTTCGAGGTGCCGAGGCTCAGGCGAATCCCCCCCTGGATCGTGTGCGTGTTGCTCTGCAGCAGGAAGTTGGCGGCGCTCGACGTGAGGATGTAGTGCGCGAACACGTTCAGCTTGCTCGAGTAATTGATCTGTAGTCCACCCATGATCCAGAAGAACGCCTTGCTCGACTGATCGTGAACGCGGTCCTGCGCTTCGACCGCCTCACCCAGCGTGGCGCAGCTGGAGCAGTCCACTAACGGATTCAAGACCTGCATCAGGGCGAAGCCGCCGCCGCCGAACGGCTCGATGATCTTTTGCGTCGGGTAGGCCACCACACCGAACATCAGCCGGCGCACGTCCTTGAACGTGACATCGCGGAAGCCGGGACCGATCGATGAATTCGAGGACGCCGGGTCGAAGATGATGGCCTGCGCGGCGGTGAGAAAGAACGCCTGCTCGTAGGCAACGTACAGCGCGGTGCGGCGCGAGGTGATCAGCCAGTGACCACCGACCATCGGGTCGTATGTCAGGGGCTGCGTGTTCGTCTTGGAAAGGAGGAAGCCACCCTGGGCACCCCAGTACCACTGAAAGTTCGTGTTGAAGCCGCGGCCCTGCTGCGGCGGAATGAAGAAGTAGGACACGCCGAGCGAGGCCTGCACCTCACCGGTGAACGCATTGGCGTAGTACGGGTTGTCGGGACGGTACTGCGCGCGGACGTCACCGCGGAGCGCGACGCGCCGGCCAATGAACTGGCGGAACCCGAGCCCACCGTTGACGAGGTGCTGCGTAAAGGCGTAGGGAGGATCCTTCCCAAAGACCATGTGCGAGTAGCCGCCCGAGGCAAACAGGGTCAACTTGTCGTTCATCGGAAAGTTCAACACGATAGAGCCGCTGATCGTCGAGACGGTGATGTTTTGCGTGCCGGCCACGTCCGTCGTCGCGACGTAATCGCCTGTGGCTTCGAGGCTGAGGCGGTCACTCCAGTTGTAACTGATGCGCGCGCCGCCGCCGAACCCGTTCTTAATCTGAAACGAGCGGTCGAACCGCCACCACGAACCGAAGCCGCCGAACTCGATGTTCTGCGAGCGCTGCGCTGCGGCGGGACCCGCCACCAAGGTTACGAATCCCACCAGGAGAACCAGCCGCTTCATCGGGACTCCTCCCACGACTCCCGCCCAAGTTAGGGAGCCGCCAATAGGACGGCGTTGAAGAGCAGCTTGAAGGTGCCGTGCGTCTGGCCCCGGAACTGGGGCCGGAACCCAAACAGGATCACCCGTCCGCTGCCTACCGGTGCCTCCACCAGCGCCGCTTTCCCTGCCAACCGCTCTTGGAACCGGGCGTAGCCGGATCGGAGCGGCTGCTCGGGATACGTCGCCAAGGCCCTGGCCGGGGCCGATACGGTGAAGGCGGCGCTATTCTCGAAATAGACTTGGAGGGACTCAGGGACCCCGAGGGTAACCGCGCTGCTGGGCCCCTCTCCCTCGACCCCCCCCAAAACCGTACCGAAAATAGAACCTGGAGCGTAAAATCGCAAAACTTGTGGACCCGATGCCTCCCCGGCTAGAACGTTGACCACCGGGAGGTTAAGGCGTGTAATCGCGAAATTACTTGAACCATCGAGGCAAACGAGCGTCCCCCCACCCCGAACAAACTCCGAAACGGCGGTGGCGCCCGATTCCCCGATGCCGCCTGCGTACTGCAATGGAATGCGAGTCGAGTCGATGCCGCGCTGAATCGAACCACCATCGGCGTCTGGCAGGACGATCACATCGAACCGCTGTCGCAACCCTCCCTTTTTGAAATCGTTGTCGTGAACTGTCGTGTAGCTGATCCCATACTGCTCGAATAACCAGCGCGTCCATCCCTCGTCGATGTTGCCCGTCCACGCTTGGTACAGCGCGATCCGCGGCAAACGCTGGCGCGTGCGGCCCACGCCCGTAGGCGGAGCCGCGCGCGCCGCCGTCACGGTGAAGCCGTGGCGCGCCGCGTGCTCGCTCAGGATCGTGCGCGCCCTCGGGCCGCGCACCATGAGACTGTCCCCCACGATCGTGACCGTCTGACCGGCGCCGAGCAGCGCCGCGACAGCGCGCGACTCCGCGTTGGTGCGGTTTTTCAGGAAAAAGACGTCACCGCTGCCCTCGATGCGTCCCGGCGTCGGGATTAGGCTGTCCACCTTCACCAAATTCGCGGTAAACGGCGTGTTCACGACATCGGCTCGCACCCCCATCGTGAACGGCAACGTCCAGCCGGCGACGTCGTACGGCGGACGATCGTTGACGGGCGTGTAGTGCTGCGGCTCGAGCAGGTCTTTCGCGTGTGCGCGATAGGGCTGGGCCATCGGCACGACGAGCGAGCCGGCCGAATAGGTCCGGCCCTCCACGGAAAACGGCTCGGCGGCGCGCCAGACCTCGACACCGCCGGCCGCGAGGACGTTGGCCAGCGCCGTCCAGCTCTCCGGGTCTCTCTGCTCGGCCGGTAACACATACGCGAATGGATTTCCGGCGAGACCGGCCTCGACGGCCCGCCGTCCCAATCCAACAAAGCGGTCGATCACGTTGACGCGGTCGCGCGCCGCCAGGTGCACCAACGCCTCGGACGTGATGAGCTCGTAGCGCACGATATCACCCAGGTGCCACGTGCCTCCGGGCCACGGCGCGGGATAGTTCACGCCGCGCCCGGGCTGGCGAACGGAATCGACGGAGAGCGTGATCGGGGAGCCGAGCCGCGTGCTCGCGGCCTCGGTGAGAATGCCGATCATGTTGTGCCGCGTGGGCGTCGAGCGAAAGCCGCCGTGCCACCAAAGATCGTAGGTCTGCTGATGAGCGACTCCGGTCATCCCGGCGTCGTACAACGCGGAAGCCATCTGCGCGCCAACGAGATTGATGCCCGCCACGATCGCGGGATCGAGATTGGGATTGACCGGATCCTGGAACGGAGGCACGAAGAGACGCACGCCGTTCACGCCCATCTGGTGCACATCGTAAACGATCTCGGGAAACCATTCCTTGTACAGCATCCGGGTGACGAGCCGCGTCTCGACCTGTGTCAACATGAACCAGTCACGATTATTGTCGTGACCGATGTACTTGTGGTAGAGCCACGGCAGTGGACCGCCCTCGTACCGCGTCCCTTTGTAGCGCCGATACCAGCTCACCACCGTATCGAGGCCGTCGGGATTCATCGACGGGATCATCAGCACGACCACCGAGTCGAGGAGGCGGCGCAGCTCCGGTTCGGTGGTGAGCCGGTATGCGAGGGTCATGCCCATCTGGCTCGACGCCACTTCCGTCGAATGGATGTTATTGCTGATCAGGATGACGGCGGGTTGCCGGCTGCGGATCTCCGCCAGCACCGTATCGGTCAGCCGCCGCGGATCCGCGAGCAACGCCTGCGCCCGTTTGATCTCGGCCAGACGTTGCTGATTGGCGGGTGAGGTGATCGTCATCAGGAGGAACGGACGGCCTTCTGTCGTGCGACCCAGCGTGTCCACGTGCACGTAGCGACTTTGCAGAGCCAGGCCGTTCATATAGCCGCTGACCTGCTTCCAATCGGCGAGGCTCGAGTCGGCTCCCGGTTCGAAACCCAAAGCGGCGGATGGACGGATGGGCGGTTCGGCGGTTTGTAACAACGCGAGCAGCAGGAGAGGTGTCATCAGATGAGCCCCAGTTTTGAACCCACCTTCTTGAAAGCGCGAAGCGCGAAATCGAGATCGTCGCGCGTATGAGCCGCTGACAGCTGGCAGCGCACGCGCGCATGTCCTTGCGGTACAACGGGATAGCCGAACCCGGTCACGAAGACCCCCTCCGCGAGCAACAGCTCACTCATGTGAATCGCCTTCGCCGTCTCGCCCAGGATCACCGGGACGATCGGCGTCTCCCCCGCCAGCGGCTTGAAGCCGAGCGACAGCAGCTGTTCGCGGAAATAGCGCGCGTTCTGATGCAGGCGGGTGACGAGCTGCGGGTGCGCCTCGACATACTGGACCGCTGCCAGCGCGCTGGCAGCGACGGTGGGCGGGAGTGCGTTGCTGAACAGCTGCGGCCGGGAGCGCTGGGTGAGATAGTCGGTGAGTGCGTCCGGGCCGGCGGTGAATCCGCCGGCCGCGCCGCCCAGCGCCTTTCCCAGCGTCGAGGTGATCACGTCGATCTGGCCCAGCATGTCGTAATGCTCGGCGGTGCCGCGGCCGGTCTTCCCGAGGACGCCGCTCGCGTGGGAGTCATCGACGGCGAGCACCGCGTCGTACTTCCGGGCCAGCTCGACGAGATCGGGCAGCTTCGCGACATCGCCCTCCATCGAGAAGATGCCGTCGGTGAAGATCAACTTCCGTCGCGCCTTGCCGGCGGCGCGCAGCTTTTCTTCGAGGTCGGCCATGTCGGAGTGCTTGTAGACCGCGGTCTGGCACTTGGTGATCGTTTTGGCGAGGCGAATCGCATCGATGATCGACGCGTGGTTCAACTGGTCGGAGATGACGACGTCTGGCTCGCTCAGGACGGTGGGGCAGAGCCCTTCGTTGGCGTTCCAGCAGCTGGCGTAGGTGAGCGACGACTCGCAGCCGACGAATCGCGCCAGCGCCTTCTCGAGCTCGCGATGCACGGTGAACGTCCCGCAAATGAAGCGCACCGACGCGGTGCCGGCGCCCCAGCGCTCGAGCGCGTCCCTGCCCGCCTGCACGACGTCGGGGACGGCACACAGGCCGAGGTAGTTGTTGGAGGAGAGAATGACGACTTCGCCGCGTCCTTCCATCCGCACGCGGGGCCCCTGCGGGGAGTCGAGGTAATTAAGCCGCTTGTAGACGCCCTCCTTCTTGAACTCCGCGAGCTCGTTCTGCAACTGCGCGATGAAGCTCATGCGATCTCCAGAATGACTTTGCCGGCGTCCCCCGAGCGAATGGCGGCGAGGGCCTCGTCTATTTTGGCGAGCGGGAATTTGTGTGTGATGACGGGACGGGGATCGAACTGCCCACTGGTGAGAAACCGACGCATCTGGTGCCAGGTCTGGTACATCTTGCGGCCAATGACGCCGTACACCGTGATCCCCTTGAAAATGATCTCATTGGCAAAGTCCACCGGGACTTCGCCGTCCGGGATCCCGAGCAGCTGCACGCGGCCGCCCAGGCGGACGGCCGCGAACGCCTGGTGCAGCGCCGATGGCACACCCGACATCTCGCACACCACGTCGGCGCCCTCTCCACCGGTCTCGGCGAGCACGGTCTTCACCACGTCGTCCTTGGCCGCGTTGATCGTGACGTGCGCGCCCATCTTGGCGGCAAGTGCCAGGCGCTTGGGATTCACGTCGGATGCGATCACCTTGGAGGCGCCCGCCGCGCGCGCGATGCCCACGGCGAAACAGCCGATCGGACCGCAGCCGACGATGAAGACGAAGCTGCCGGGAATCTCCGCGGTCAGCACCGTATGAAACGCGTTCCCCATCGGGTCCATGATCGCACCGACTTCGGTGGGGATGTTTCCTCCATCGAGCGTCAGCACGTTGGTCGCGGGCATTACGATGTACTCGGCGAAGGCGCCGTCGCGATCCACGCCGATGATGCGCGTGTTCTTGCAGATGTGGCTGTTCCCGGTGCGGCACTGCAGACAGTGACCGCAAACGATGTGGCCTTCGGCGGTGACGAGGTGACCCGCCCGGAGCCCCGTGACGCCGTCACCGACCGACTCGATCTCCCCGGCGAATTCGTGGCCCACGACGATCGGTGGTTTGATGCGTCCCTGGGCCCAGGGGTTCCAGTCGGCGATGTGCAGGTCTGTGCCGCAGACGCCCGCGTGGCGAACCGCGATCAATACTTCGCCGGGGCCCGGGGTTGGCTTCGGAACAGTCGTAACCTTCAGCCCAGGGGCGCGGCTCGGCTTAACAATGGCTTGCATGTGGGTCGTCGATTCGGGCGATGAGCGGCAGGGAATCTAAACGGCGCGGGGCGGCAGCGTGAGCCCGGCGCGATATCTTAGGGCGTGGCCCCAACGATTCGCGAAGCGACGACGCCCAACACGCATGCCACGGTGGCCGCGCTCCTCGCGGAAGAGCCTCGTTGCCGCCGCTTGCTCGACATCCCCTGCGGCGAGGGGGCGTTCGTAAACCGCATGCGCGCCGCCGGGTACGAGGTGCACGCCGCCGATATTCAGTCCCTGCTCAAGGTTGCGGGCGTCCCTTTCACGCATGCAGACATGAACGCCCCATTGCCGTTTGCGAACGACAGCTTCGACGCGGTGGTGTGCATCGACGGGATCGAGCACCTGGAACGGCCCTTCGACTTTGTCCGCGAGTCCCGGCGGATCCTGCGGTCCGGGGGGGTCCTCCTCCTCTCGACGCCCAACATCACCGCGCTCCGCTCGCGCTGGCGCTGGTTGCTCACCGGTTTCCACAACAAGGGCAAGACGCCGCTCGATGAGACGGCGCCGAACCCCTGGCACCACATCGGCCTCATGTCGTTTCCGGAGATCCGCTACTTGCTCCACAGCAACGGTTTCCGAATCACGGCCATCGGGGCCAACCGCGTGAAGCCGGTGAGTTGGCTCTACGCGCCGCTGTTGCCGCTCGCGTGGCTCGTAACGGGCTTGGTGTTTCGCCGGTGGGAGAAGGATCCGACAATGCGCCGGCGCGACGCCGAGGTGCGCCGGCAGATCTACTCGACACCCGTGGCGTTCGGCGAGACCCTGATCGTGAAGGCGGTCTGCACGAAGCCCGCGTGACCGGTCAGAAGATCGCGCGCGTGAACCCGCCGTCCACCTGGAGCACGGCGCCGGTAACATAGCTCGCCCGTTCGGATACGAGGAACGCTACCGCGGCCGCCAATTCCTCGGGCGTGCCGACCCGATGCATGGGAATCTCCGCCAGTCGCTGCTTCATCATCTCGGGCCGGGCCTTGGTGAGCTCCTCGATGCGCTCGGTGGCAATGAACCCCGGACAGATGCTGTTCACCGTGATGCCGTCCGTCGCGACCTCGTCGGCGAGTGCTTTGGCGAAGCCCAGGACACCGGCGCGCGCCGTGGAAGAGAGGATGAGGCCGGGCAGCGGCTGTTTGGCCGCCACGGAGACGAGACAGATGATCCGGCCCCACTTCGCCTTGCTCATGATCGGCACGGCGGCGCGAGCCAGGTGAACCGTCGACAGCAGATTCAGGTCGATCGCCTTTTGCCAGGCGTCCGCGGGCTGGTCTTTGAACGAGGCCGCGGGCGGGCCACCGGCATTGCAAAAGAGCACATCCAGCCGACCGAATTTCTTTGCGACGTCGTGGACCAGCCGCTCAGCCTCGGCCGGGACGCTGACATCCGCGGGAAATGGCGCGTTGGGGCCGCGGCCGTTGATCGCGACCTGCGCGCCCTCTTCCGCGAGCACAGCGGCGACCGCGCGGCCGATGCCGCGCGTACCTCCGCAGACCAGCGCGACCCGACCCTTGAGTCCGAGGTTCATGCGCGCTCGAGACGCACGGCGCAGACCTTCAGCTCGGCCATCTTCGCGTAAGGGTCTAGCACGGGGTTGGTCAGCAGGTTGGCGGCGGCTTCACGGAAGTGAAACGGCACGAACACCTGCCCGCGCGCGACGCGATCGCTGATGCGCGCGGCGGTGATCATCGAGTTGCGGCGCGACGTGATCCGGAGCAATTCGCCCTCCTGGACGCCGAGCTGCTGTGCATCCTCGGGATGGATCTCGACGATCGCCGTCGGCTCGCGGGCATCGAGGCCGCTCGCGCGCCGCGTCATCGTGCCGGTATGCCAGTGGTAGAGCTGACGGCCCGTGTTCATCACGAACGGATATTCATCGTCGGGAAGCTCGACGGGATCTGTGTACGCGACGGCCACAAATGTGGCACGGCCGTCGGCTGTCGGAAAGGCGTGGTCGAACAGGAATGCAGTGCCGGGATGCGTGTCGTCCGGAACCGGATACTGCAAACCCGCGCCTTCCAGCCGTTCGTAGGTGACCCCGCGCCAGCTTGGCGTCACTTGCGCGATTTCGCGCATCACGTCCTCGGCGCTCCGGAACGTCGTGGACAGACCGAGCCGGTTGGTGAGATCCATCAGGATCTCGAGATCACCGCGTGCGTCGCCCGGCGAGTCGACCGCTTTGTGGCTGAGCTGGATGCGGCGCTCGGTATTGACGAACGTGCCCGTCTTCTCGGCGAAGCTCGCGCCCGGCAGGACGACGTCGGCGTAGCGCGCCGTCTCGGTGAGGAAGAGATCCTGCACGGCGAGGAACTCGAGCTCCTGGAACCAGTGCTCGGCGTGGGCGATGTCGGGGTCCGAAATGACGGGGTTCTCACCCATGATGTACATCCCGCGTACGCCGCTCTCGGGCTTCACCACCTCGGTGACCATGAGGCCACTGTTGAGCGACAGCGATGCCTCGGGCACGCTCCAGGTCTGCGCGAAGCGCTCGCGCACTCTGCGATCGCCGACCGGCTGATAGTCGGTATAGACGAATGGAATTGCGCCGACATCGGACGCGCCCTGCACGTTGTTCTGCCCGCGAATCGGCAGCATCGCGGCTCCCCAGCGGCCGATCATGCCGCACGCGAACATCATGTTGAGGAACGACGTCACGATGTCCGTGCCGTTGGCGTGCTGCGTGAGGCCCATCGCCCACAGCGAGCTGGTGTTCGGCCCGCGCGCGTACATCTCGGCGGCGCTGCGAATCTTCTTCGCCGGGATGCCGGTGATCTTGGCGGCTTTGTCCGGCGTGTACGGCGCGACTGCGGTGCGAACCTTGTCAAAGTCATGGGTTCGATTCGCGATGAATTCCTTGTTCTCGAGCCCCAGCGACAGGATGTGGTTCAACATCGCCGAGTAGAGGGCGACGTCGGTGCCGGGCTGCATCTGCAGGTGGATGTCGGCGCGGCCGGCGAGCTCGGTGCACCGCGGATCGGCCACGATCAGCTTGGCGCGCTTCTCGTGCGCGCGCTTCAGCGCCGCGCCGAACACCGGGTGCGACTCAGTCGTGTTGGCGCCCGCGATGAAGATCACGTCACAGGCCTGCTCGATCTCCCGCATCGAGCCCGACGCCGCCGCCGTGTTGATCGCGCGCTGCATCGCGGCCACCGAGGTCGAATGACACAGCCGAGTGCAGTGGTCCACGTTGTTGGTCCCCAGCGCGCCGCGGAACATGCGCATCATCAGGTAGTTCTCTTCGTTCGAGCATTTCGCCGACGAGAAGCAGGCCAGCGCATCGGGCCCGCGAGCGGCCTTGATCCGCAGCAGCTCCTGCGCCGTGAGCTCGAGGGCTTCGTCCCAACTGGCTTCGCGGAACGGCGAGTACCAGTCCTCGGGTGTCGCGACCCGGTCGCGGATGTCCAGGTCGAGCCGCTCGAGCAGCGGCAGCTGTCGCACGCTCTTGCCGGTCGCGCGGGGCGGGGTGCCGGGCTTGTCGCGCCGGCCCTCACCCTCGATGGTGCGCCAGGGACCGGCTCGGCGCTCGGCGCCTTTCGGCCCTTTCCAGATCCAGCGACCGCCTTCCTTCGTCCATCCCTTCCGTATCAGAGGTCGTGTGAGGCGGTCGCGATGCTGCGGGAAATCGTAGCCGAAGCGGCCCTTCACACAGGTAGAGCCCTGGTTGGGTGTGTTCAGCTCGATATCGGGAGAGGTGACGCGGATGACCTTGTTGGCGGCGACATGCAGATCGACCTGGCAGCCCACGCCGCAGTAAGGACAGACCGAGCGTACGACCTTCTCCGGATGCCGGATCTGCTCGGGGGCGAACCGCTGCCGCGGCATCACCTCGAAAATCGCCCCGGTCGGGCAGACGCGAACGCACTCGCCGCACCAGGTGCAGCCTGCTTTATCCGGATCGCCGTCCGCGCCGACGATGATTTCGGTGTGCTCGCCGCGGAACCCGACATCGAGCACACCCACCACCTGAATGTCCTCGCAGGCGCGCACACAGCGCGTGCACAGGATACAGGTGGACATGTCGTGCCGGATCATTGGATCGCCGGGCCGCTCGTCGCCGGAGCGCAGCGGCAGATCGCGGCCTTCGACGGCGGTGGGGACGACGTCGTACTGCACGAGGTAGCGCTCGAACTCGTTGCGCGGGTTGGCCCGGCCACCGTTGCGGAGATGATCGGCGGGATAGCGTTCGGCGAGCAAGCGGAGCACACCCTTGCGGTTTTCGACGGCGGCGTGCGACTGCGTTGTCACGACCATCCCGTCGGCGACCTTCGTCGCGCAGGCGGGGATCAGCTTCGCCTGGCCTTCGACGGAGACGAGACAGATGCGGCAGTTCCCGACGATCGACAGGGTGGGATACCAGCACAGCGTGGGGATCTCGATGGCAGACACCCGTGCGGCATCAAGGATCGTCTGGCCTTCAGATGCGCTTAAGAGACGACCATCTACTGTGAGGCTCGGCATGCCTGATAAATAGGCAGCCGAATGTGGTGCTGCTAGATCTTGGGGTCTACCGGAAGGTGGCGATGCGTGTGATCGCCATCTTCCCCCTCATCGAGGAACCAGCAGTACGCCCAGATCTTGGCGGGCCGCAGGATCTGCCGGCCGGCCCGCAGGATGATGCCCATTGGCTCGTCGTCGAGGACCATAGGAAGGCTTGTCATGCCCGCGAGCCAAGCAACAATCCTGCCGCTGGGCTCTCGTGCTAGGTGCCGACGTGCCAACGTGTTATGAACTTGAGCGAAGCCCAAAGGGTCAATCAGACACGTTCAACGCCGCGTCGAGCTGACGCGGCGGCTTGATCGCCGTAAATCCGGAGCGCTTGGACCGGCGACCCGTCTGCACCTGCCAGCCTCTGTACAGCGTCTGGAGCGCCTCGGGGGCCAGGGGAATGACTCCGCGGTTCTCGTGCGCCGGCGGCAGAATGACGTGCACGCCGCCCGACGGCGTCCGCACCTGGAGATCGGCGATTAGCGACGACCGCTGTTTGGCGCGCAGCTGGCCGAGACTCCCCGGCGCGATTGCGACCAGCGAGGGCGACAGGTCGGGGAACCAGCTCCCGAAATTGATAACCAGCGCCTGAAACGCGCCGGCGAGCTGTTCGGCAACGGCGCGACCCTCCGCCGCTTCGACCGCTCCCAGGTCCTGATCCAACAGGAACACCTCGGCGTCGTGCGCCGCGAGGAATAGCGCTTCGCCCAGCGCGGCCGCGCCGAGCACGACAATGACGTCGCCCGGCTCGATTCGCGCGGCCCAGGGGACGATGGGATGGACGCGGTCCAAACCCCAGTGGGTAGGCGCCCGCTGCGCTTCCCGCAGCGCGCGATGCTTCTGGCGCCAGCGCGGAAACGACGGCAGCCGCAGACGAAGCGCGATGATGCGATCGACATGCTCGAGCAGCAGCACTTCCGTAAGCAGATATTGGTCCTGGGTGCTCACCTGCAGCTCGCGCACTGCCTCGTCGCCGATTTTCAGAAGCTCGGCGCGCGGTACCGTATTCTTGTACTCCTCCAGCCGCTGCAGAATGAACTCCTGGTACTCCTGTTTCAGCGATCGCGGAGCGCGGCGGACGGGGGTCATCCCCGTCTTACTCGCGTGCAGTGGCACGGAGGTCAGCATGGCTCGACGTGCACCGTCACTTCTTCGAGCTCCAGGTCTTTCTTCAGACGTTCTTCGACCGCATCTGCAATCGCGTGCGCGTCGGCGACATTCGCAGCGGAATCCACGGCGATCGTGACTTCGGCGTAGCGGACCCCCCCACCGGCGTTTCCTCCGCGTGACCGAATACCGTAGGCACTCTTCACACCCTCGACGGCCTGCGCCGATTGGCGGATTGTGGGTTCAGGAATCGCCCGCTCGTCCACGAGGACAGGCACCGCCCGCGACAGGATTTGATACGCCACGCGCACGATGAGCAGCGCGATCACGATTGCGACGACCGGGTCCACCCATGTCAGGCCGCGGCGGGAAAGCAGGACGCCGATCAACACGCCGATCGTAATGAAGACGTCGGTGCGGGTGTGCGCGGCGTCCGCGATCAGCAGCTCGCTCGACAGCTCGTGACCACGCCGATTCTCGTACCATGCCACGACGATGTTGGTGGCGAGCGTCGCGAACAGGAGACCGAGGGCGATGTTGGTTACCTGAACGGCGTGGCCGCCCGCAGCGAGGTGACCGATCGCGCTGCGCACCAGCTCGAAGCACGTGACGGACAGGAACACGACGATCGCGAGCGCGCCCAGCGTCTCGAATTTGCCGTGACCGTACGGATGGTCCTCGTCGGGTTCCTTGGCAGCCACCCGCACCACCACGAGACCCAACACGTTGTACGCGGCGTCGACCGACGAGTGCAGGGCGTCGCCGAGCACGGCGAGTGAGCCCGCCAGGGTGCCGATCGTGGCCTTGGTGATGAGCACAGCGATGTTGGCCACGAGCAGTCCACCGAGCACGCGACGCACGGCGCGCGACCGTTCTAGGGCTTTGTCCGCTGGGGACATAGTGTGTAAGCTTGTGATGGGGGCTGGTTTAGTCAACTTACTTGACAATATTTAGACAATTGTATAAATGTCTACTCCATGGACGATTCACTTTTCCGGGCCCTCGCCGACCCGACACGGCGGAAAATCCTCGAGCTGCTGACCGAGAAGGATCGGACGGCAGGGGAGATCGCCGAGCAGTTCCCGATCGCGTTCGCGTCCGTGTCGCACCACCTCGGCGTGCTCAAGGCGGCCGACCTCGTCGCCAGCGAGCGCGAAGGCCAGTTCATCCGCTACCGGCTCAATACGACCGTCTTTCAGGAAGTCGTGCGTTACTTCATGACCCGCTTCGGCGGGGAAGGAGAAAAGCATGCGTAGCCGCTGGTTTGGTCTCGTGATCGCGGCCCTCGCCGTCGCGCTGTCGATCTGGGCATACCCGCAATTGCCGCCGACCGTGGCAACGCACTGGGGTCTCAACGGCACGCCCAACGGTTACTCGAGCCGCGCGATGGCGGTCGCGATCATTCCGGTCGTGCTTCTTGTTATGACGGGCGTGTTCAGGGTGCTGCCCAGGCTCGACCCGCGGCGCGACAACTACGCGAAGTTCATCGGGACGTACTGGCTGATCGCCAACACGGTCATCCTCTTCATCCTCGTCGCCCACGGGCTGATCATCGCGAGCGGGCTGGGCTACTCGGTGAAGATCGATCGCCTCATGCCGATCGGCCTCGGCCTGCTCTTCATCGTGCTCGGCAACTACCTCACGCGCGTCGAGCCCAACTGGTTCGTCGGGATTCGCACGCCCTGGACCCTCTCGAGCGACACGGTGTGGCGCAAAACCCACCGGACGGGCGGCTGGTTGATGGTGCTCGCCGGACTCGTCGTCGCGTCCGGCGCGTTTCTGCCACACGGCGCGTTTCTGCCGTTGTTCGTCGTCGCCATCCTGGTGATGGCGGTGATTCCGATCGTGCAGTCGTACGTCTTGTGGAAG
>DASWEL010000143.1:0-2609 GCA_036394755.1 Gemmatimonadales bacterium | reverse complement strand
AACGGATCGGGCCGCTCCGGCGCGATCGAGAGCACCGGCTTCTGCCACTGGTCCTCGCGATGATAGAAAATGTCCGGCTCCGCCATGTGATAGGTGCCGTACAACTCGGTCTGGACGTGAAACAGATCCTCGGGATAGCGCAAATGCGCCCGGAGATCGGCCGGCATGGAATCGAGCGGGTGGAAGATCCCGGGGAAAATCTTGGCAAAGGTGCGCACCAGCGGATCGGCCGCGTCGGCCTGATAGGCGGTCACGGAGCCGTCGTACGCGTCGATCACGACCTTCACGCTGTTGCGCATGTAGTTCACGCCGTCGCGCAGCGGCTGCGCGTACGGATAGCGCGTCGTCGCGGTGTAGGCATCGAGGATCCAGCGCAGTCGCCCGCCACTATCGATCACCATGTACGGGTCGGCGTCGAAGAGCAAAAACGGCAGCGCCGTATGCGCGCGCTCGCGGATGTTGCGGATGTACATCGCCCGGCTCGCGCTCGTGATGTCGCTCGAGAGCAGGACTTTCAGCGAGCGAAAATACGCCGCGAATACCAGGCGCCGCAGCAGACCGCCCACCACCACCCCGCCGTCGCCCTTATAGGTGCCGAAGATGTTCTCATCGCCCGAGGGATAGTCGAACTCCTGCTGGCCGGTGTTGGCGAACACCCAGTTGTCCGTCAGCTCGCCGAAGTAGATCTCCGGTCGCTTCACCGCGAGCGACACGGCCGAGGCCGGCGGCAGATCCTTGATGAACAGGACCGGCAGCCCCTCCTCGGTCACCTCGTTGACCGGTCCGAGCGTCAGCCCCATCCCGTGGGTGAACGTGAGCCGCTCGTTGATGAAGGTGCGCGTCGGCAGCGACGCCGAATTCAGCTCGCGCGGCGACAGCATCACCTGGCGGTAGCGGCCGTCGACGACGTAACGGTCGTCGTCCACCGACACGAAGTCGTAGTAGGTGCGGATCTCCTGGAGCTGGCCGAACGTCTGCAGCAGGGGGTCGCGGTCCCACAACCGCACGTTGTCGATGGTGGGGCGATTCGCCTGGATGTCGCGCTCGGTGAGCCGAGCCTCGCCCGAGAGATCGCGCACCAGCACGCTGTCGAGGCCCCAGGCCCGGCGCGTGGCGTCGATGTGACGGCGCAGCTGCGGCGTCTCTTTCGAGAGCTCGTTGGGCGCGACCACGAACTTCTGCACGATGGCGGGATAGACGAAGACGCCCAGCAGCGAGACCCCGAAATAGCCCGCGACCGCGAGCAGCGCGATGCGTGCCGGGCGCTTTGTGCGCAACCCGGCGAGCACCAGGACCGCGCCCAGGATGGCGGCCACCCCCGCGATGCGCAGGCCGGTGAGCCTGCCGTGCAGATCGGCGAAGCTCGCGCCGACCAGCGGACCGGTCGTCGAGTACAGCGTGCCCGGCAACCGCACGAAGTAGATCCGCAGCGCGGTCAGCACGAACATCGCGGCGATCAGCAGCCCCAGGTGCAGCCGGGCGGACGGCTCGATCGTCACGGTCCGGCGATAGACCACGACGTCGCCGCGCAGCGCGTACAGCGCGCCGCAGGCGAGCAGCGACACCGTGACGAGCACCGTCAGGATCGCGAGCACGCCGGTCACGATGGGCAGCGTGAAGACATAGTAGGCGAGGTCTCGGCCGAATACCGGATCCGTGACGCCGAACGGTGTTTGATGCAGGAACTGCAGCACCGGCATCCAGCCCGTCGAGACGGCGAGGGCGAGGAACAACGCGAACACGAGCGCCGCAGGCAGCGCCAGCCGGCGCACCAGGCGGGTCACGTCGACCGCCGGCGTCTGGGCGCTCGCTTGCATGACCACGGGGTTGGGGACGATGCCCCGCTGGGCGAAGCGCAGATTGGCGTACAGAAACGCAAACGCCACGCCCCCGGCCAACACCCCCAGCGTGAACGATGCCACCAGCCGGGTCGCGAACACCCGCTCGTACCCCAGCGCGCTGAACCACGGCCACTCTGCGAGCAGCCCAACGAGGGGTGAGATAAAGAAGATCAGCAGGCCGAGGCCCACGACCAGCCACAGCACCAGGCGGCGCCGGCCGCGCCGGACAGGAAGTCGGAGCTCAGGCATTAGGGCAAGGTAACATCACCCTCCGGGATTGATAGCTTCCATATTGTCACGGCGATCGGTCGAGGTCTGCGTTAGATGAATCGGAAAATACTCGAGCTGGATAGAGGCTCGCGACCGCATCGCAGGGTTCACGGCAAATCGTCCATCACCTGCGCGATGAACGCCCAACCCCTCCCCGCCCTGCGGACCACGCGATACCGCGCTAACGGCGCGATCGGAATCCAAAACACACAAAACCACTGCGTCGCGACGTAGGAGTCCGTCACCTCGTCATACCGCGCACGGCCGTACAGCCTCGTCCCAATGCCGTAAGGGGAGAATAGAGTTGGCGCCGTCTCGACCGGTCGCAAATGCTCGCCGAGCCGGCGGCCCAGCTCGTCGACCATGATGGGGTACTGCGCCTCCGCTGCCTGTTCCTCCTGGCGGTGCTCCGCGAATCGGACGTGATCGATCGCTTCCTTTTGTGGTTCGCACTCGCGGTGCACCGTTCTCCACCATCCGCATGGCTGGCCACAGACC
>DASWEL010000142.1:0-3777 GCA_036394755.1 Gemmatimonadales bacterium | reverse complement strand
GGGGATGAACTTGTTCCCGTTGTGCACCGCGAGGGTGTGGCCCACGAAGTCGGGCGTGATCGTGCTGCGCCGCGACCAGGTCTTGAACACCTTCTTCTCGTTCCGCTCGTTCAGGACCCGGATCTTCACCATCAGTGATTCTTCGACATACGGGCCCTTCTTGACGCTGCGTCCCATTACGTCGTCGCCTTCCCGCGCTTGCGGCCGCGCACGATGAGGTTCGTCGAATGCTTCTTCTTGTGCCGCGTCTTCTTGCCCTCGACCTTGCCCCACGGATTCGTGGGCGGCCGGCCACCCGAGCTCTTGCCTTCGCCGCCGCCGAGGGGGTGATCGACGGGGTTCATCGCCACGCCGCGGACGCGGGGGCTGCGGCCCAGCCACCGCGACTTCCCCGCCTTGCCGATCGACAACAGCTCGTGCTCGGCGTTCCCGACTTCGCCAATCGTCGCAAGGCACTCGCCGCGCACCATCCGCATTTCCGTCGAGCGGAGCCGGAGCGTGACGTAGTTGCCCTCTTTGGCCACGACCTGCGCGCTCGTCCCCGCGCCGCGGCACAGCTGGCCGCCGCGCGCGATCTTCAGCTCGATGTTGTGCACCGCGGTGCCCAGCGGGATCTCGAACAGCGGCATCGCATTGCCGGTGCGAATGTCCGACCCGGGCCCCGAGACCACCGTGTCGCCGACGTTCAGCCCTTTGGGCGCGAGGATGTAGCGCTTCTCGCCGTCATCGTAGTGCAGCAGGGCGATGCGCGCGGTCCGGTTCGGATCGTACTCGACGCTGGCGACGCGCGCCGGAATGGCGAACTTGTCGCGCCGGAAATCGATGCGCCGGTACTGCCGCTTGTGCCCGCCGCTCATATACCGGCTCGTGATGTGGCCCTTGTTGTTGCGCCCACCGGTCCGCCGCAACGGCTCGAGCAACGTCTTCTCCGGCTCCGTCTTGGTGATTTCGGAGAAGTCGGAGACCGAGCGAAAGCGCGTGGCTGGCGTCATCGGCCGAAACTGTCGAATTCCCATTTAGCCCTCGAACACCTCGATCGCGTCGCCCTCTTTGAGGGTCACGATCGCCTTTTTCCAGGACGGCCGGCGGCCCTGGTAGCGCCCGTACGTCCGCCGCTTGGCCCGCATGATCATGGTGCGGACGCCGGTGACCGACACCTTGAACAACGTTTCGATGGCCGCCTTGATCTGCGGCTTGGTCGCTTCGGAGTGCACGCGGAACGCGTACTCCTTGCGCGCGCCGTAGGCCGCGGACGACTTCTCCGTGACCACCGGCCGGACGATCAGGTCGTGCAGCTCAGGCATCGCTCGCCTCCGTCGATTCCTTTTTGGCCCCAGTCTCGCCCCCTGATCCCTGTTCCAGCGCGCCGATCTCCACGACCACCGTCTGCGCCCAGAGGATCTCGTAGGCCGTCGCGTCGGCGAAGCGCATCACCTGCACGTCGGGGATGTTGCGGCCCGACAAATAGACGTTGTGCGCGTCGGTCGCGGTGAGAACCAGGACCTTCTTGTTGCTGGCATCGAGTTTCTTCAGCAGCCCGGCAAAGTCCTTGGTCTTCGGCTTTTCGTACTCGAGCGCGTCGACGATCAGCAACGCGCCTTCACGCGCGCGCGCGTTGAGCGCCGACTTCTTGGCGAGCTGGCGCATCTTCTTGGGAATCCCCAGTCGGTAGCTGCGCGGATGCGGCCCGTGCGCGATGCCGCCGTGCCGCCAATGGGGAGCGCGCGTCGAGCCCTGCCGCGCGCGACCGGTGCCCTTTTGCCGCCACGGCTTCTGATTGCCGCCCGAGACCTCGCTGCGGGTCAACGTGTTGCTCGTGCCCTGCCTCTGGTTCGACAGGAACGTGATCACCCCGCGGTGCAGCACGTCCTCGTTCACCGTACCGTCGAACAGCGCCTCCGGCAGGCTGACCGCTTTCTTGCTGGCGCCGGCCGCGGAGTAGTGGGGAGCCTCAATCATGGCGGCTCGGGCCTCCCTGTTTGCGGACGGTAACCAGGCCGTTCATCGGCCCCGGCACCGAGCCGCGCACGAACAGGAGATTGCGCTCGGCGTCGATCTTCACGACGCGCAGGCCGATCTCGGTGAAGTTGCGGGCGCCCATATGACCGGGCATCCGCTTGCCTTTGATGATGCGCGACGGATCGGTACCCGGCGCGATCGATCCCGGCTTGCGGTGCCGCGTGTTGCCGTGGGTCTCGGGGCCGCCGTGGAAGTGATGACGGTGCACGACGCCCTGAAAGCCGCGGCCCTTCGATACGCCCCTCACCTTCACGCGATCGCCTTCGGCGAAGATCGCCACGGTGACCGCGGTGCCCGCCGCGGGCGCGTCGCCCGTGACGTCAAAGCGGCGGATGATGCGCGGCGCAATCTCGACCCCGCCCTTCTTCACGTGGCCGGCCAGCGCCTTGGGGGTACGTTTTGCTTTCTTGGCGCCGAAGCCGAGCTCCGCCCGCCCTTCGGCGACGGAGATGACGGGGCACGGCCCCGCCTCGATCACCGTAACCGGCACGTGCGTGCCGGCGGCGTCGAAGACGCGCGTCATTCCCAGTTTGCGACCAATCAGTCCGTTCATGTCCCTACTCGACTTTGATCTCTACGTCCACCCCTGCGGGCAGATCGAGTTTGGTGAGCGCGTCCACGGTCTGCGAGCGCGAGTCGAGGATGTCGATCAGGCGCTTGTGCGTCTTGAGCTCGAATTGCTCGCGGCTCTTCTTGTCGATGTGCGGGCTGCGGAGCACCGTCCACAGCTGCCGTTTTGTGGGCAGTGGGATCGGACCCGAGACTTGCGCTCCCGTCTTCTCAGCAGTCCGTACAATGTCTGCGGCCGCCTGGTCGATGAGCGCGTGGTCGAACGCCTTCAAACGAATTCGGATCTTGCTAGCCATTCGGTCCTCGTTGGATTGTCGGATCGGCGGATGGTCGGATGGTATTTCCATCCGCCGATCCGGCGATCCGCCCATCCGACTATTTCAGGATCTTCGTAACGACACCCGCGCCAACCGTTCGTCCGCCCTCTCGGATGGCAAATCGCAGCTGCTCTTCCATCGCGATCGGTGTGATCAGCTCGATCGCCATCTTCGTGTTGTCGCCCGGCATCACCATCTCCACGCCCGCCGGCAACTCGACATTTCCCGTCACGTCCGTCGTGCGGAAATAGAACTGCGGCCGGTAGCCCTTGAAGAACGGCGTGTGCCGCCCGCCCTCTTCCTTGGTCAGCACGTAGACTTCCGATTCGAACTGTGTGTGCGGCTTGATCGAGCCGGGCTTGGCCAACACCATGCCGCGCTCGATCTGGTCCTTCTCGACGCCGCGCAACAGCAGCCCGACGTTGTCGCCGGCCTGGCCGTCGTCCAGCAGCTTGCGGAACATCTCGACGCCCGTCACGACCGTCTTCTTGTCGGTGCCGAAGCCCACCATCTCGACCTCGTCGCCCACTTTGACCTTGCCCTTGTCGATCCGACCGGTCGCGACGGTGCCGCGGCCGGTGATCGAGAAGACGTCTTCGACCGGCATCTGGAACGGCTTGTCGACTTCGCGCTTCGGTACCGGGATGCTCTTGTCGAGCGCGGCGAGCAGCTCCTCGACCTTGCCGACCCACTGCTTATCGCCTTCGATCGCTTTGAGCGCGGCACCGCGGATCACCGGGATGTCGTCGCCGGGGAACTGGTACTTGCTGAGGAGCTCGCGCACCTCCAGCTCGACCAGGTCCAGCAGCTCGGCATCGTCCACCAGGTCGCACTTATTAAGGAAGACGACGATCGCCGGCACGTTCACCTG
>DASWEL010000141.1:0-2125 GCA_036394755.1 Gemmatimonadales bacterium | reverse complement strand
GATCACCTACGACCGTCGGACGGATACGCTCAGTGTGGTACTGAAGGACGGGGTCGCCGTCGCGGAGAGCGACGAGGACAAGCCCGGCGTGATCCTGGACTACGACGCCGTCGGTGATCTCGTCTCGCTGGAGATTCTCGACGCGTCTCGACGGGTCACGGAAGCGGGGCGAGTCGAATACCAAACAACGGGATAGGTCTGCATCTCCGATCGCGCCCCCTCAGGACGCGGCCGTCGCCGACGCGTCCGGCGTGTCTGAGCTGCCGCCAGCACCACAAGGACAGATGAGTTAGTCGTCAGACCAGAACCGGCACATCGCCCAGTCGTTGGTCAAGGGGTGGTAGGTTCGGATGCTCGCTCAGAAGGCCGACATCCACGTGACAGTTGACGTCATCAGTGTCGCGTTCCGCGACGAGCATCAGCGAAATGACGTGGCTGCGGTGCGGCACTTCGATTGCTCAACAGGGTCTTGGAGATTGTCACATCGAGTAAGAAACATTTTCCCCACCCGCAGGAGCAGCAACATGAACCATTACGACTTCATCTACTTCGGCCCATACGGGTACGACCTCAAGCAGACCATCGGGGAATGGTGCAAAGCGCATGACTGCCGCCTGGAAACGACGACTCTGCTCAAGGGATCGAGATTTTCGATCTCTGGTTCGGAGGAGACGATCCGCGCGGCGATCCGGTCAGTGCGAGTATGGCTCCGCACCGCTGCCTGACCGCAGGCCCGTAAGCTGCTCGCCTCCAAGTAGAAGGTATACCTGGGACGCCGGCGCCTGTAAGTAAGTTCGTGATCTGCCGACCGAGCTCGCATATCGGTGGGCTCGGTCGGCTTCTCCTGCCCTGAAGCCGCTTACCGCGGAATCGAACGCCGTGATTCGAGAAGATCTGGCTTGACAGCAGGGGTTCGCCCACGCCGGCTGATCGTCAGTCCCCTGTGGTGCCGGCGGTAACGCCAGACACGCCGCCCACAAGTTCGCGCTCGATCTTGTCCTCGTCCGGCGGTTTCACGTGGCGAAGCGCGACCGCAGGGATTCGCAGATGTCGGCGATCTACCTCCAGCGCCTGCTCGGAAAATCGGGCGCCGGGAACTCGCAGAAGTTGAGCGCCGCCCGCCACACACCGCCGCTTTGTTCGCAATCGATTTGCGCCCTCGTTGGAGGCCACGTTGCCGGCGCAGCCGTCGGTGTGCCAGGCGGCACGGCGGTCGATGACGACGTGTCAGTCGGACGTTGGCCGGGCGCGGGGATCTGGTGGCCCTGGGCGTACATGCACTGCAGGTAGGTCATGTCGTAGCGCCGCTGGGCGGGCACTTCGCCGCCTTTCGTGCTCTCCACCTCATGAGTCGCCGTCTGTCGGCATGCGGCGTCATCCGCGCGGAACTGCTCCACCGTCTTTCCGCTTCCCGCGAGAACCATGACGCTCGGGCCCGTCGGTACGTGCGCGCACGCGGCGGTCGCCACGCCGGCAGCGATAACGAGCGTTGCGCGACGCACGACGATCATCAGGCCGCTCGCTTGGCCGCCCGACGTCTCTGTGGACCTCACGGGATGGTCACGAGCCCGAAGCTGATGGCGCCCTTCCAGATCGGCCGCGGCATTGGTCTCAGCCCGCCCGGCGCCGGAACTCACGATCGAGCCCGGAAAGCTTCGGTGACGGCTTCACGTTCGCGCGCCAGCGCCGCCCGTCGCGCTTCATGGGGCGTAGTGGTCGCCGCGGCTCTTGGGCAGTCGGTACGCTTGGGTCCGCCGCCTTCGTCTCAGGCGGAGGGCGGAGGCCAGCGGGCCGCGCATCGTCGGGCGTCTTGGCCATGCGCACTTGGCGAGCAACGGCGGTGCCACCCAGCCGGAGGGAAGCGGGGAGCGGGGTGGCCGGCAGACGCAGCCCGCTAGACAGGGAAGGCGCGACGCTCCATCACGTCGTCTGATCGGGATCGCCTTCGCTGTCTCCGGCGCGTGCACGCTCGTAGCGTAGGCAATCGAGATACTGGATAGCGCGGTCACAAAGACGTTCAAACGCCGCCAGCGGGTCGGGGGGTCGCTCGTCCTCTGTCACACCGAAGTTGTTCATGCGGCAGACTCACTGCGTCGAACGTGCCAACCCATCGCGTATCTGCAGC
>DASWEL010000140.1:0-8461 GCA_036394755.1 Gemmatimonadales bacterium | reverse complement strand
CCGCTTGCACAGCGTCTCACCGACTCGGGAAGGAGACCCCTCGCAATGACAGCAACGTTGGAACCCACCGTCACCGGTGGGAAAGCCGCTACCGGCACAGCGCCGGCGGATGTGATCCGCCGTGCGAAAGAAGCAGGCGTGCAGATCGTGGACGTGCGGTTCACGGATCTGCCCGGCACCTGGCAGCATTTCTCGATTCCGTTGAAGGAGCTCGCGGAAGACACGTTCACGGACGGTTTGGGATTCGACGGCTCGTCGATCCGCGGTTTCCAGGCCATCAACGAGAGCGACATGTTGCTGATGCCCGATCCGGCCAGCGCTTTCGTTGACCCCTGTTTGGAAGTGCCGACGCTTTCCCTGACGTGCGACATCGTGGATCCGATCACGCGTGAGCCCTACTCGCGCGACCCGCGCTACGTCGCGCGCAAGGCCGAAGCGTTTCTGAAGAAGAGCGGCGTCGCCACGACGGCGTACTTCGGGCCCGAGGCCGAGTTCTACATCTTCAATTCCGTGCGCTTCGATCAGAACGCGCATGAAGGCTATTACCACATCGATTCCGAAGAGGGCATCTGGAACAGCGGCGCGAACGGGACGCCCAACCTCGGCCACCGTCCGCGTCACAAGGAAGGCTATTTCCCCGTTCCTCCGACGGACCGTCTCCAGGACCTGCGCTCCAAGATCATGCTGGCGATGATCGCCGCGGGTATCGAAGTCGAAGTGCACCATCACGAGGTCGGCACGGCGGGCCAGACCGAAATCGACATGCGCTACAACACGCTGACGCGCATGGGCGACCAGGTCATGATGTACAAGTACATCGTGAAGAACGTGTGCGCGAAGAACGGCTACACGGCGACGTTCATGCCGAAGCCGATGTTCGGCGACAACGGCTCAGGGATGCACGTGCACATGAGCCTGTGGAACGGTACGAACAACCTGTTCTTCGACAAGAACGGCTACGCGCTGATTTCCGACTCGGCGCGCTGGTATATCGGCGGGTTGATCAAGCACGCGGCGGCGCTGCTCGCCTTCGCGGCTCCCACGACGAACAGCTACCGGCGGCTGGTGCCGGGCTATGAAGCACCGATCAACCTGATCTATTCGCAGCGCAACCGGTCGGCGATCTGCCGCATCCCGATGTACTCGACGTCGCCGAAGGCCAAGCGGCTCGAGTTCCGGGCGCCCGATCCGTCGGCCAACCCGTATCTCACGTTCGCGGCGCTGTTGATGGCCGGCCTCGACGGCATCAAGAACAAGATCGAGCCGCCGAAGCCGATGGACGTGGATCTGTACGAGCTGGAGCCGGAAGAGCGGAAGCACGTCAAGAACACACCGGGAAGTCTCCTCGAGTCGCTGCAGGCTCTGGAGGCCGACCACGCGTTCCTGCTCGACGGCGGAGTTTTCACGCAGGATCTCATCGACACCTGGCTGAAGATGAAGCGAGTCAAGGACGTCGACGCGGTGGCCTTGCGGCCGCACCCGTACGAGTTTTTCCTCTATTACGACGCTTGAACTGAAGCGGCGGTAGGAGTTGTAGGGGGCGGTAGGTGGCGGTACACCTACCGCCCCTTACCGCCTCTTTACCGCCCCAAATTTCCTATGACCACCAAACGCGAAATCCTCGACGCCGCCAAAAAGCAGGATATCAGCTCCCTGCGCCTCCAGTTCACCGACATTCTGGGCATCAACAAGAATGTCGAGGTGCCCGCGAGCCAGTTCGAGAAGGCCCTCGAAGGCGACATCATGTTCGACGGTTCCTCGATCGAAGGCTTTGTCCGGATCGAGGAATCGGACATGGTGCTGCGGCCCGATCTGGACACCTTCCGCGTGCTGCCGAACGGTGACGCCGCGGGCAAGGTCGGTCGGGTGATCTGCGACATCTACAATCCGGACGGCTCGTCGTTCGCGGGCTGCACGCGCCAGGCGCTGCAGCGCCAGATCGCGAAAGCCAAGGCGCTCGGCTACGAGATGATGGCCGGTGTCGAGGCCGAGTTCTTCATCTTTCAATTGAATTCGGACGGTGAGCCGACCACGGTGACGCACGATCACGGCGGCTACTTCGACCAGACACCGGTCGATCGCGCCGAGGAGATTCGCCGCCTGATCGTGAAGGATCTCGTCGCGATGGGGTTCGAAGTCGAAGCGGGGCATCACGAGGTGGCGCCGGGGCAGCACGAGATCGACTTCCGCTACGCCGAGGCCCTCGAGACGGCCGACAACCTCGCCACGTTTCGATTCGTGGTGCGGAACGTGGCGTACCGGCACGGGTTCCTGGCGACGTTCATGCCCAAGCCGATCTTCGGACAGAACGGGTCGGGCATGCACACCCATCAGTCACTGTTCCGCAAAGGCGCGAACGCGTTCCACGATCCCAAGGCGAAATGGGAGCTGTCCGCCGTGGGGCTGCAGTACATCGCGGGGCTGCTGAAGCATGCCCGTGGGTTCTGCGCGGTCACCAATCCGCTGGTCAATAGCTACAAGCGACTGGTCCCCGGTTACGAGGCCCCTACCAACGTGGCGTGGTCCATGCGCAACCGGTCCCCGCTGGTCCGCATCCCCGACCGCCGTGGCATCGGCACCCGCTGCGAGCTGCGAATGCCCGATCCATCGGCGAACCCTTACCTGGCCCTCGCGGTACAGCTCGCGGCCGGGCTGGACGGCGTCGAGCGCAAGCTCACTCCGCCCGATCCGGTGAACAAGAACATCTTCGCGATGAGCTTCCGCGAGCGGCGTAAGTATCGGATCGATGAGTTGCCGCGCGACCTCCACGAGGCGTTGGATATGCTCGACAAGGACGACGTGGTCCGTGACGCCCTGGGGTCACACATCTACGAACGGTTCGTGGAGGCCAAGCGAGAGGAATGGCAGGAGTACATCGGCCGCGTGAGCGAGTGGGAGGTCGAGCGCTACCTAGCCCAGTACTGAACGTCGTCCCCCCCTCGGCCCCCCTCTTCCCCCAATGGCACAGTATGTGCATATTCGTGCAAGTAATGCACGAATTGGTCTACACGTGTGCTCCAGCTGTGCGTGATGATCTGCAGAGTGTACACAGAATTGTGCGTATCATGCACGAATTTACTGACACCGCGAACGCCCGAGGGGGACATGGACGCCAACACCGTTGCCATCAACTTCGTCTGGACGCTGGTCGCCGGTTTTCTCGTGATGTTCATGCAAGCCGGCTTCGCGCTGGTCGAGACCGGCTTCACGCGCGCGAAGAACGCCGCGCACACCATGACGATGAACTTCATGGTGTACGGCATTGCGATGTTGGCGTACTGGGCTGTGGGTTTTGCCCTGCAAGCGGGCGGCGTGGGGCCACTCGGCACGCTCGGCGGCTACGATCGGCTGTCGCACGAAGTCTCGGTGACGATCGGCGGCAAGTCGTGGGGCCTGTTCGGAGGAACCGGGTTCTTCCTCACGGGCGTCGCCTACACCGCCCCGGTCTTCGCGTACTTCCTGTTCCAGATGGTGTTCATGGACACTGCGGCCACGATCCCGACAGGAGCGCTGGCCGAGCGGTGGAGATTCGTCGCGTTCGCGGTGTTCAGCGTGTTCGTCGGCGCCTTCATCTATCCGATCTACGCGAACTGGACGTGGGGTGGCGGCTGGCTTGCCATGCTCGGCAAGAACCTCGGGCTTGGGCACGGCCATGTGGACTTCGCGGGATCGTCCGTGGTGCACATGACGGGCGGCGTCATGGCGTTCATCACCGCGATCCTCCTGGGCCCGCGGCGCGGGAAGTACAACGCCAACGGAACGGCGAATGCCATCCCGGGCCACAACATCCCGATGGCGCTGGTCGGCACGTTCATCCTCGCCTTCGGGTGGTTCGGATTCAACGCGGGCTCGACGCTGGCGGGCTCGGACTTGCGCATCGGGGTCATCGCGACGAACACGATGCTGGCTGGGGCGGCGGGAGGGATCACGGCCATGCTCTACGTGTGGCGGAAATATGGTAAGCCCGACCCGTCGATGCTCGCGAATGGGACGCTCGCCGGACTCGTCGCCATCACCGCGCCGTGCGCGTTCGTGACGGCCCCCTCCGCCGTGCTGATTGGCGGCGTGGCGGGCGTGCTCGTCTGCGCGGCGGTGCTCTTCATCGAGCGGTCGCTGAAGATCGACGATCCCGTGGGCGCCATCTCGGTCCACGGAGTGTGCGGGCTGTGGGGGATTCTGTCGGTCGGCCTGCTCGCGGACGGAACGTATGGGGCCGGCTGGAACGGAGTCGACGGGGCGGTGCGCGGGTTGTTTTACGGCGACGCGTCGCAGCTTCTGGCCCAACTCGTGGGCGGCGTGACCAATTTCGTGGCCGTCGGCGCAATGGCGTTCGTCGCGTGGAAGGTCACCGGCCTCGTGGTCGGCGGCCATCGCGTGTCGGCTGAAGTCGAGGAGCTCGGGCTCGACGTGCCGGAGATGGGTGTGGAGGGTTATACCACCACGCCGGAAGCCGCGACGGTCATGGTCATCGACGAGCAGCGCGTGACTGCGGCCGCCGAACCGGCTTTCGAACCCCAGCCGGAGGCGATCTGATGCGCGCCGTCGCACTCGCCGGCCTGCTGCTCGTGACGGCATCGCTGGCCGCGCAAACGCCTCCACCCCCGCTCAAGCTGAGCGGCTGGGCCGAGGCGTCGTACGTCTACTCCCGGCACAGCGCTGGGGATACGATCATCGTCGGGCGGCTATACGATCGTCTGCAGAACCGGTTTACTCTGAACGCGTTCGGCGTTGTGCTGGACAAGCCGTATGACCCCGCGAAGCGCAGCGCCGGATTCCACACCGAGGTCCTGTTCGGCCAGAACGCCACTGTGATCAAGTCTGGGGGAGGGGCACTCGACCTCGGCACCCAGGCCGATATCCCCCACCTCTACGTCACGCTGAACCTCCCAACCGCGAATGGGAGCGGCGTGCAGTTCAAGGCGGGGCGCATGCCCACGCTGCTCGGTCTGGAGATGATCGAGACCGCCGGCAACACGAGCTGGTCAGAGGGAAACCAGTTCATCTACGTCGAGAACTTCACCGCGGTGGGCGTGAGCGTCGAAACGAAGCTCAACAAGCACCTCGACGTGCAGCTCCGGGTGATCAACGGATGGGACCAGGTTTCGGACAACAACAAACGCAAGTCGCTGATGGGACGTGTCGGGATCTCACCCGATACGCTCACCTCGGTAGGGATCGTTGGGTTCTGGGGCCCGGAGGAGTCCGGCAACGACCACGCGAATCGCTACGGCGTCGACGCACTGATTTGGCGGAAGCTGGGCACGATGCAATTCTGGCTGCAGGGTGACTACGGCCGCGAGCAGGCGAACGCTGCCTTGCCGACCCCAACCCAGGATGCCAAATGGTGGGCAATCGGCGGCTGGGTGACGTACGACGTCAGCACGGCGGTCGGGCTTGCGTTGCGGGGCGACTACGTGAACGACGTGAACGGCGCGCGCACCAGCGGGGCGATGGGCTTTCCTGCGAACACCGGGCAGAAGTTTGGCAGCGCGACGGCCACGTTGAACATCCGGACGTGGCCGAATGCCATCGTCCGTCCCGAGGTGAGGTACGATCGATCCACGTTGGCGGCTTTCAACGCCAAGAAGGATCAAGTCAGCGTCGCGCTCGGCGTGGCGTACTTGTACTGACGCCGGGGCTGTAGCTTCACTGCCGCACGGCCGCTCTGGCCGTGCGGTGTATATCTTTTGACGTTACCCAATGACACTGGTTCGCATGTTGGCCCTGATCGCCGGGGTGACCTCGGCGTGCGACGTCCTGCCGCGGCCGGGCGACACAGAAGGATTGCAGCAGGCAGGACGGTGGGAGCAGCACGGCCGCATCATCGTTGAACCCGACCCGCGCTACACCGTGGTCTACCTGCGCGTCGATACCAATGTCATCGAGCGCCACGACGTCCTGCTCGCGCGGTTCGATTTCGATCCGAGCGACGCACTCGGTGATGAGTACGCGCTGACGGTCGGGCTCGATCTCGGCGACGCGCGGCGGCTCTCCGCCGGCCATCACTATCCGCTGGGAGACTCGATTCCGGCTTGGGCGACCGTGACGTGCCTGTGCCGGCCGCTGCGACCGGACTCCGTGCGGGGGACGTACATGATGCAGACCCGGGGCTCGCGGCAGATCGCCGGTCGGATCGACGCGACGCTGTATTTCACCGCCTGGAACGATCCGACCAAACACGCCACGTATCGACTGCGGCAGCGCATTCACGGGATACGTCCCTGATGGGCGGATCGACGAATGGGCGGATGGGCCGTTGCGTCCAGGCGTTGTTGATTGCGATCGCCATCAGCTCGGTCGATCGCGTATCTGCCCAAACTGCCGATCAGCCCATCCGCCCATCGGCGCATCAGACCATCGATACGGTCATCATCGAGAACGGCAACATCTTCGACCGCGCGGACGCGGCGCCCGATTGGGTCGCGCACCTCGCGAATCGGCTGCATGTGCGGACGCGCCAGGGGGTGATCCGGCGACGCTTACTGCTGAACCGTGGCGACCCCTTCGATCGGGCGCGCATGGAGGAAAGCGAGCGGTCGTTGCGCACCCTCGGGGTGTTTCGGTCGGTGCGTGTGGATACGGTTCGTGCCGAGCCGGGCGGGAAGCTCGCGCTGCGCGCCGTTACGTCCGACGGCTGGAGCACCCAGCCGCAGGCCAGCTTTACGAGCGTGGGCGGCGACAAGACGTGGGACATCGGGCTCATCGAGCGCAATTTTCTCGGCACGGCCACCGAGGTGGCGCTCATCTATGGCCGCAACCCCGATCGCAGCCATCTCGATTTCGATTTCTTCAATCCACAGTTCTACGGCCGCCGTACGGCGCTCACGCTTCGCTACCGCGATCTCTCCGATGGCCGGCGCGGTGAATGGCGCTTCGGCTTGCCGTTTCACGAGACCGCGGCGCCACATGCCCTCGAGATCTATGGTGAAGCGGCTCAGGAACGGGTGCTCCGGTTCCGCGACGACACGCTCTTCGACAGCAAGCGCCATCACCTGCTCCGCGCGGGACTGATCGGCGGAATCGCCGTCGCCAGATCGAGCCACCACTACACCCGGCTGTGGGGCGGGTGGGAGTGGCGCCGCGAAGACTTTGGCGCCACCGACACCTCGCGGGTCCCGTATTCAGTGTTCACGACGTTGCGCGCGGGCATCGACGTCGGGTCGGTGCGGTTCCGGGTGCTGGAGCACTTCAACTCCTACGCCCGGCGCGAGGATGTGGACCTCTCGCCCACGTTGCATGCAGGTGTCGTGCTGTCTTCGGGAGTCGGGTACGAAGTGAGCGGGCAGACGTCCGCCGTCTGGAAGCGCGGATTCGCGGTCTTGAGCGTGAACGCCAGCGGGTTGGACACGACGCGCACGGTCGGGCAGCTGACCGTCGTGAGCCAGGACATCCCGCGCCACACGCTGATCGCGCACGCCGAAGGTGGACTGGTGACGCACCCGAAGCCCGGTGCGGAGTTCGATCCGTGGGTCGTGCAGCGTGGGCCCAGGTTGTTCGGGGTCCATGATTTCAGCGGCACGCGCACGACCTGGTTCGTGCTCGAGGACCGCATTCTCGTCGCCGACGACATTTTTGGGCTTCTAGCGATGGGCGTCGCGCCGTTTCTCGATTATGGAGGTGCGTGGTATGGCGACGAGCCGGCGCGACAGGGTGGTGATGTCGGACTGTCGCTGCGCTTCGGCCCGACGCGGGCGGTGCGCGGGGAAGCCGCGGAAATGGCGTTTGGTTACCGGTTCGGGGACGGCGTGACGGGGAAACGCTGGGCGTTCACGTTGCGAAAAGGCTTTTCATTCTGACGCTCAAGGGGCAGGCATGATGAACAAGGTCGACTGGATCGGCTGGCTGGCGACCGCCGTCTTCCTGGTCTCGTACTTCACCAAGACTCCGAAGGGGTTGCGGCGCGTACAGGGAGTTGCGGCAGGCCTGTGGGCGCTGTACGGCGTGCTGATCCACTCGCTCCCGGTCATTGTGGCGAACATTCTCGTTGCCGGCGTGGCCGTGGCGTCGTCGTTCAGGAGGCCTTCCGCTTTGGCTTCTCCTCCATGAGCGCCATCGGGTTGTTGTCGGGGTCGTGAAAGAACGCCATCCATAGGTCGTAGTCGGCCGCTTCGTGCACGCGATGCGGCTTATCCACGAATTTGACGCCTCGTCCCGCGAGGGAGCGGTGTATCGCTTCGATGTCCTTCACCTTCAGATAGAGAACCGAGCCGGGGTGATCCTGCTCGGGATTCTCGGGCGGCGACAGCATGAGCCGCACCGAACCGATCTGGAAGAATGCGAGTGACGGCGGCGCCTGAAACAGGAGCGGCAGGCCGAGCGTGTCGCGGTGGAACTTCACCGCGCGATCGATATCGTGGACGACGTTGGCCACCTGTGCGAGCTCCATTGCTCCTCCCGGGGAAATTAGTTAGCTTATGCTAAGTAATTATGGAACCCGTTTCCCGTCAAGCCCCCGCCCCCA
>DASWEL010000139.1:0-2735 GCA_036394755.1 Gemmatimonadales bacterium | reverse complement strand
GTCCTTGAACCGGCAGGCATCCGCCGGGTCCCAGGTTCCGCACACCGGAGCGATCGCCGCGAAGCGATCGGGGCGCTGGCTCGCCCAGGCGTAAGTCCACATTCCGCCCATGCTGACACCGGTCAGATACACCCGCTCCGTATCTATGGGCAGTTGCTCGAGCAACTCATCCAGCATTGCGTTCAGCACCGCCGGGTCAAAGCGCTCGATACTGTTGCGGGCCTGCGGTGAGGCAACAATGAACGGGAAGTCCGCGCGCGAGGCGACGATCTTCGGCGGACCCAGCACCTTGAGTGTCTCGAGATCCTCGCCCGCCTCTCCGGATCCGTGCAGGAAGACGAGCAGCGGGTAGCGGGTGGCACCGCTGCGGTCGAAACCGGCCGGCAGGTACAGCAGCAGCCGGCCCTTCGCTTCGACGGTCATCGTGCGCCGGAAGGATTGCGGATGCTGGCCTGGGGCGAGCACCCATGTCTTGCGCGCTGCGCAGCCTGCGACCACGCTGAAGCTTGCGAACAGCGTCACAAAAAGCATTGCCTTCACGTGCTTGGGGTCGAAATATGCTGACTCGGCCCGGGGGCGAGTTTGACACGCACAAGAGGTGCTGGCTAGACTCTCTGAAAACGTTTACTTGGCGCCGGGATGGCAGCATCGCGGCTGCTACGGAGAGTGTGTGGCGGCAACGATTAAGGACGTGGCGCGGCGGGCGCGGGTCTCGATCGCCTCGGTGTCCCGCACCCTCAACCACTCCAGCTCGGTGACCCCGAACGTCCGCGAGCGCGTGCTGCGTGCCGCGAGCCGGCTGAATTACACGCCCCATGCCGCGGCGCGCAGCCTGATCATCCGTCGCACCCACACCATCGGACTGCTGCTGCCGGATATTCACGGGGAGTATTTCTCTGAGCTGATCCGCGGTGTGGACCGCGCGGCGCGCTCGCGCGGCCTGCACCTGCTGGTCTCGAGCACGCATGGAAATAACGCCGAAGCAGCCGATGCGCTGCGATCGATGAACGGGCGCGTCGACGGTCTGCTGATGATGTCGCCGTACATCGGCGGCGCGAGCCTCGAGGATGCGCTCCCGAGCGGCCTGCCGACCGTCCTCATGAACACCCACGAGCCGGCCGGCATCGGCACCGCGTTCGTGGTCGATGATTTCGGTGGCGCGCGCGCCATCACCGCCCACCTGGTGGCCGCCGGCTATCAGGATATCGTCCACATCCGTGGCCCGGCGAACGACTTCCAGTCGCTGGAGCGGGTACGCGGCTATCGTGCCGGGCTTGGCGCCGGCTGCCGCGCGCGGGTGATCGACGGCGATTTTACCGAGGAGTCGGGCTATCTCGCGGGCCGCGCGCTCGCCGCGAGCGACACCCGGCCGCAGGCGGTGTTCGCGGCGAACGACACCATGGCGATCGGGTGCCTGTTCGCCCTCACGGAAGCCGGCGTTCGGGTTCCGCACGATATCGCGCTCGGCGGTTTCGATGACATTCCGCTCGCGCGCTTTGTCAGTCCACCGCTGACGACGGTGCGCGTTGACGTCGCCGAGATGGGGCGGCGTGCACTGGAGAGCCTGGTCGTTTCCATCGCCGACCCGGATGGCGCCGGGCGTTCGTCAGTTGAGACGGTGCCCGTCGAACTGGTCGTGCGCGCCTCGTGCGGCGCGGATTCACGGGGTCAAACACCTTGCAAGGAGGCAGGCGGGTGATGGGCAGCTACGAACCAACGCGCGGGGCTTCATCCCGGGGACGTCAGGCATGGCCGCTACTGATGGCGATCTGCGCGCTGTTGTCCGCTCGCACGGGCGCTGCCGGCGTTTCGCCAGCGCCGGCGTCAGATGCCGCCGCCAGTTCGGCGACGCCCGCGTCGGTTTCGATCGGCGTGCTCCGTCCTGCGTCTCCGGTTGCGCTGGGTCCATTCTTCGCGGATCTCGAGGAGCGCACGCTGCGCTTGCTGTGGGAGAGCGGCAATTCCGGCATGGGTCCCGCTCCCGAGCGCTATCCGACCCCGCCGCTCGCCCGCGAGGCGGCCGGCTTCGGGCTCGGGGGCGATGCGGCGGCCCCGGCGCCAATCGGGGTGCTGCGTGATACGAATCCGGAAAGCCCGGATGCCGCGCATTCCGTGGCCGTGGATCCGTTCTTCGCGGATCTCGAGGAGCGCACGTTCCGCTTTTTCTGGGAGACCGGTAATCCCAGGAATGGCCTCATTCCCGACCGCTATCCGACGCCCTCGTTCGCCAGCATCGCCGCCGTAGGCTTCGGGCTCACCGCCTACCCGATCGGCGTCGAACGCGGCTATATCTCGCGGCAGGCGGCGCGCCAGCGCGTGCTCGCGACCCTGCGCTTCTTCGCCACCGAAGCGAATCAGCACGGGTTCTTCTATCACTTCATCGACATGCGCAACGGCGCGCGCTCGAACGAGAGCGAAGTGTCGACGATCGATACGGCGCTGCTGCTCGCCGGCATGCTGTTTTGCGAGACGTACTTCGACGGCGATGATCCGGAAGAGATGGAGATCCGAACGCTGGCCGAGGAGATCTACCGGCGGGTGGACTGGACCTGGGCCCAGCCACGCCCGCCGGCGGTCGCGCTCGCCTGGACACCGGAAGAGGGGTTCGCGAGCCTCGACTGGAACGGTTACAACGAGGCGATGCTCATTTACCTGCTCGCGCTGGGCTCCCCCACGCACCCGGTCGACGAGCAGGCCTGGACGCGCTGGACCAGCACCTACGACCAGTTCTGGGG
>DASWEL010000138.1:0-13019 GCA_036394755.1 Gemmatimonadales bacterium | reverse complement strand
GGATAGGTCTCTCCACAGGAGGCCGATGATGACACGCTCGTGGCTGTTGCTCGCAGGTCTGCTCGTGTTCGGTGCCGCGCCGGCCGCCGCGCAGGAACATGGGCATGGGCACAAGAAAGAATTCGCCGTCGCGCCGGATCGCGCGGTGTCGGTAACCCGCGAGGTGCTGGTGCGGCAGGGTTACGAAGTCATTCGCATCGAAACGATCGGCAACGACCAGGTCGTGTACTACCGCCGTGGGAACATGGGACGGGGGAAGGGGAAAGGACCGAAGATGAAGATGATCATTCGGCGGGTCGAGAATCGCGTCGTCTTTGTTGACACGCCCGATGCGGTGTTGGTGGATATCAATGTGAGACTGAAGTTGTAACGACAAGGCTTCGCCTTAACGTTACGGCTGAATCACCCTCACCACGTTGTCCAGCTGGCTCGGCACGTACACGCGCCCTGTGGACGGATCGACTACGGCCGCCTTCGGGGTCTGGCCTACAACCAGCGTCGCGAAAACGTTGAGCTTCACGGCATCGATGAGCGATAGACTGCCATCGCCGCTGTTCCCGATGTACACCACACCACCGTTGGAGTCGACCCCGAGCCCCTCAGGGGTGCGACCCACCGGCACACGCAAAATCTCCTTGAAGTCCACCGGGTTCGGCGCGGAGATGTCGATCACTGATACCGTGTTGTCGTCACGGTTCGTCACGTAGAGGCGGTTGGCCTTCGTGTCGACCGCGACGCCGTACGTTCCTCTGCCCAGTCCCTGAATCCGCCGCACGATCGCAGCCCCACCGGGCTTCGGATTGATCACGTCCACCTCCTGGAACGTCGGAATCGCTACGTAGACGAACCCGTCGTTCGGGTTGAACGCGACGCCCGAGCCGGCCGCCGGCAGAACCACGATGTCATTTGACACGACCACGTTTTTCGAGCCATCGATCGGGACCAGCGCCGCGCCCTTGAGCACGTCACTCGCCGCGACATAGATAAAGTTGGTCCGCACGTCGACGGCGAGACCCTTCGGTCCATTCCCAACGGGGATCAGGGCACGGACGAGATCAACCGCTCCGTCGATCACGGCAACACCCGCCAGGCTCGATACGTAGATTTGATTCGTCGTCGCATTCGCCGCCACGCCAAACGGTGACTCGAATCCCGTGAGTTGCGGTAGCAGCTCGCGGTCGTTCTGCAACACCGAGACCAAGGTTGCTCCCGGTACGTAGATCTTCTTCGTCGCTGTGTTCAGTGCGGCGGCGACCGGCCCGAGCTGAGTCACTGGAATCGCCTTGATCACGCCACCGATGTCGAACGGCGTGCTGGCCGCCCCGGCCAGGCTGCCGGACGTGGCGTTGAGCGTGTAGCCAAGCCCAGCGGAGTCGACGGCCAAATTGGGGAAGGACGCTACCCCGTTCACCGCCGCGACATCGACGATGCCCTGGAGTTTGGCCGCCGGGTTGGGCGTCGCCCCCAGGCGCAGCGACACGACATCGTTGGCCGGAAGCGCGAGGTTGCCGTACTGGTCCTGGATCGCCACCTGCACGGCGGGCGCAATCGTGTCACCCGCTAACGCGCGGGTGGGCTCGGTGAGGAACGCGAGCCGGGCCGGGACATCGGCGACACTGGTAGCCGTGAACGTCTTGGCGGGCAGTGCACCAGCAGTCGCGGTAACGCTGTTTGTTCCGACCACGTTGCCCAGCGTCCAGCTGCCCACGCTCGTCAATCCAGCACCGTCACTCGTGTCTTTCGCCGCTCCGAGTACGCCGCCACCCGCGGCGGCAAAGTCCACGATGACGCCGGCAACGCCGTTGCCAAATTGGTCGGCGACCTTTACAACCGGTGCGGTAACGGCGGTCGCCACGGTCCCGGTTTGCGGATCGACTGACTGCTTGACGAGCTGCGTCGCCGCGCCGGCCAGTGCAGTGGCGGTGAAGGTGACTGGAGAGCCAGGCAGGCCACCGACCGAGGCGGTCGCGGTCTGTGCTCCGGAGCCAGTCCCGAGCGTTCGTATGGAGCTCGCGATGCCGTTGATGTCGGTGAGGGACGTCGCTGGGTTCATCGATCCGCCCGCTGGGCCCGCTGCCCAATGAACCTGCACGCCTGGGATCGGCGCAATTCCGTTAGTGACGATCACCGAATAGGCGGTCGGTAACGCTGTACCGACCACCCCCGACAGCCCATCCCCACCGTTGAGCGCCATGCTGGTCGCAGTCGTCACGACGCCGTTTGCGCTGAACGTCATCGGGCTGCCCGCGAGGCCAGCCCCCGTGGCGTCGACGGTATTCAGCCCCGGGCCGACCCCGAGCGTCCAACCTGTTACTCGCGCGACGCCCAAGGCGTCGGTCGTAGTCGTGCTGGGTGCCAAAACGCCACCCAGCAGACTTGTGATGTTAAACGTCACGGGGAAGCTAGGAACTGGATTTCCGAATTGGTCCGCCACCTGCACTGCTGGCGGGATGCTTACGGGCTGACCGGCGGTTGCCGTCTGTGTATCGATGCTCACGCGCAGCAACTGAGCCGCGACATCCCGTGTGCCGCTCGCCGTGAACAGCACCGGACTGCCGGTTAGTCCGCTCGCGGTCGCCGTAAGCGTATTCTGCCCGACCAGCGTGCCGAGCTGCCAGGTCCCTACTCTCGCCACACCCGCCGTGTCCGTTACCGCCGACCCGCCCGTCACACTGCCAGCGCCGGAGGCCGGAGCGAAGAGGACTGGCACGCCCGGCACGGGATTATTGAACCGGTCGCGCACGATCGCCGCGGTTGCAGTCGGCAGGATCGTGTTGACGATCGCGGCCTGACCATCCCCGGCGAGCTTTACAATCTGTGTCGCCGCGCCGGCGAGCCCGGTCGCCGAGAACGTGACCGGCGTGAGTGTCGCGAGCGTCGCCGTCAGCGCGTTCGCGCCCGAAATCGTGCCGAGCGTCCAGCCGCCAACGGTCGCGATACCGGCGGCATTGGTGAGCTGCGCCGGCCCGGAGACGCTTCCGCCGCCGCCGCTCACGCCAAACGTGACCAGCACGCCCGGAACTGGGTTTCCAAATTGATCCTGGGCCCGCACCGCCGGTGCGGTGCCGACGACCGCGCCTACGATGGCGCTCTGAAGGTCGCCGGCGGTCGCCAGCAGTGCTGTCGCGGGTCCAGCCACACCGTTGGCATTGAATACGTGGGTGAAGCCCGCACCCGTAGCGCTGAGTGTGTTCCCCCCCGCGAGCGTCCCGAGAGTCCAGCTGCCGACGGTCGCAAGGCCGGTCGCGTCGGTAATCTCATTTCCGCCCGTGACGCCGCCGCCGGTCGGGACGAACGTCACGCTCACACCCGGCACGGCGTTACCCAACGCATCCCGCAGCCGCACGGCGGGCAGTATCGGCAACAGGGTGTTCACCGTTGCGAGCTGCCCGTCACCCGCGACGACCAGAAGCTGGGCAACCGACCCGGCGAGCGCAGTGACGACAAAGGTCGCGGGGCTGCCGGTGAGCCCGTTGACCCTCGCTTCGAAGCTCTCTGACCCGATCACCGCCCCTAGTGTCGCCATTGTGCTCGCGCGACCCGCCGCGTCGGTCACGACCACCGAATCAGTCACGGCTCCGATGCCGGCCAGCGGACGGAACCGGACGGCGACGCCGCCGACAGGGAGGTTGTCGGCGGCACGAACTTCGACTTCAAGGGGCAGCGCCAACGGGAGCCCGGCCGTCCCGCTCTGTCCCCCACCTCCAATGACGAGCAGCTGCGCGGGAACAGGCTGGAACGTGGCCATCACCGAGTCTCGGAGACCACCGGGCGTCCGTGCGATCACGCGCAGCGACCTCCGCAATGGCGGCGCACGCAGCACGCCGTTGCCGTTCACTCGAGCCACCGTCGTGTCGCTGGTCGTCCAGGAGACATAGACCTGCGACACCGGCACGCCGGCCTGAAACGCCTCCACCTGAAAGCGCAGCGAGTCGTTGAAAAAGATGAAAGGCAGCCGGGGCAGAACAGCGATGCTATCAACACCGGCCCCCGGCCCGACGTAGGTCAGCACCGGAATCGTCGTGGCTGTCGACGGCGTGACGCCTCTCAGCACTTCGACCGGCGCGGTCCCCGTGAAGAGGGGAATCGCGCCTGACATCGCCACGATCGACACATACAGCGTCTCCGGGGATGAGATCAGCGGGACGCGTAGGTCGAGATCGATGCTTTCGGCATTCGGAGGAAGCGCAACCGTCGTATCGGCAAGCGTATCGGGGGGTGCCGACGGCCGCACCACGATGAAGCGCACGCCGTCGATGGCCAGTCCGAAGGACTGCAAGGCGGCGTCCGAGGGGAAAACCGGCGCGACGGCCACGGGCGCGAACGTCGTCTGCGGCGCCGTACCGTCCTGGCAGGTCGCGAGCGTCAGCGCGAGTCCCGCCGTCAGCAGGACCCGCCACGTCCAGTTCATTGAAAACGCAGGCGTGTCAGGCACGAGAGGAAGCGAATTGACCTCCAGCCGAAAGGCTGGTCAAGGCGGTATCTTTTGCCGTCATGCGCACTCGCACCGCACGCCGCACACACGGCTTTACGGAATCGGTGATTCGTGGGATGACTCGGCTCGCAAATGAGCACGGCGCCATCAACCTGTCTCAGGGCTTCCCGAACTTCCCCTGCCCCGATGTCCTAAAAGACGCGGCGGCCCGCGCGATCCGCGATGACGTCAACCAGTACGCCATCACCTGGGGTGCTGCCCGACTGCGGAACGCGTTGGCCGCGAAGTACCAAGATTGGTACGGGATGGCCGCAGATCCAATGACGCAGGTCACAGTGACCTGCGGAGCTACCGAAGCGATGGTATCAGCGCTACTTGGCATCGTGAATCCGGGCGACGAAGTCGTAGTGTTCGAGCCGTTCTACGAGAACTACGGCCCCGACGCAATCCTCTGCGATGCCAAACCGGTCTTCGTCCCCATGCCCGCCGAGGGGCCGATCGACCTGGACCGTCTCGCCAAGGCGTTCACGGCGAAGACGCGCGCCATCATCGTCTGCACGCCCAACAATCCCACGGGCCGGGTGCTCACGCGCGCGGAGCTCACCGCAATCGCCGAGCTGTGCCAGCGGCACAACGCGTTCGCCGTCACGGACGAGATCTACGAACACATCTACTATGAGGGCGAGCACATCCCTCTCGCGACGCTACCGGGAATGGCGGATCTGACGATTACGACGAGCGGCGCGTCGAAAACATTCAGTGTCACGGGCTGGCGGATCGGGACGATCATCTCGCCTCCCGACGTGACCGGAGCGATCCGCAAGGTCCACGATTTTCTCACCGTCGGCGCTCCGGCCCCGCTGCAGGAGGCGGTCGCCGTCGGTCTCGAAACACTCGGCGACGATTACTACGACGGGCTGGCGCGGGATTATCGCCGGCGGCGGGACATCCTCTGCGCGGGACTCCTCGAGGCCGGCTTCAAGTGCCGGCCACCCCAGGGCGCGTACTACGTCATGGCCGACTTCTCAGCGCTGTCCGATCTGCCGGACGACAAGTTCGCCGAGTGGCTGACCATCGAGCATGGCGTGGCGTCGGTGCCGGGCTCGAGCTTCTACTCGCGCCCGGAGCTGGGTCGCAAGTACGTGCGCTTCGCATTTTGTAAGACCGAAGAAATGCTGCAGCAGGCGGTGGAGCGCCTGCAGCGGGTGCGCGACTAGAGCGCTTCTTCAACCTCACGCAGTCCCTCGACGTGTCTCCCGATCTCGCTCGCGATCTCCCGCGCGAGTCCGAGATCCGTCGTGAGACTCTGGACCGTTCCCGTGCCCGCATGCAGTCGCAGCAGATTCAGGCGGATCGTTTCGAGTGCCGCGACCGCGTCTTTGAGCCGTTGTTGTACGAGATCACGCTCGGCGGTGAGATCGGCGACGATACGGTCGTGCCGCGCCGCGATCGCCGGATCGGGACTGACGCGCTGGTCCGCGTCCGCCAACGCCTCCTGCAGCTCCTCGAGCCGCGCCCGCATTTTCTGCGCATCCTGCTCGAGTCGATGGACCACGTCAGGCAAATCTCGGAGCTGGTTGCGCGTCTCTTTGGGCAGCGACTCGTACAGCTGCTCGGCTGCCATGCCCAGCGCGAGCTCGGTGGGCCGATGGGTCAGCGACGCCGGTAGCGCGCGCGACGGCGTTATGGCGCGGGCCAGGTTGAAGAGCCAGCGCCCAATGCGACCCGCCCACACCTTTCCCCAAAACTCGGTGTCGACGTCGCGGCGCCGCTGCAGCAGGATCAAAGCCCCCGTCACCCCCCACATGCCGACAGCGAAGCCGATCACCGCAGCCTCCGGGACGAACACGCCCACAAGGAGGGGGACAACCGACAGGTGCAGGCCGGCCGAGATGAAGCCACCCAGCCCGATGGACTTGAAGATTCGTTCGAGCCACGACGGCCCGAGCCGTTGACCACCGGCGCGTTCCTCGCGATCGCGATCCAGCTCGGCTTTGAATGCAAGCTCGAGGTCACCGTGGTCGAACCCTGCCTTCAACAAACGCCGCGCTCGCTGAATAAGGACAGCGGCGGGCACCAGCGTGATGCCCGCAGCGAACAAACCGTACCCGAGTGCGACCGAAAGGATGGGCGAGGCCGCCACGACCGCCCCGAGCAGGAGGAACGGGTAGAGGAGCGCTCCGGCATCGTCGAATCGGGCACCGCGCTTCACGAACACGCGCAGTGCGAGCGGCAGCTCGCGGCGCTGCTCCAGTGCGCGCGTGAGTTGATCGGCGAGAACCGAAGTCCCCTCAGGCCGGTCGTCACGATCCTTCGCCAGGCAGCGGTCGATCGCCTGCGCGATCCGGCGCGGCACACCGGGAGCAACCGACGCGAGCGGCGGTGCGGGCTCCGTCACCTGTTTCGCCAATACCTCCGTCGCCTTTTCGCCCTCGAACGGCAGGGTCCCTGACAGCGCGAAAAAGCCCACGAGGCCGAGCGAGTACAAGTCGCTGCGCGCGTCGACCACCTCGCCCAGCGCCTGCTCGGGACTCATGAACGCGGGCGTACCGACCACCTCTTCGCTCGTGAGCCCACCCGCGCTGGCGACCACGCTCGCAATTCCAAAATCGGCCACCAGCACGCGGCCGCCACTTTCAAGCAGGATGTTGTCCGGCTTTACGTCGCGATGGATGACACCCTGCCCGTGCGCGTACGCTAGCGCCCACGCGACGTCCCGCAGCACGCGCGACGCATCCGACGGCGACAAGGGTCCACGCCGCCGGACACGCTCGGTCAGTGTCTCGCCTTCGACGTACGCCATGGCGAAGAAGACGAACTCGCCGATCTCTTCGACCGCGTGAATTGGAATGACATTCGGGTGCGACAGCTTGGCCGCGGTTCGAGCCTCACGTAGAAATCGCTCGCGCAGCTTGGGATTCGAAGCCATGGACGGCGGGAGGAGTTTGATGGCGACCGACCGATCGAGCCGCACTTCCCGCGCGAGGTAGACGACGCCCATGCCGCCGCGTCCGAGCTCGCGGTCGAGCGAGTAGCGCCCGACAACCGCAGCCTGGAAATCGAGAAACAGCCGATCAGGAGCAGGGTGCGTCATGGCACCCTAAAATAATGCTCCCGTCGTCAGGCAGGTGTTTCGAGGCGGCTCAGCACCGACGCGACCGGTGTGACCCGCTTGCGGCGCTCCCCGGCACTGCGAAACAGCGCCCCGCCCAGCGGGCCGCGCCAAAACCGCAGACTGCGCTCGCCCAACGGATCGATGCGCTGTTCCGTACGGGCGCGGGCAAGAATCGCCGCGAGCAATGCGGTCGCCCCCCCGGTGGTGATGACCGAGGGAATGAGCGGCCAGACCAGCGGGGGGACCTCGACGATTCCCAACAGGCCAGCGACGGCGGCAATCGTCGCGACCAGTGCGAGACGCGCGAGCCATCCGATGCTGCGCTCGAAGCTCGTCGGGCCTGGACCGTACACGAAGGCCAGCTCTTCCCGCCGCCGCGCCTGGCGTGCGGCCAGCGCCGCGACCAGCTCCTCGCGTTCGTGGCCGGCCGCGAGCAAGCCGCGCACCCGACTGACCGCCACCGCGACCGGCAGTATCAAGGCAAGACCAAGCGCGACGCTCGTCGCCGCCCGGATGTCGGCCGTGGTCGGCGACAGCCACGCGGCAACGGTCGCGGGTAAGAGCCCGACCCCCGTCACGAATGCATGGATCAGCGACGGCGCCTCGAGGTGGGTGCTCCGCACCAGGAAGGCGCGGACGGCCAGCGGCACGGCCGGCGGCGCGACGGCTTCCGCGATCGCCCGTACCAGCGCTGCGGCGTCCGGGTAGCGCGCCCACGGCTCCTTTGCGAGACAGCGATCGACGATCTGCGCCAGGCGCGGCGGCACCCGCAGGGGGGGCACGACCGTCGCGATTTTTGGAGGCTCATCCGAAATGTGCTGCGCGAGGAACCCCTCGTCGGTGTTCGCGTGGAACGGCAGCTGTCCCGAAAGCGCGTAGTAACCGACCACACCGAGGGAGTAGATGTCGCTCCGCGCGTCAACGAGGTCACCGCTCGCCTGTTCCGGACTCATGAACGCCGCGGTGCCAATGACGTGCCCGCGCGGCGCCGACGGACGTCCCAGCACCCCCGTCGACTTGGAAGGTGGGCTCGCATGGGCGACGCCGAAGTCGGAGAGCAGCGCCCGTCCCGTGGCGGCATCGAGCAGGATGTTGTCGGGCTTCACGTCGCGATGGATAACGCCGCGCGCGTGCGCGTAATCGAGCGCCTCGCCGACATCGCACAACACCTGGCCCGCCTGGTGGGGATCGAGCGGGCCGCGCGCCGCGACCCGCTGCGCGAGCGTTTCGCCGTCCACGTAGGCCATCGCGAAGAATACGAAACCGTCGGTCTCGTCCACCGTGAAGATCGGGACGATGTTCGGATGCGTCAGCTGCGCCACGGTCCGCGCTTCGCGCAGGAACCGCTTGCGGCTGGCCTCGTCACGGGCGAGGTCGGGTGGGAGGACCTTGATGGCGACTGGCCGGTCCAGTCGTCGCTCGCGTGCCAGATACACGAACCCCATCCCGCCGCGCCCAATCGGGGCCTCGATGTCGTAGGCGCCGGCAAGCGCGGCACGTAAGGCCTGCAATGTCGATTCTGTCATCGGCACCCCATACCCGCGGAGCCGACCCAGGTTCGGCGTGGTCCATGGACCACCTGCTGGACACTTATGCTGTCGTAGGGGCAGATTGTGCCGCCTATGACGAGCCCAGCGGGCCACCCCGCCGCGGCGCCCGCCGTCTCGGGCGCAACGTACCAGCCCTACATCCCGGCATCCCAGTCGCCGGCCGAGCTGACCGTTCGCGCCATCGTGCTGGGAGTCGTACTCGGGCTCATCTTCGGCGCCTCCAACGTGTATCTCGCGCTGAAGATCGGGCTCACCGTCAGCGCATCGATCCCAATTGCCGTTCTCTCGATCACGATCTTCCGCTGGCTCGGCCGCTCCACCATCCTCGAAAACAACATCGTCCAGACCACCGGCTCCGCGGCAGACTCGGTCTCGGCGGGGGTCGTCTTCACGATCCCCGCGATTCTGTTGATGGGCTACGATCTCGACATCTCGCGCGTCACGATCCTGGCGATCGCGGGCGGCCTGATGGGCGTCCTCATGATGATTCCGCTGCGCCGGGCGCTGATCGTCAAAGAGCACGGCAATCTCCCCTACCCCGAGGGAACGGCGTGCGCGGAGGTGCTGATCGCCGGTGAGCGCGGCGGCGTCCATGCCAAGACGGTATTCCAGGCGTTTGGAATCGCCTTCGTCTACAAGTTCCTGATGACGGCACTGAAGCTGTGGCAAGAGTACCCGGGCAAGGTGATTCGCTCCTACCAGGGCGCCGAGGTGCGGGTCGAGGCAAGTCCGGAGCTGATCGGCGTCGGGTACATCATCGGGCCCCGTATCGCGGGCTATCTGTTCGCCGGAGGCTGTCTCGCCTACGTCGTGCTGATGCCGGCGATCAAGCTCTTCGGCAGCGCGATGACCGAGCCGATGTTCGGCACGACCAAGCTGATCCGCGACATGTCCGCCGGCGAGATCCGGGCGGCGTTCGTGTTCTACATCGGCGCCGGCGCGGTGGCCAGCGCCGGCATCATCGCGTTGGCCCGCTCGCTGCCGACGATCGTCGGGGCGTTTCGCGCCGGTTTTGCGGACATGCGCGCCAGCCGTCTCGGCCAGGCGGTCGCGGCGAAGCTCCGCACCGATGACGACCTGCCAATCAGCGTGACCGTCTTCGGCTCGATGGCCCTTGCCGTGGCGATCTCCCTCTTGCCGCAGATCGGCGTGAACCTGCTCGGCGGCATCCTGATCATCATCTTCGGGTTTTTCTTCACGACCGTGTCGTCCCGCATCTGCGGCCAGGTGGGAAGCTCCGCCAACCCGATCTCCGGGATGACCATCGCAGCCCTGATCGCGATCTCTTTCATCTTCCTGCTACTCGGCTGGAACAAGATCGATGATCGCGTGCGCGCCATCTCGATCGCCTGCGTGATCGCGGTGGCGGTCGCGAATGGCGGCAACACGTCGCAGGACCTGAAGACCGGCTTCCTGGTAGGCGCGACCCCCAAGCGCCAACAGATCGCGATCCTCATCGGGGCCATCGGATCGGCCCTGGCCGTCGGCTGGACCCTCACGTTCCTCAACGGCGTCTATACCTACCCGGTCCCCGAAACGCGGTCCGGCTTCGTGGCACCGGCAAGCGGCAAGAGTCCCGACGGCAACGTGGTCGTGCACACCGAGACGATGTCACGGTTCGGCATTGGCGGTACCGACTCGATCGACAACGGCAGCTACCAGGTAATTCGCGTGTATGTGGAGACGCAGGGCGTGCCGCCCGGCAAGTACCTGGTGGATCCCGGGTCGCACGAGATTCGATACGTCGTGGATCCCGGCATCGGCGGACGCATTCGCGAATACCGCGGTCACGAGCTGAAGCGCCTGGATTCGCCCAAGGCGACACTGATGGCGCTGATCACCGATGGGATTCTGACGCACCGGCTGCCGTGGGCCCTGGTGCTCATCGGCGTTTTTCTGACGATCGCGATCGAGCTGATGGGTGTGCAGTCGTTGCCGGTCGCGGTCGGCGTGTATCTCCCCATCACCACATCGGCGGGGATGTTCGCGGGCGGCATCATGCGCTGGCTCGTCGAGCGGAAGGTCCGCTCGGCCAACCGTTCATTGGCCGAGATCGAGTCGGGTCCCGGCGTTCTGTTCGCGAGCGGCTTGATCGCAGGCGGCGCCATCTGTGGCATCGCGGTCGCGGCGATCGCGGGTTGGGGGTCTCGGAGCGGCAAGGCAGCTGACTGGCTCGCTGAGGCCGTGCCGTTGTATCACCACCTGGGCTGGTTCGCGACGTCGGCCACCTTTGGGTTGATCATGTTCGGTATCCTGGGGTTCTTGCTCTATCGCACGGGCCTTCGCCGCCAGTAAACACCATCACGACACTATAAAGACATCGCAAACGACAGCGTGACCATCAAGACCGTCGGATTTCTGAAGCAGCTGCTCGACACGGCGGGGCCGTCGGGGTTTGAGCAGGCACCGGGCCGCGTGTGGCGCGAGGAGGTCGGCACCTTCGCCGACAGCGTCCGCGTCGACGTGCACGGCAATTCCGTGGCGGTATTGAACGCCAAGGGAACGCCGCGCCTGATGCTCACGGGGCATATCGACGAGATCGGCCTCCAGATCACCCACATCGACGACGACGGCTTTCTCTACTTCAGCGGCATCGGGGGATGGGACTCGCAGGTCCTGGTCGGGCAGCGCGTGCTCATTCTGACCCGCGCGGGGCCGGTGCACGGCGTGGTGGGAAAGAAAGCGATCCACCAGCTGAAGAAGGAAGAGCTGGATCGGGTGACGAAGGTGATCGACTTGTGGATCGACATCGGCGCGGCGAGTCGGGACGAGGCCGCGGCGCGAGTTCGGATCGGCGATCCCGGAGTGCTGGATAGCCGCGTCGAGGAGTACCCCAACGGCCGCATCGTCTCCCGCAGTCTCGACAACCGCATCGGCGCCTTCGTCGCGGCGGAGGCGCTGCGGCGGCTCGCCACGAAGCGGCCGCCGCATGCCGCAGTGTTTTCCGTCGCGTCGACGCGCGAGGAAATCGCGTGGACCGGGAGCGGAGCGCGGACGAGCGCGGTCGGGATCGAGCCCGATGTGGCGATCGTGGTCGACGTCACCCACGCGACCGACTATCCGGGCGCCGACAAGAAGCACGCGGGCGATCACAAGCTCGGCGGCGGTGTCGTGCTGAGCCGAGGCTCCTCGGTGAGCTCCGTCGTATTCGAGCTGCTCGTCGAGTGCGCCGAGCAGGCGAAGATCGCGTTTACGATCCAGGCGGCCCCCCGCGACACCGGGACGGACGCCGACGCGATCTACAACGCCATGCGCGGTATTCCCACCGGGCTCGTGAGCGTCCCCAACCGCTACATGCACAGCCCGAATGAAATGGTGGCGCTCGAGGATCTCGATCGCGCCGCCGATCTGCTCGCCGCGTTCGCGCGCCGGCTCGAGCCCGGACTGGATTTCATTCCGCGCTAAGTGCGGAAACAAACAGGGTCCCGGCGGACTGCCCGGGACCCTGAATTGGTCAGGAGTGAATCTCGTTACGGGTTCAACATCTCAGCGAAGTTGATGTTAACCGTCCAGGACCCGAACGGGTTGTCCTGAATCGGGAACGAATACCCCAACCCTCCACAGCCTGTACCGCTCAGCGGATCGATCTGGTGATACGCGGGCTGGCTCACCACGCACACGCTGTACGTGCCGCCCGGAAGCGCAGCGAAGATGTAATTGCCCGAGCCATCCGTAATCTGGCTGCTCAGCAGTAGCCCATTGGCATCGAACAACTGCACGGTCCAACCCGCTAACCCCATCTCACCACCGAACGGATCGCGGACGCCGTTACCGTCGATGTCTTCCCACACCATGCCGTGCACCTCGTTGATCCCAGGAGGCGGCGGCGGCGGCACCGGAGCCGGTGGAGGAGGAGGCGGCGGCGGCGGCGGCGGTGGAGGCGGCGGCGGCGGCGGCGGCGGTGGAGGCGGCGGCGGCG
>DASWEL010000137.1:0-3099 GCA_036394755.1 Gemmatimonadales bacterium | reverse complement strand
GTCTGGCCGTGCGATGCAATAAAGGAAAGGTCCTTGGGCGCGACCCGCGCCTGCGCAAGCAGCGCCAGGACAGCCCCGGCAAATCTTTCGCCCAATGCGACGTGCAGAAACGCGACATCCCTGGGCGTGCCCCGCGCCATCGCGTCGATGATCGACCCACGCTCGGCCGCAGAGTACGGCTCCTGCCGAAATGCCACGAGCTCCGCCTCGCCGTCGTCGAGCCGTACCAGCGCTGTCGAAATGCCGTCGAGCGACGTGCCCGACATGACACCGACGGCGAGCGTCTGGGGAGGAGTCACGAACGCGACACGGCAGGCGGGTCGCCGGCCACGGGACGCACGAACCCGCCGGCCGCATCGAGCAGTTTGCGCGCTTCGTTCGCATCCACTTTGCGGCGGGCCATCACGATCGCGAGCTTCACGCTGCCCTTGGCGCGCTCGATCACCTGGCGCGCTTCTTCGCGCGAGACCCCGCAGACTTCCATCACGATGCGCTCGCCGCGGTCGTGCAGCTTCGCACTCAACGCCACCAGATCCACCATCAGATTCCCGTAGACCTTGCCGAGCCGGATCATCGCGCCGGTGCTGAGCATGTTGAGCACGAACTTGGTCGCCGTGCCCGCCTTGAGCCGCGTCGAGCCGGTCAGCACCTCCGGTCCCACGACCGGATTGATGATGACGTCGCACGTCTCGGCGAGCACTTTCGGCGGGGCCGCGCAGGTGACGAGCACCGTCTTGGCGCCGAGGGTCTGCGCGCGCGACAGCGCCGACCGCACGTACGGGGTCGTGCCGCTCGCCGCGATACCGACGACGACGTCGCGATTAGTCACAGCAGCGGTATCCATCGCGGCGGCCCCCGCGTTGACATCGTCCTCCGCGCCCTCTGCGCTCTTCACCAGCGCGCCGTATCCGCCCGCGATCACGCCCGTCACCATCGTGGGCGGGACGCCGAAGGTGGGTGGGCATTCGGTGGCGTCGAGCACGCCCAGCCGGCCGGACGTGCCGGCGCCGACGTAGACAAGCCGGCCAGATCCCTTGAAGACCCCGACGATCAAGTCGATGGCCTGCGCGATCTGCTCGCGCTGCCCATGCACCATGCCGGCGACGCGGGCATCTTCCCCGTTCATGATGTCCACGATCTCGATACTCGAGGCGACGTCGATGCGCTCGGAGCGCGGGTTGCGCTGCTCGGTGGCGCGCGGATCGTGGAAATCGCGGTTTGTCATGGAGGAGAATAAGACGATAAGATTACGAATGCGAAAGCTCCCCGCGATATGTCTGCTGGCGGCCCTTGGCTGTGCGCATCGCCCTCCGGCCCCCGCGACTGCCGGCCCCACACCGACGCGCGGCCCCGCGGTCATTCCCGCGACCTGGACCCTGCGCGCGCGGCCCGTCACAGCATCCCACGCGATGGTCGTCTCGGCGCATCCGCTGGCGTCGCAGGTCGGCGTCGACATCCTGAAACAGGGCGGCAACGCGATCGATGCCGCCGTCGCGGTCGCGTTCGCGCTCGAAGTGGTGCTGCCGGACGCCGGCAACATCGGCGGCGGCGGCTTCATCGTACACCGCACCGCCGGCGGAGAAGTGACCGCGCTCGATTACCGCGAGGCGGCACCCGCCGCGGCGACTCACGACATGTTCGTGGACGCGGCGGGGAATCCCACGAAAAAGAGCGAGGTCGGCCATCTCGCCAGCGGCGTGCCGGGGAGCGTCGCGGGACTGTATGAGGCGTGGAAGAAGTACGGCTCACTCCCCTGGGCGACCGTGATCGCGCCGGCGATCCGCCTGGCGCAGGGACACGTCATCGACACGACGCGCAGCCGCGACATTGCGAGCGACCGCCCGCTCCTGGCGCAGTTCCCGGCGAGCCGAGCCCAGTTCCTGGTGCACGACAGCGCGCCGCCGCCCGGGACGGTGTGGCGGCAGCCCGATCTCGCCCGCACGCTGCAGCTCATCAGCGACTCAGGTCCCGACGTCTTCTACCGCGGTCAGATCGCGGACTTGATCGTGGCCGAGATGCGGCGCGGCGGCGGTCTCATTACGAAAGACGATCTGCGCAACTACCGCGCCAAGTGGCGCACGCCGGTCCGGCTCAGCTATCGCGGCCGCACGATCTACTCGATGCCGCCGCCCAGCTCGGGCGGCGTGACGATGGGGGAGATCCTCAACATCCTCGAGGGCTACGACACCCTGCCGGCGTTCGGCACGACGGCCTACGTGCATCTCGTCACCGAGGCGATGCGCCGAGCGTTTATCGACCGGAACCGCTGGCTCGGCGACCCCGACTTCGTGGACATGCCGCTCGATCGCCTGCTGTCGAAGTCGTACGGGGCAACACTCCGGTCGCAGATCGATCCGCAGCACGCCACGCCGACGCCGCCCCAGGCAGCAGGCGGCGGGGAGCCGATGGAGACGACGCATTACTCGATCGTGGACGCGCAGGGCAACGCGGCCTCTGTGACAACGACGCTGAATGGTGGGTTCGGAAGTGGCGTGACGGTCACCGGCGCGGGATTCCTGCTGAACAACGAGATGGACGACTTCGCGACCGCGCCGGGCAAGCCGAACATGTACGGACTTGTGCAGGGCGAAGCCAACGCCGTGGCCGGCAACAAGCGCATGCTGTCGGCGATGACGCCCTCGATCGTGCTCGACACCGCCGGCAATCTGCAGATGGTGGTCGGCACCCCCGGCGGTCCCACCATCATCACCAGCGTCGCGCAGGTCATTCTGAACGTGCTCGACCAGAACATGAGCCTCCCCGACGCCGTCGCCGCGCCACGGATTCATCACCAGGCGCTGCCCGACAAGACCTACTTCGAGCACGGCGGTTTGAGCGACGCCACGGTGCGGGCGCTCGAGGCGATGGGACATAAGATGGAAGAGCGACGCGGCCGCAGCGGGATCATTGCGGCGATCCAAAGGACCGCCGGTGGGTGGGTCGGTGTTGCCGATCCACGGTACGCCGGCGGTGCACTCGGCTACTAAGGAGCCCTGAATGCACCTTGCAACCCAATCGTCGCCGGTCGACGTGCTCGTCGTCGGCTCGGGAGCTGGTGGTGGGATGGCCGCGTACGCCCTCACGCGCGCCGGCGTCAAC
>DASWEL010000136.1:0-10900 GCA_036394755.1 Gemmatimonadales bacterium | reverse complement strand
CACGGTCAGTTATGCCGGGGCGCCTACCTGCACGCTGACGCTCAACCTGCTGAGTGCCGCGGCGGCGATCGGTCCGACACAGCGTCTCATCGTCACCTACCAGACGCAGCTCGATGCGAACACGCAGAAGGGCGCCACGCTCACCAACGTGGCCGGTGCGACGCAGTGGTACAACGGCCCGAGCAGCGACACCGGCCGCCAGTCCTACACCTGCACGCTGACCAACGGCACGCCCGGGGTGCTGGACTGCCAGGACGCGCACAGGGTGACGGTGCCGATCTCCGCCGTCACGCTGACCAAGGGCGGCCCGGCAACCATGTACCTCGGGCAGCTGGGGCGGTTCACGCTCGACGTGCAGAACACCGGGACGGCTGACGCCTGGAACGCGACCATCGTGGACAAGCTGCCGACGGGTGCGACGGGCGGCATGTGCACTGCGACCCCGCAGATCCTCTCCGCGCAGGTGTTCCAGTCCGACGGCGTGACACCGGTGCCGGGCAAGGGGCCGCTCACGGCCGGCGCCGACTACACGGTCAGCTATGCCGGGGCGCCTACCTGCACGCTGACGCTCAACCTGCTGAGTGCCGCGGCGGCGATCGGCCCGACGCAGCGCCTCATCGTCACCTACCAGACACAGCTCGATGCGAACACGCAGAACGGCGCCTCGCTCACCAACGTGGCCGGGGCGACGCAGTGGTACAGCGGCCCGAGCAGCGACGCCAGCCGCCAGAGCTCCACCTGCACGCTGACCAACGGCACGCCCGGGGTGCTGGACTGTCAGGACGCGCACACGGTGACGGTGACCACCGCCGCGGTGAGCATCACCAAGCAGGTGACGGTGGTGGGAGGCGGCGCGCCGGCGCCGGGCGCAACCCTCGACTACCTCGTGCACGTGACCAACACCTCGGCGAACCCCGTGAGCCCGGTCGCGATCACGGACGATCTCAACGCGGCGGGGCCGGGGGCGCTCACCTACGTCGCCGGTACGGCGACCATGAACGGCTCGGTGACAGGCGTGACGGTCACCGGCAACATCATCACCGCGAACTACTCGGCGACCTACGGACCGCTCGCGCCGGGCGGGACGATCGATCTGCGCTTCCGCGCGACGCTCGGCAGCACGCTCGCCACCGGCACGACGGTCACCAACACCGGCGTCGTGACCTGGGGCAACCCGGCGCAGACCGCCTCGGCGAGTGTCTCAGTTCAGCTGGACACTCCCCCCGGGGCACTGACCGTCAGTAAGACGACCCCGTTGGTCGAGGTGACGCGCGGGCAGCTCGTGCCGTATACCATTACCGTCACCAACGTGCTCAGCGGGGTCGTCCAGGGCGTAGCGCTCGTGGACGGCTTCCCCGCAGGGTTTCGCTACATCGCAGGATCAGCGCGCCTCGACGGCACGCCAGCGGAACCCACCCTGTCCGGGTTCCAGCTCACCTGGAGCAATCTCAGCTTCGCAGCCGGTGCGCATCACACCGTCGTGCTGCTGCTGGCCGTCGGCGCCGGGGTGGGCGAAGGCCAGTTCGTGAACCGCGCCCAGGCTTTCACCGAGGTCAGCGGCCCTGCAGTGAACCGCGCTCAGGCAACCGCCGCGGTCAGGCGCACCGCGCCAAACCGCGCCCGGGCTCCCGCCGCGGTTATCGGCAGTCCGGTGTCGGCTGAGGCCAACGCCACGCTCGTCGTGGTGCCGGATACGACCTTCGATTGCACGGACGTGATCGGCAAGGTCTTCGACGACCGGAACGGCAGCGGTCAGCAGGATCCGGGAGAGCCGGGGATACCCGGGGTGCGGGTCGTGACCACCCGGGGTCTGGCCGCCGTCACCGACGAGTTCGGGCGATTCCACATCAGCTGCGCGATCACGCCGCTCGAGGGCCGCGGCAGCAACTTCGCCCTCAAGCTTGACGACCGGACGCTGCCGAGCGGATATCGCCTGACGACACCTCAGGTGCTCGTGGAGCGCGCCACGCGCGGCAAGGCGCTGCGGTTCGAATTCGGCGCCTCCATCCACCGCGTCGTGAGTCTCGATCTCGCGGACGCGGTGTTCGAGCAGGGAACCGCCGACATGCGTCCGCAGTGGCAGCCGAGACTCGACCTGCTGCTCGCGGAGCTGCGCAAGTCGCGATCGATCCTGCGCCTGTCCTATGTCGCCGACGTCGAGGACGCTCGGCTGGTCGATCGGCGGCTTGAAGCGGTCGCTAAGGCGATCAGGGACGCCTGGCGCGCGGCGAACTGCTGCTACGAGCTCACGATCGAGCGCGAGATCTTCTGGCTGCGCGGCGGCCCGCCGAAGAAGCCCGTCGAGCGACTGCGGGGTGCCAAATGAAGGGCCCCGGCAGGCGTGGCGCCTGGCTGCTCGTCGGGCTCACGCTCCTCGCAACGGGCGCGCGGGCACAGACCGCCGGCGAGACGCCGCTCGGCAGCGCGGTCGAGCGGCAATTGTCGGTTGAGCAGCCGTTGCCCTGGGCGCGCGACCCCGAGCAGATCAAGACCGAGGCGGGCGACAGGCTCGAGCAGCAGCAAGTGCTGGCCGAGAGCTTCGACACCGTGAAGCTCAAGAATGTCATTCCGCCCATTCATTTCGAATCCGGAGTGGCGAAGATTCCCGACACGTACGTCGAGACGTTGCGCAAGGCTCTTGAGAGCCTGCGCGATCGCCGCAACGTGCGTCTGCACCTGGTCGGTCACGCCGACAACCAGCGGTTGTCCCCGGCGCTTGTCAGAGCCTTCGAGGATAACGCCGGGCTGTCACGCGAGCGTGCCGGCGAAGTGGCGGAATTCCTCCAGAGGGCGCTGCAATTGAAACCGGAGGCGATCGCCTACGAGTGGGCCGGCGACAGCCACCCCATTGCCTCGAACGACACACCCGCGGGCCGGGCGCTCAACCGCCGCGTGGAGGTGGAAGTCTGGTACGACCAGCCGAAGGCGCGCGAAGCGGATCAGGAAGTGCTCGTGCGGCAACAGATCAAGCAGGTCAAGGTTTGCCGGGTGCAGACGCTCTGTAAGCTGAGCTTCAAGGAAGGCGCGGCGCGCCGCGCGCGCCTCACCAATGTCGTTCCGCCGTTGCATTACGATCAGGAGAACGTGCAGGTCTCACCGGATTTCATCGGGCAGATCAGCAAGGCATTGAACAACCTGCAGGACAAGTCGGGCGTGGTGGTCAAGTTCATCGGCTACACGGACGATGCGACACTGACCGAACGCGACGAGCGCATTTACGGCGATCTCGTCGCGCTCTCGAAGGCGCGGGCACGTCGGGTGGCGCTCGCTGTGCAGGAAGCGCTCAAGCTCCCTGGTACGGCGATCGCGAGCGACGGGCGCGGTGCCGCGGCTCCGCTCGCCGCGAATGACACCGCTCAAGGACGGGCCCTCAACCGCCGCGTGGAGGTGCAGTTCTGGTACGACGACCCGCTGCAGGAGCTGCCTAACGAGCCGCAGATGTGCCCGAGTGCGGGTACCGAGGTGGTGACGAAGGTCTATGAGCCGGCGTGGGGCACCATTGCCCCGCTGCAGCTCGCCAACGGGCGCGCGATCATCCCGCCCGACTACGTCGAGAGCCTGCGGCGCGCCATGGCGGATCTGAACGACAAGGCCCACGTGCGGCTGCGCTTCGTGGGCTACACGGGCAATCAGCGGCTCGATCGGCGCACCGCTGCGGTGTACGGCGACGACCTCGGCCTGTCCGCCGCCCGGGCGCGTCGGGCGATGCAGGTCATCACGGACGAAATGCATCTGACACCCGCGCAGGCCGAGCACGAGGGCCGGGGCTTCGTGCAGTCGAGCGACGTGGTCAATGTGGGCTTCACCCAGGGAGAGTCTTCGTACGTCGCGGTGCAGGTCGTGTACGACGAGCCCGCCGTGCTCGACGACTACGAAGGTGTGAACGTCACGCGTCTGACACACGAGCTCACACCACGGAGCCCCTTCGGCGTCAACACCATGCACATCACCGTGGACGGCGTGCCCATCGACGACCCGGGCCGGAGCTCCGCGGACGTGCAGCGCTGCACGGACGTCGCCCTGGACAAGGCGGACATCCAGTTCCAGTTCGACAATCTCAAGGCGCGGCGCCGGCTGAGTGTGGCGGTGGCCTCGAGCGTCATCGTGTTCCAGCAGACCCCGGACGAGGGTCTGATTGCAGCGCCCGTGCGCTTTCACATGTACAGCAACTACGGGGCTTTCATCGAGCGCGCCGAGGTGCGGATATTCGAGGCGGGGCGGTCGACGCAGAGCACGCCCCTTGCCGTGGTCGCGCTCGATGCGGACGGCTCGGCGGAGTGGCAGCCGAGCATGAAGCAGTTCTCCGCCGCGGGGCGGGAATTGCAGTACCTGGTCCGCGGCTACAGCAAGGACGGCAAGTTTGACGACACGAAACCGCGGTCGCTGTGGATGGTTGCGGATGGATCGCGCGCGGCCGCGAATCCTGCGGCTGCCGCGCCGAACCATGGAACCGAGCAGGCCACGAGTGATTCCGGCGGTGCGCCAACCGCCGACGCCGACCCACCCGGCGGCGCCAACCCGGCGGCGCCGGAGGCCGAAGACCCAGGGCCGCAGGGTGCGACTGTCAAGCACGCGCAGCTGAAGGAACCCGAACTGCTCGCCGCCTATGGTGAGAGCGCGCTCTCGGATCAGAACATCCGGGTGAGCGGCGGCACGGTCACCGTGCGCGGTAGCGGTATTGCGCCCAAGCACAGGGTGTGGGCGGCGGGTCACGAGGTGCCGGTCGATGCCAAGGGCAACTTCATTGCCGAGGAAGTGCTGCCGCCGGGCGCGCACACGGTCGAAGTCGCCGTGCTCGACGAGGAAGGCAACGGTACGCTTTACCTGCGCGACCTGGAGTTCCAGCCGAACGACCGCTTCTACTTCGGCATGGCGGACCTCACCGTCTCGAGGAGCCACACGAGCACCGCCCAGCAGCAGATGGAGGGCGCGAATGCGCCGTTCGACTACGATGCGACGGTCTCCGGCAGCCTGTCGTTCTTCGCGACGCAGAAATTCGCCAACGATTGGCGGGTGACGGCGAGCGCGGATACCCGCGAGGAGCCGGTCAAAGACCTGTTCAGCAACTTCCTGAACAAGGCGCCCGACTCGCTGTTCCGGCGCATCGATCCCTCTTATTACTACCCGACCTACGGCGATGACAGCGTCACGCAGGAGCTCGCGCCGACGCTCGGTAAGTTCTACGTGAAAGCGGAGCGCCACGACGACTACGGCCTGTGGGGCAATTTCCGGATCGACTATGTGAGCAACGAGCTCGCACAGGTCGACCGCGGGCTGTACGGCGGAAATCTCCACTGGGTGTCCGATGCCACGACGAGCTTCGGCGAGAAGCGCGTGACCGTTGATGGCTTCGCCGCCCAGCCGGGCACGATCGCCAGCCGCGACGAGTTCCCGGGAACGGGCGGCTCGCTGTACTTCCTCCACTTCCAGGACATCCTCACCGGCTCGGAGCGCCTGCGCATCGAGCTGCGCGACAAGGACTCCGGGCTCGTGACCGGAACTGTGGACCTGCGGCCCTCGATCGACTACGAGATCGACTATCTGCAGGGCCGGATCGTGCTCGCCGAGCCGCTGTCCTCGACCGCGGCCGACAACCTGCTGGTCCGCACCAGCGGGCTCAGCGGGCAGCTGGCGTACCTGGTGGTTCGTTACGAGTACACGCCCGCCTTTCAGGACATTCACACCTGGACAACGGGCGGGCAGGCGGATGCGTGGCTCAACGACTATATCCGACTCGGCGTTACTGCCAGCTCCAACGACGCCGGTGTCTCCGGCAGCAGCCTGCGCGGGGCGGATCTGACGTTGCGCAAGAGCGCCGGCTCCTGGGTGAAGCTGCAGAGCGGGAAGAGCGACGGGCTGGCATCGGGTGCGAACTACTCGGCCGATGGCGGCTACGGCTTCACGAGCGACAACCCGGGCTCGTTCGCCAACGCGAGCGCCGAGGCCTACCGCGCCGACCTCAGCCTCGGGCTCGGTGATTTCCTGTCGGGGAACAAGGGTCGCGTGACCTTCTATACCCAGCACCTCGACGCCGGCTATTCGGCGCCGGGCTTCGACGCGCTCACCGCCACCCAGTACTACGGCGGCACCTTCAAGCTACCGATCGGTGACAGTTGGACCCTGAGTGCCAAGGCGGACCAGAAGGCGCAGGACCAGGGCCTCCACACCACGGCCGAAGAGGTCGACGTCGGCTACAAGCTGAGCAAGAACTGGAGCGTCAGTGCCGGAGTGCGGCGCGACGACCGCGAGGACAACTCTGCGGTCGTGCCGGTGACACAGCAGCAGGGCGAGCGAACCGATGTGGTGGCGCAGGTGGGGTACGACTCGCTCGCCGCGTGGCGCGCCTACACCTTTGTCCAGGACACGGTGTCAAAGACCGGGGATCGTGACGAGAACGGACGCGCCGGTATCGGTGGGTCGTATCGGGTCAGCAACAAGCTGACCATCGAGGCCGAGGGATCCGAGGGCAGTCTCGGACCGGGCGGCAAGCTCGGCACCAACTATCTCGTCTCGGATCACACCACGCTGTACCTCAACTACTCGCTGGAGAACGAGCGCGCGGACACCGGCGTGTTCCAGCGTCAGGGCACGCTGGTCTCAGGGATGAAGGAGCGCCTGTCGGACAGCAGCAGTGTCTTCGTCGAGGAGCGTTACCAGGACATCGACTCGGCGTCCGGTCTCACGCACTCGACGGGTGTAACGTTCGCACCCGACGATCGCTGGAACTTCGGTGCCAATGCCGAGGTCGGGACGCTCGTCGACAGTCAGACCGACGCCGAGACGAAGCGGAGGGCGGGCGGCGTGCGTATCGGCTATGGCCACGACAAGATCCAGTTCTCGAGCGGCATCGAGTACCGGAACGATGACATCCAGCAACCGGATGCGACGAGCTACGACCTGAAGACCTGGCTCTTCAGGAACAATTTCAAGTACCAGATCACGCCGGACTGGCGCCTGGTCGGCAAGCTCGACCATTCGATGAGCGATAACTCACAGGGTCAGTTCTACGACGGCGGCTACACCGAGGCGGTGATCGGCTACGGATATCGTCCGGTACAGAGCGATCGGCTGGACGTGCTGGCGAAGTACACCTACTTCTACAACCTGCCTACGGCAGGCCAGGTGACTCCGCAGGACACGGCGGCGCAGTTCATCCAGAAGAGTCACATCGCATCCATCGACGTGAGCTATGACCTGACTCAGCAGTGGTCGCTCGGCGGAAAGTACGCCTACCGCCTGGGACAGGCGAGCCTCGACCGGGTGAACCCCCAGTTCTTCGACAACACGGCAGAGCTCTACATCGTGCGCATCGACTGGCACTTCCACCAGGAGTGGGAGGGAATGATCGAGGGCCGCGTGCTCGACATGCCTGATCTCGACGAACGCCGTACCGGCGCGCTCGTCGCTGTCTACCGCCACCTCGGCAAGCACGTGAAAGCCGGGCTGGGGTACAACTTCACGAATTTCTCGGAAGATCTGACCGACATGAGCTTCAAGAGCCACGGCGTCTTCATGAACGTGGTCGGAACGATGTGATCTGCGCAGCGCTCGCCCGACGCCACGGCCACCTGGCGATTCCATGGCATGGCTCCCGGTGGCCGCTATCGAGAAACCTGTGAGGGGAGATCGAGTGGCAGCTCCCGCCGATTGCGGCCGCCGTCTGGCCACTAGTCCTTCTTTCGTGTCGGCGCAGAATTCCCTCAACCAATAGTCTTCCGCGCGATGCTCGACCCGATAACCGATGCTTGCAGCAAGAACCGTTTCGTTTGGGGATTCTGTGGGATGACCCCTGTTATTCGCTGCTCAGCGGTGACGAATGCAACGGGTGTCCCGCGAGCAGTGTTAGATAGATCAGCGACTTACGCAGTGTGCCAAAACCCCATCTGCCCTTTGTAAGCCGTTGGTCGGGGGTTCGCTCAGTGGGTAGAACCGGTATGCCGTTTTCATGCCCCACCAATAGCTATTCTGGGCCAGCGTTAACCCAGACGGGGAGTACGAACGCACCCTGCACCGGGAGCGAGATCGCCAGGCCGAGCAGCGACGGGCAGATGCCATGAATAACCTGATCGAGATCCTCGTGGATGCGGTCGTTAAAGAGGCGCTCCAGATGCGTGACGACGATCGCTTTGAGGTGTGCTAATCAAGAATCGAGCGGCGCGCCAAATGCGTAAGCCGAGATAAGCAAGGTAGAGTCCGCCGACAACCTTTAAGGCTAGGGGTAGCACAGGCACTGCTAAGAGCACTGCGTGCAAACCCAGCAGCGCGGCGATGGCAAACAACACGCCTCCCGCGCCATGGCCAGCCCCGCTGCGACACCGTCGGCGCGGGAACTGGCCACCGCCGTTCGAGCCACCATCAGAAAGCTCGGGCCAGGACTGACCACACCGACGATGAGTGCCACGCGCCTCGCTTCATCGCGATAGATAGGGCGCCATGCACACGACCGCGATCGCGTCTCGCGCGGGATCCGGATGGGCGTACTGTCCAGAAGCTCGGTCGCAGCTGGTCAAGCTGCTGCCCGATGATAGTAGCTCAGCATTCCGCCCAGTCGCTGGCGCCGTTTAATCTGACCGTGACGTTTGTCAACGTCGGCGTGGGGCAGCAGCAGCTGGTTTCCGAGCCCCTGATGATTTCGCTCGCCGTGGTAGTGGCTCATATACTGTGTGATCGCGTGACGAAGAGATGCCTGTCCTAGGAAGATCATCCGACTCAGACATTCTTCCTTTATAGAGCGAACAAACCGTTCCGCGAACGCGTTCAAATTCGATGATCTTACCGGCAGTCGGATGACTCGAGTCCCCTCGCGGGCGAGAACACCGCAGAATGCGTCGGAGTACTTCGCATCTCGATCGAGAATCAGATATCGCTTGCCACGAAGGAAGCCATCGCCGATGTCAATGAAGTTGCGCGCGATATGCGTCATCCATGCGTTGTCAGGATGCGGGGTGATACCCGCGACGTGGACAGATCGGGAGGCGATGTCGATGAAGAACAGGATGTAATGCGTGACGAGACCCTTGATCGTGCAGACTTCGACGCTCAGAAAGTCCGTCGCCGTCAGACACTCCCAGTGAGCCTTCAGAAACGTCGACCATCGGGTGTGTGTGTCGCGCTCGGGAGCCGGCTCGATCCCGTTCTCCTTCAATATGCTGGCAATGCTGCCACGTCCAACCTGATGTCCCAGATTGGCCAGCGCGCCTCGAATTCGCGTGTATCCCCAAGACGGATTTTCAAGCGCCATCTGGAGAACGAGATCGACGATCGTTTTCATGACGCGTGGCCGGCCTGGGCTGCGACGGTGACTGTAGTTCCACTTGGAGGCCACTAATTCGCGGTACCATCGCAAAAGCGTGTCTGGCGTGACGAGGGTTTCAAGCTCGTTCAACACCTTGCGCCCGAGTGTTCGCGCCTTTCGCGCAAGTCGGCGGCGTTCGGCGTCGGTGAAACGAAGCCGCGTCCCACCCGAGCGCTCCTTCAGCACACGGTTCTCTTCCTGGAGAGTTGACCCATCCTGCGAACATCACAAGGAGTAGCTGAAGAGGCAGGAGTAGTGGTGACATTCGAGCCGAGTATATCGGCCTCTCAGAAACCCTGCTCCGTTTCGGCCACGTTGTGGCGCGTCAAATTGCATCGGCCGATTATTTGGACAATACGACCGCAGCAGATGCCGTCGGGCCGACGGTGGCTGTTGGGGCAGCGTTTGCCGGCGCGAGCAACACCGTGCCCTGGCCGCAAGCTACTTCGTTCTTAGGAAGTGGGCTGAGAAGCGTTATTTCTAAAATCGGCAGAGCCGGGGCCCTGGCTGGACAAGGAGCGAAGGAAGCTCAGAAGACCGCGTGCATGCACCGGATGCCGATCGATGTCTGGGAGATCGATAAAGTGGCGGCGATGAAGCCGTAGACGCCGGTGCGCCGGGAATGTGAGGAACTCAGCTTGGGTGTGCCGGGATTGTGCCTGGGTGAGGCTGGGGACGGGGCTGGCAAGCGTCGCAAGTGGTTGATTAATAAGCCCCTGGAATCGCCTTCACCGGACTGAAAATCCGCGTGTCGGTGGTTCGATTCCGCCCCTGGCCACCATTTAAATCAGGGCAGCTCCTCTTAACCGGCTCCTCGTAGAGTCTCTTCGTCTCTTCATCACACGCGCAGCTTGCTCCAGTTGCCGTGCAATGTATGCGCCAGTTTCGCGGAGAATTCAGCGAAACTCGAACCAAGCCCTGAAGCCGACGTCCCCCCGCCTTCAGTCTTTTGAGTAGCGCAGGGCATTAGAGTTTTCCGGGATTGTAACGGCCCTGAGCGCCAACTGCTTAACGAGCCCAAGACGCCAATCACATCACGCGTTAGCCAGTTAGCCAATTCGGCACGCTGAACGCGCTCGCCGATTTATTGCGGTTGCGTCGCTTGGCCGAAGCGCGTGTCTCCCTGAAGCGCAGACCGCTTGGCACTAGCCCACAGAGCCTCCCAAAGCCCTTTGTTTACGTCAGCGATCCACAAACCCTCGTCCCCTATCGAAATGTAGACGTGCGTAAGACGCGACTTCAAGGTCACCGCGTCCCAAACTGTGATAGTTGCGACACCTTCAGTGATTACGGAGGTGGGGGGCGGATTCTGACTGCTTCTTGGCATCCGCGTCCAACGTAGAACGCGCGCAGTACTTTATCTGTCCGGCAGCCGTTAACAGGTTCTCGCGAGTCTTTTCGCTTGCCGGGCGGGCTAGCAGTTGATCCGGAGGTGACACGAACGAAGCGCATCCGTGCTTGCGCGCGCTGTCCCCAATATTCACGTACCTATTAGGTATGGGAAACATCAAGCGAAACGCGTACAGATAGTAGCATCGCTCGCAATCGGCTTGAGGCGTCTTGGCCAGATCGGTCAACTCGTTAAAGTCTCCAGAAGAAGGTTGC
>DASWEL010000135.1:0-1816 GCA_036394755.1 Gemmatimonadales bacterium | reverse complement strand
GCGGTCGTTGACACGGACGACGACGGAACGCCCGTTGGCGAGGTTCGTGACGCGCACGTGAGTGCCGATGGGGAACGAACGCGACGCCGCGGTGAGCGCGTGCTGATCGAATCGTTCGCCGCTGGCGGTTCGACTCCCTTGGAACTCTGCGCCATACCAAGACGCCATGCCGACCTGAACCGATCCCGGCGCAGGCGCTTCGTGCCGAAAGAGCGAGCAACCTGCCGCCACCAGGCTCACCGTAGCAAGGGCGGCCAGGCATGCGCTGAAACGTCCGTCGATGTTAGTTCTCGTCACCATCCTCAACGTGCGCCTACGGGTGGCTGGCGATCTGCACTTTCGGCAGGCCGTTGGCGCTCCTTGTCGCCAAGGTAGCGAGAGAGGCGCGGCTCAGTCACCGCGCTGGGGCGCCGTAAAGAACCGGAGTCTACTTCGAGCTCACCTCTTCGCAGCGACGCCTGGGCCAGCGTTACGGCTTGCCGATCACCGAGCAGCGATACACCTCGGTGGTCGGCGTCAGCGTTATCTGCTGAGCAGTCGCCGCCGCGAGGATATCGTTGTCCGAGGTGAACTGTTGCGGCGTCACGCCCGCGTTGAAGCTGATCTGCACCTCTTGCCAGAGCGGGTTGAAGCCGTCGCCCTGGATCGCATCGATCACGCTCACGAACGACGCACCGCCGGAAAGCTGCCCCTCACACGCATCGCACATGTAGATCGTGTTGATCGATCCGTTGCGGGCAAGGTTCGCCGCCTCGCCGCCTGGCGGCAGCTCCATGAAGTTGATGGTGAAGAGCGTGCCGTCGTAGAAAGCCGGCATCGAACCCGCGGCGCCGTTCATGCTGCCGGCCCAGGCGGTTCCTCCGAGCAACACGAGCACTGCGAGAACTCGCGATAGCCGTTCGATCATCTCCGAGTCCTTTCTCCCCCCAACGCGTATTCGCGGAGCACGAGGATCGCCCGGCCGTCCCGGCCGGTCAATCATCCTTCGGTCGGAGCGCACCTGCTCGGGTCAAAGCGCCAGCCGGCGGCGCCCGTTCGGTGACGACGAAGTGCCTCAGCAGCACGCCGAACGTCTCGGGCTGCAACGTGTTCGGGTGGGATGCCAGCAGGTGATCGCGGAGAGCGCATTCCTCCTCGTCACCGATCTGGTCGGCCTCCAGCACCTCCTCCCGGCACTGCGCGCACGTCACGACGAAAGACACGGGCGCCGGGGTAGCTTTGGTAAGGAACGTGCTGGGGAGCGGACCGTTCCGACCCGACCGGACCGAGGATCGCCTTCGGTCGCCGAGGAGCTCACCTTCCTGCGCGACTGGCGAGCGCGAGTTCTTCGCCAAGTGCGATCCGGTGGCCGCCGGCTTAACAGCCGCGCCCGGGCGCAAGGGGTCCCGTCAGAACTGCAGCGTGACGCGGACGCTCGTTTCCGAGCGCCCAGCTTCGAGGCCCGCGAGGCTAAGGGTCTCAAAGATCGGCGTGTGGCGGCTGCGCGGCGTACGATTCCTTGGGGCGAGGTACGCCCCTCGCCGGTCCCCCGGGGCGAGGCCAGGCGCACGCTTCTGTTCGCCCATGTCGCGAGGATGCCAGGCCCGGGGGACCTCTCGGGTGTCCGGCACTACCCCGCGCGGCCTCATCTCAAGCGCAGGCCGGCCCCGAACTTGCTGGCCCCGAGGGCACGAGCTCATGGCGCTGTTCGGACGCGATCGTGACGAAGGGACGGGGGCGCCCCGCGCGATCCCCGTACCCGTCATGCCGGTCGACGGAATTGCGCCGGGGGAGGTTGCGATGTTCGAGCGGGAGCGGAACACGAGCCAGCTCGCCG
>DASWEL010000134.1:0-28126 GCA_036394755.1 Gemmatimonadales bacterium | reverse complement strand
CGGGGCGCAGGTGGGTTGCTGCAACGTCGCGCTCACGATCTACAGCGGCGTGGTCGCGCAGAAGATGAGCATGGATGCGGCAGCCGTGAAAGCGGAGTGGGTCGCGGGCTTGATCCCGGGCGTGCAGGTCGTGCCGTCGGGCGTGCTCGCGGTCGCACGGTCTCAGGAAAAAGGATGCGCCTACTGCTTCGCTGGGTGACGTGGTCACGTGTAGGGGCGCAGCATGCTGCGCCCCTACACGCATTCTTCAATCGTCCTATTTCCAGCCTCTGAGACTGCGCACAAAATCGTGTAGCACTAGAAATTTTTCATATAGTCGCACGCCCTTCCGCTTGCGACCGAACTCCGCGAACAACTCCCGCAGCCGCCCGCGCCGCGCCACGTAGAAGCGGAACGTCTCGGCAAAATCTTCCTGAGGATGCGTTGCCGCATAGGCGCTGACGTAGTCGGTGAGTGTCGTCGCAATGCGGCGCCGTTCGAAGTCCACCCAGTGCTCATCCGCCACACGATAGGCTTTGCGCACCTCACCGAAGGCACGGCGGAAGCGGCCGGTGCTCGTCCACGCCCAGTGATGATAAAGGAACGAGTGGCCGAGCTCGTGCAGCAGCAGGCCGGTCAGCATGTTCCAGGAGATTTCGTCGCGGCGGCGCTTGCCGGTCACGTAGCGCCGGTCGAGCTCGATCACCTTCGGCGCGCGCGGTGCGACGCCGGAGACGCCGGGGCGCAACGCGACGCGGTAGTGCCAGTCGCGGATGCGAGACACGATCAGCAGCCGCCGCGCGCGCCGCAGCGCCCGGGGGATGAGGTCGCGGCCGGTGGCGTCTTCGCCGCACCAGGGGCACGTCGCCATCCAGTCGTCCACGCCGCGGTCGCAGTGCGGGCAGGCATTCTCGAAGTGATCGTAGCGCCACGTCTGTGTGCGCCCGCACCACGGGCAGAACCGCATGGGATACATCACGCCGCCGCCGCAGCCCCAGTCGCAGCGGGCGTGGAACTTGAATCCCTTGGGGGCCTTGAGCGGCTCGTCGCTCGAGTCCTCGTCCTGGATGTTGCGGCCGCACCACGGGCAGAACGACGACGCGTCCGACACCATCCAGCCGCAATAGGCGCACTCCGCACCGGTTTCGCGCTGCGTGTCCTTCCACTCGAGTCGCCGGCTGCAGCTCGGACAGTAGCTCCAGTAGCGCTCCAGCTCGGTGTGGCAGCGAGGGCAGCGGAGCTCGGGGGTCGGGACTTCGCGCCGGCTCATCGCGCCATCGCCTCGTCGACGATGCGTTGAATGAAGGCGTTGTACTTCAAGCCCGCTTTCTCTGCCGCCTCGGCCAGTTCGTGCTCGGCCGCGATGAACGGGTTGGGGTTCACTTCGAGCAGGTACACTTCGTTGTCGTGCGCCAAACGCACGTCTACCCGGCCATAATCCTGCAGCCACAAGGCGTGAAATGCGGTGCTGCAGATCTCGCCGATCCGCCCCGTCAGCTCCTCGGAAACGCCTTTGGCGAACACATTCCTGATCTTCTTTTTCTTGCGATAATCCTCGTCCCACTTCGCCTTATACGTCGCGATGCGATGCTCACCCATCTCGGGCTCGCCAAACGTCATCTCGGTGAGCGGCAGCACTTCCAGCTTGTCGTTGCCGATCAGTCCGACGTAGACCTCGCGTCCCTCGACCAGCTCCTCGACGATCGCGGCCTGGTGGTACTTGGTGTGAATGAACTCGACGCGCTGGGCCAGGGACGGATCGTCTTCGACAACCGACGCCTGCGCGATGCCGATCGACGCGTCCTCGAGCAGCGGCTTCACGATCAGCGGGAACCGCAGCTCCGAGGGACGCACCAGCTTGTCGCCCTCGTGGAATTCAGCGAACGCCGGCACGCGGATGCCGTGGTAGGCCAGGATTTTTTTGGTCAGCGACTTGTTGCGGGCGACCAGGAGCGCGGTCGGTGACGAGCCGGTATAGCGGTAACCATACATGTCGAGCAGGGCGGCGATGGCATACTCGTGGCGCGCGTTCTTGCGGAACCCCTCGCACCCGTTGAACACGAGCTTGGGCTGAAAGTCGGCCAGCTTGGCGAGCAGCGGCGCGACGTCGTCGCCGATGCCGATCATGAGCACATCGTGGCCGCCCGTCATCAGGGCGCGCGCCACGTCGTACTCCGCTTCCTCCGCCTTCTGCTCGACTTCGCGTTTGAAGGCGGCATCCTCCCATTCGGGGTGCAATGAATCGAAAACGACGGCGATCTTCACGACCCCACCTCAGCGTTGGCCGGACACATGGATGTCGAGCGCGGTCAGGCGCCGCATGTCGCGCGACACTGTCCGTAACCCGATGAGTATCACTAGGCCTCCGAGCAGCCCAACGGCCGGGAGCAGCAGCATCGCCGTGCGCAGATCGCCGGTGCGGTCGGACAGATAGCCGATGAGCGGCGGCGCCAGCGCGTCACCCGCGAGGTGCGAGAACAACACGAACGCACCCAGCACCGACGCCTGAACGGCGGGTGGCACGACGTCGAGAATGACCGCTACGAGTGGTCCGTTGTACCAGGTGTACAGAAAATATGTCCCCAGGATAAGCGGGCCGAACCAGCGGAGATCGTGTACCAGGAGCAGCGCGGCGCACACCGGCCCGCCCAGCACGAACCCAGCGCCCGACGTGAGCACGCGTCCACCGTGCCAACGATGTTGTAACCGGTCCGCCAGGCGCCCGCCGACGAGCGCCCCGAGCACACCGCCGCTGAGCGCCCACACGCCGAACTCGGCGCCCACCTGTGCGACGGAGAGCCCGTGCATGCGCTGCATGAATGCTGCCGCCCACGCGACCAGCCCGTTCACCGCGAACGTGACCATCGCGCCGCCGAGAAATATCCAGATCAAGGTCGGAGTCCGCAGCACGAGGATCGCGGCGTCCTGAAAGTCGTCGAACGCGCCCGCGGCGACCGCGCCCGCTGCGGTCGTGCGGCGCACGGCGAGCGGTACGAGCCGCCACACCGTCCACGCGATGCCCGCGCTGGTCCCGATGCCGAACAGCGCGGTGCCGAATTGCGAAGGGATTCCCTCGAATAAGGAAAAGAATCCGGCCAGCGCCGCGCCAATTCCCGCGCAGATCGCGAGCGGCATGACGTAATGCGTCACGCCGTGCATGCCGTGCTGCCACCATTGGCGCAGCGTTTCGACGATGGGCGGCGGAGGCCGGCGGTCGAGCTCGCGCAGGCGCGATGCGAGCAACGCCAGTACCAAACCGGGTAAACCCATCCAGATGAAGGCCCAGCGCCAGCCGTAGCGCTCCGCAATGACACCGCCAAGCCAGATGCCGAGCACCCCGCCAAACGCCATGCCGACCGAGTACACCCCGATAGCAAACGCCCGGCGTCGCCCCTTGTAGTACTGCGCGATGATCGCCTGCGATGCCGGCGCGTAGCCCGCCTCACCGAAGCCGACGAGCGCCCGGCAGGTGAACAGCTGCCAGAACTGCCTAGCGATGCCACCCGCCGTGGTGGCCGCACTCCACACCGCGACGCCCCACGTGATTACGAGCCGGCGCGAGCGCAGATCGCCGATGACGCCGAGCGGAAGCGCGGCAAGCGATAGGACGATGATGTACGCGGAGCCAAGCCAGCCAAGCTGCGCGTCGGAAAGATGCAGATCGCGTTTGATCGGCTCGAACACCGCGTAGACGACGTTGCGGTCGAGGTAGTTGAGGAGATTGACCAGGGTCAGCAGACCCAGGACGTAAGCGGCATACGTCCTGGTCGAGGGAGCGGACTTCTGAAGATCAGGTCGCTCGGCCGCCAGTTGCCGCCTCGGCACGCGCGTCGCGATCCGCTTTTGCTTCGAGATACGAATCGGTCAGCTCGCGCATCATTTCTCCGCGCCGCTCGTACAGGCGCTTCAGCTTGCGTGGCTTGCGTCGGGCCAGTGCATACGCCGCCAGAACCGGGAAGGCGACCGTGTTGTCGAGATACGCCACGACCGTCCCCGGCAGCTTGTCCGGATCGACCTTGCCCCAGCTCACTGCCTCCGCCGGTGTCGCGCCGGACAAACCGCCCGTGTCGGGCCGCGCATCCGTGAGCTGGAGGTAGTAGTCGTGGCCCTTCTCGCTGATCCCGAGCACTTCCTGAATCTGGGGCTCGGTCTGGAGCACGAAATTCTTGGGGCTGCCGCCGCCGATGATCAACACGCCGCTCTTGCCGCCGTGGACCTTCGCCGAGAACACGATCGACGACGTCTCGTTCACATCGGCGCTCACGTCAAAGCGCAGCTGGCTCCCCGACAGCGCCTGCTCGGCGACGTTCATGCCGATCGACGAGTCGCCGGGCGAGGAGGTGTAGATCGGCACGGCCGCGGCGTGCGCCGCGCCGAGCACCGATTTGCGCGACAGGCCCAGCGCCTTCTCGCGCTCCAGCACGTAGCCGCCCAGCAGATAGTGGTACTCTGCCGTGCTCATCGGCCGCTGGAATTCGTCCCGTGCCGAGACCTCGCGCACGAAGCGATCCGTGGACAGCAGCACGTCGTAGTCGAAGAAGATGTCGTAGATCCGGACGACGCCTTCTTCGCGCAGCACGACGTCATCGGCGAACGGCGTGCCCCGGTGCATCGCCATGCCGAGGCCAAAGTGCGCGTCGTGATAGAGATTGGCGCCCGTCGAGACGATCCAATCGATAAACCCCGCTTCGATGAGCGGGATGATGGTCGACATGCCGAGACCGGCAGGCGTCATCGCGCCGGTGAGGCTCATGCCCACCGTCACGTCCTCTTCGAGCATGCGCTCGGCGAACAGCCGACATCCTTCGGCCAGGCGCCCGGCGTTATAGGCCAGGAACGCATTGTCGACGAGATCGGCCACCGTCTCTTTTCCGGTTACCGCCTTCGGATTGATGCGCTGGCCACGCAGGAATTCGTTTTGCGTCATCGGGTCGCCTGCGCGCCTGTGCTCATCGCCCGGAAGGCGCGCGTGCGGCGCTCGCGGGCCTCGATGATCCAGCCCAGGGCTTCCTTCGGATCGTCCGTGACCAGAAAGAGATTCAGGTCTTCCGGCGAGATCTTGCCTTCTCCCGCAACGCGCTCCTTCAGCCAGTCCGCCAGACCGCGCCAGTAGGCGCGGCCGAACAGGACCACCGGGAATTGCTTCACCTTGCCCGTCTGCACGAGGGTCAGCGCCTCGAACAGCTCATCCATGGTCCCGTAGCCTCCGGGAAAGGTGATGAAGGCCGTCGAATACTTCACGAACATCGTTTTGCGGACGAAGAAGTAGCGAAAGTTGATCGAGCGCTCGACCCACCGGTTCGTGCCCTGCTCGAACGGCAGCTCGATGTTGCAGCCGATCGAGAGCCCGCCACCCTCCTTGGCACCGCGATTGGCCGCTTCCATGATGCCCGGCCCGCCACCGGTGATGATCGCAAAGCCTTCCTTGGCGAGCATGCGCGACGTCTCGTAGGCTGCCGCGTAGTAGGGATCGCTCTCCAGCGTGCGTGCCGAGCCGAAGACCGTCACCGCATTGCGGACGTCGGAGAGCGTGTCGAAGCCCTCCACGAATTCGCCCATGATGCGCAACACGCGCCACGGGTCGGTGCTCGTGAAGGACGCCCGCCGCTCGACCGGGACGGCCTGCGGCGGGGTGAGGAGTTGTTCGTCCTCAGTGAGCGGGCTGCGAGGCGAGGCGCTCGGTTGCTCTGACATAGTCATCCTGCACGTTATAGAAGAAAGGCGAGAACCGGACGTGCCCGGGCCGGCTGTCGACGATCACGCCACCCGCCGCGAGGTGCCGTACGGCCGCGGCGGGATCGGGCATGGGGATCATGACAATCGCCGAGCGGCGTTCCGGCTCGGCGGCCACCCTGGGTGTGAATCCGGCGGCGCGCACCGTGCTGATCAGATCCTCGGTCAAGGCGGCCGTCACTTCGCGGATCCGAGGCACGCCGATTTCCTCGATATACTCGAGGCCGCCGAGCTGCGCGTAGACGGCCGCGAGCGCCGGCGTGCCCATCTCGAAGCGTCGCGCATCGTCGTGGAACGTCAACGCACGCGGATCGAAGGCGAACTGCTCCCGCTGCCCGAACCATCCTGAAATCCGCGGCTGGAGCTGGCGGGCCACGGCTTCCCGGACGTAGAGAAACACGATTCCCGGGCCGCCGAGCAGCCACTTGAGGCCACCCGCGACCAGGGCGTCGACGCCGGCGTCCTGCACGTCCACCGGGACCTGGCCGACTGATTGGTATGCATCGATGAGACAGAGAGCGCCGTGCGCGTGCGCCACCTCGGCGACGCGCTTGATGTCCTGGATCGCGCCGGTCGTAAAGTACACGTGCGACGTCACGACGAGTGCAGTCCGATCATCGACCGCCCGCGCGATCGCGTCGACAGGCACGCTGATCTTATCGGGACTCTCCACGACCACGAGCTCGACGCCCCCCGGGACCTTGGCGAGCCACTGATACGCCACCGTCGGGAAATCGAGCGACGTGATCACGACCTTGGGGCGGCGGCGGTAGTCGAGCGATTCGGCGACCGCGCTGAGCGCGACCGAGATGCTGGGCGCGAGCGCAATCTCGGCCGGTGCGGCGTTGACGAGGCGGCCGTACCGCGCGCGCAGGTCGCCCAGCGCTTCCCACCACACGTCATACCATGCGGACGCGCCGCGGCTCTGCCATAGGTCGAGGTATTCCGCTACCTTGCGGCGAGACCGCTCGCCCAATGCCCCGAGCGAGCAGGTGTTGAGGTAGACGCTCGACTGAAAGATGGGAAAGTCGCCGCGGTACCAGGCGAGTCCAAGCGCGCGCGGTTTTACGCTGCTTGCGAGCGTCATAGGCCGGGAATATACAGAAGGAATGCGGCGTATCGCGAGTTGGTCGGCACTGTATCTGCGTTTGGCGGTGCGGGCGCTGGTGCGTCCGCGACTCGCCGTCGACTTGTTGCGCCTCGCGTGGAGTTTTCGCGCCCGCGACTGGTATCGGCGCCCGCCGTTTTTGCCCGTCCCGCCGCGCGACTACATGGAATGGCGCATGTTCACCGCGTACGGCGACGAACAGGCGATCCCGCCCGTCGATGACGTCGTGAACTTTGCGCGCTGGCGACGCGAGACGATGGGCTTGTGATCGACATCAAGCGGCGCGCCGCCGAGCTCGGCTTCGCCGCGACCGGCATCGCACGGCTCGATCGCAATCCGCACGCCGCCGAGCTGGACCGCTGGCTCGCCGCCGGGCACGCCGGCACGATGACATACCTGCATCGACAAGCGGAAAAGCGGAAAGACCCGCGCCTCATCATGCCGAAAGCGAAGTCGGCGGTAGTCACGCTGACGAACTATTACCATGAGGCCGGGGTAGCGAGCCCCGCGGCCAGGCCGCGGGTGGCGCAGTACGCGTGGTCCTCCGACTACCACGATGTCCTCGGTAAACGACTCGAGCAGCTCGCGACGGCGATCCGCGACCTCGTGCCCGGCGCCACGACGCGCTGTTACGTCGACGCCGGGCCAGTGCCCGAGCGGGAGCTGGCCCAGCTGGCCGGCTTGGGGTGGATCGGCAAGAACATGATGCTCATTCATCCGGAGATCGGCTCGTTCACGTTCATCGGCGTCGTGCTGACAGACGCAGAATTAGAGCCGGATCTGCCCTTCGAAGCGGATCGCTGTGGGACGTGCCGGCGTTGCCTCGACGCCTGTCCGACGCAGGCGTTTGCCGGACCGCGCGATCTCGACGCGCGCGCTTGCATTTCCTATCTCACGATCGAACACCGCGGCGAATTCACCGCCACGGAGGCGACGCAGGTCGGTGACTGGCTGTTCGGCTGCGACGTCTGTCAGGACGTCTGCCCGTGGAATGTGAGCTTCGCGCGCGCGACGCTCGATCCGGGGTTCGCGCCGCGCCCTGATATCGCCCGGCCCGACGTCGGTCCGCTTGTCACCATGAACGAGCAGGAGTTTGAACGGCACTACGATGGCACGCCGTTCACGCGTCCGGGCCATCGGGGGATGCGGCGCAATGCGGCGGCGGTCGTCCTCACCCCCTATCCCCCTCTCCACGATGTGGAGAGGGGGGACGACGTATGACGTCGACCGACGCGATCACCGACCTGCAGCGCCGGCTTGCCGAGGGGCTCGCCAAGATCGATCCGCATCACCGGCTGCTCGGACGGCCGGTGAGCTATCGGGTCATCGACGGGCAGATGCTCGAGATCATTTATCGCGACGTCGCCGGCATCGCCGACGCCGAGGTCAACGGCGTGAAGCGAATCATCGGTCGTGATTGCTCATGCAGCGTCAGTCCACAGACCGCGGAGCAGATCAGCGTGAGGTTCGTCGTCCCGCTGAAGTAGAGTTGCGTGAGCCTGTACGTGGGGTGAGGTTTCGTATCCCACGTTTCGAGTCGAGAATCTTATGCGCCGCATCACAGTCGTCTGGCTCGCAGTGCTCGGCAGCACCCTTTCCGCGCAAACGCCGTATAAGACGCCACCGCAGGTCATTGTCGACATTCTGGACGCGCCGCCGTTGCCCGTGGCGAGCCTGTCGCCCGACCGGCAGTGGCTGCTGCTGCTCGAGCAACGCAGCATGCCGACGATCGCCGAGTTGGCGCAGCCGATGCTGCGGTTGGCGGGAAGCCGCATCAATCCTCGGACCACCGGTCCGCAGCTCCCCGGCGGCATCACGGGGCTCGTCCTGAAGCGCGTCGCCGACGGCTCGGAGCGCCGCATCAACGTCCCGACGCCCGCAGCGCTGTCATTCATCTTCTGGTCCCCCGATAGCCGCACCGTCGCCTTCTTGCAGACGCGTGACTCGGGGCTCGTCCTCTGGGTCGTCGACGCCGCCAGCGGACAGACCCGCGCCCTCACCGGGGCCACGCTCAACGCGACGAACGGCCCACCGTGTCAGTGGATGCCCGCCGGCACCACCCTCTTGTGCGAATTCGTGCCCGACGGCCGCGGACCCGCGCCCGTCGAGCCAGAGACCCCAGTGGGTCCGACGATTCAGGAAACCCGCGGCCGCGCCGCCCCGGCGCCGACGTTCGAAGACCTGCTGAAAAACCACTTCGACGAGCAGTTGTTCGACTACTACTTCACTGCGCAGCTCGCCTTGGTCGATGTGGTGACCGGCGCCCGCACCGCAGTCGGCAAGCCTGCGATCTTCGAACGCGTGGACGTCTCCCCCGGCGGCGAGAACGTGCTCGTCATCCGCACGGTACATCCTCTTTCCTATCTCGTGGCGAGCGGCGGTTTCCCACAGGAGATCGATGTCTGGAACCTTAAGGGCGACGTCGTGCGCCATATCGCGACGTTGCCCTCGAGCGAAGGCGTGCCGATCCGCGGCGTCCGCACAGGCCCACGCGGCGTCAACTGGCGGCCGGGCACGCCTGCGACCCTCGTCTGGGCCGAAGCCTTGGACGGCGGTGACCCGCGCAGCAAAGCTGAATTCCAGGACCGCGTCGTCACCGTGAGCGCGCCGTTCACGGCCGAACCCACTCAACTCGCCCGGCTAGGTAAGCGTTACAGCGGCATCGTGTGGGACACGCAGGGCGTCGGCCTCCTTGGGGAGTACGATCGGGAGCGTCGTTGGTCCAAGACGTGGATCGTCGACGCTGCGAAGCCAGGCACCGCGCCGGTCCTCCTGTTCGACCGCAGCGCCGAAGATCGCTATACCGACCCGGGGTTCCCGATCACGCGCATGACGGCCACCGGTGACTTCGCGATCCAACGGACCGGCGACTGGATCTACCTCTCGGGCACCGGGGCCTCCCCACAAGGCGACCGCCCCTTTCTCGACCGCCTAAACCTCCTCACGAAGAAAACGGAGCGGCTGTGGCGCGCCGACACGGTTCACTACGAATCCGTGATCGCGTTGCTCGACGACGCCGCCAAGAGTTTCGTCACCCGGCGCGAGTCCCGCTCCGAGCCGCCCAACTACTTCGTGCGCCAGGGGACGAGGCTGCGGGCGCTCACCGCCTTCAAGGATCCCGCCCCGCAGCTCACCGGGATCCAGAAACGGCTCCTCACCTACACGCGCGAAGATGGCGTGCCGCTCTCCGGCACGCTCTATCTGCCCCCGGGCTACACGCCGGGGACCCGGCTCCCAGTCGTGATGTGGGCCTACCCGATCGAGTTCGCCTCGGCGAGCGCCGCGGGCCAGGTGTCGGCGGCGCCCAACCGCTTCAACATCATCCGCGGGCCGTCACACCTCTTCTTCTTGACACAAGGTTATGCCGTGCTCGACGACCCCAAGATGCCGATCATCGGCGGCGACACGGCGAACGATCACTACGTCGAGCAGCTCGTCATGAGCGCGCGAGCCGCGGTGAAGGCCGTCGTGGATGCCGGCGTCGGCGACGCCGACCGCATCGGGATCGGTGGCCACAGCTACGGCGCCTTCATGACGGCCAATCTGCTCGCGCACTCGGACCTGTTCCGGGCCGGCATCGCGCGCTCGGGCGCCTACAACCGGACGCTCACGCCGTTCGGTTTCCAGAACGAGGACCGCACGTTCTGGCAGGCGCGCCAGGTGTACCTACGGATGTCACCATTCGTCTACGCCGACTCGATCAACGAACCGATCTTGATGACGCACGGCGAGGCCGACAACAACTCGGGCACGTTCCCGATCAACTCGGAACGGCTCTTTGCCGCGATCAAGGGACTGGGAGGGACGGCGCGGCTCGTGATGCTGCCGAACGAGGCGCACGGGTACGTGGCGCGGGAGTCCGTGCTACACACGCTCGCCGAGATGATCGACTGGTTCGACCGCTATGTGAAGAACGCGCCGCCGCGGCCGCCGGGAGTGTCGTCGGGCGTTCGCTGACGCTTCATTTCGCCGCGACGCGCGTGACGACGTCGTAATAAAACCGCACGCCAAAACGCAGCGCATCGATTCTGACGCGCTCATCGTTGCCGTGGACACCGCGGGACTCGCCCTGCGTGAGCGGGAAAGGCCCGAGGCCGTAGCTCGCGATACCCATGCGCCGGAAGTAATGGCTGTCGGTGAAGCCCGGCAGCATCAGCGTCGTGACCAGCGCATTGGGATGACGCGCATGCGCCACCGCGGTGATCGCGCGGAACATCTCCGTCTCGATCGGGCTCTCGGTCGCCGGCCAGTTCGGCCCCTGCGGCCGCACCGTGACCCCGGTGTCTCCCACCACGCGCGTCAGCTCCGCGAGAAACGTCGCCGGATCTTGTCCGGGCAGCAGCCTGACGTCGATCGCCGCGGTCGCAATCGGCGGAATGACGTTCGTCTTGTCGCTCCCCTTCACCCCCGTGATCGAAATCGTGTTTCGCAGCAGCGCGTTGTACGTCAGGTCGGCCGTGATGGCGCGGACCGCGACCGAGTCGCGCAGCGCGGTTCGAATGTCGCTGAGCCAGCGGCGCACCGTCGAATCGCGCTCGATCGTCGCGAGGTCGCGAAACGATCGCTCGACCGCCGGGATCACGGTGAGCGGCGTCCGCCACTCGGCGATACGGTTGAGCGCGCGGATCAACCGGTGGACGGGATTGTCGGGCGTCGGGCGAGAGCCGTGGCCGGCCGTGCCGCGCGCCGTGACGTCGAGCCAAAAGGGCGACTTCTCGGTCGTCCCGACGCCGTAGAACTCCACTTCCCCGCGGCCGTCGGCCCGCGTCACCCCGCCCTCGTTCAGCAGGAACTCGGCATCGCGAACGAGATCGGCTTGATGCTCCGCGATCCAGGCGGCACCCACGCCCGCACCGATCTCCTCGTCCGACGTCGCGAGGAAGATGATGTCGCGCTTGAGCGGGACGTGCGCGCGCTTCAGGATCAGCATCGTCATGAGCTGCGCGATCGCCTCGCCCTTCATGTCGAGCGCGCCCCGGCCCCACACGTAGCCGTCTTTGATCAGGCCGCTGAACGGATCCACGGTCCAGTACTCGGGCGACGCGAGCACGACGTCCATGTGATTGAGGAGAATCAGGGGCCGCGCGCTGCCATCGCCGCGCAGCCGGGCATAGAGGTTGGCTTTGCCGGGGGCGGGCTCGAAGATCTGCGCCTCGATCCCGTCGCGCCGCAGCACCGCCTGAAGCCAGCGCGCCGCGGCAATCTCATTGCCGGGCGGATTGGTCGTGTTGATGCGGAGGTACCGCGTCAGCAAACCGGTCGCTTCGTCGCCGAGCGCCGTCCAGTCCGCCTCGCCCGGCGCGGTCATGAGTGCCACGCGCGCGGGCGTTTCCAGGACCGGTTCCGATGACGGCCCGGCCAGTGGCGGCATCGGATGACGTGCCGCGCAGCCGCCCAGTAGCAGCACCACCGTGATCCTCCACCAACCTTCACGCACCTTCACCATCCTCCTCTTCATTGGTACTTTAGCGAGATGCGACTCTCCGTTTGCGTGCTGACACTCGGATTGCTCGCGCATGCCGCTGAAGCACAGGTCCTCGCCGGGACGGTGCTGGACAGTGTGTCCGGAAAACCCATCGTCGGTGCACGCATCCTTCTCCTCGATTCCGCGGGCACGGCGATGAAGTCTCTAGTCACAGGCTCGGACGGTCAGTTCACCTTCAGCATTCCGCGCCTCGGCGAGTATCGCCTGCTGATCAGTAGGATCGGTTATCCGATCAGTCTAAGCAAACCCTTTCTTTTCAGTTCAGCGTTCACGGCACGCGTATCGCTGAGCTTGCCTTCGAACCCGATAACTCTGGACACCGTTACGGTCGTCGCGAAGGAAACCGAGAGACGGTTGCCATACTTGGCGGACGCCGGGTTTTACAGACGCAGACAGGAGGGGTTCGGACATTTCCTCACCCGCGACGAAATCGACAAGCGGGATCCCCTCATCCTTACTGACCTACTTCATGGAATGTCGGGAGTGCGCGTCACTTGCGGGGGACAGCAGCGGGGCCCTTCACAAGGCGGTCCCGGCTTGCAATGTACAGTCACCATGCGAGCCGCGAACACGATGTTCTTTCGCGGAAAATGTAACCCCAGCGTCGTTCTCGACGGTGTCTTGCTGCAGCCCGGCGGCACGGCTAGCGGTGGACTCAGCCTCGATGACCTCGTCAACCCATTCAATATCCAAGCGCTGGAAGTATATCCCGGACCCGAGGGTGTACCTGTACAGTACTCAGGTTACCTGAGTCCGTGCGGGGCAATCATCGTGTGGTCGCGTCGATAGGAGGTGGCGGCTGAGGCCGCGGCTCAGAAGGACTACTTCGAGCCGGACGTGGGGTCTAGAGCGTGAGCGTCTCGCCATGCGCGAGCTGGCGATACCCGCTGCGTGGCAGTCCAGCCGCATCCCATGCGGCGCGGGCGCGGATGGGTGGCTCGTCCATCGCTTCATCGGTGAGCTTGAACGTCCCCCAGTGAATCGGCACCATCAGGCGCGCGTTCAGCGCGCGAAACGCGGCGACGGCTTCCTCGGGGTTCATGTGGAGGTAGCGCATGAACCAGCGCGGCTCATAGGCGCCGATTGGCATCAGGGCAACGTCGAACGGACCGTACCGCTCGCCGATCGCTCCGAACTCGGGATGATAGCCCGAATCACCCGCGAAATACACGCGTTGGCCGTTCGCGCCTACGAACGCAAAGCCGCACCAGAGCGTGTCGCCGCGGTCGCCGAACCCGCGGCTGCTGAAATGCTGCGCCGGTGTGGCCCCGATTCGGACCGGCCCGACCTTTTTCTCGCCCCACCAGTCGAGCTCGGCGACCGCGTCAGCAGGAGCACCGCGTTGCCGGACGAACGACGCGAGACCCAGCGGCACGATCCACGACGCCTGCGGATGCGCCCGCGCCAAGCGTCGAACCGTGTTGGAGTCGAGATGGTCGTAGTGGTTGTGCGACTCCACCACGACATCCAGCGGTGGCAAGTCTTCGAACACGATTCCCGGCGGCACCCAGCGGCGCGGGCCGGCAAATCGGACCGGTGACGCGCGCTCGCTCCACATCGGGTCGGTGAGAATGTTGAGACCGTTGAGTTGGATAAGCAGGCTCGAGTGTCCAACCCATGTCACCGTCAGTTTTGAGAGCGTAGCGCGCGGCGTGACGAACGCCGGCCGGACGCGCGCGAACACGGATGGATCGGGATCCTTGGGACGGGGTCGAGTCGTGCGATGCACCAGCATCCACTTGAGGAGACTGCCGAACCCTGGTACCGCGTGATCAACCCACGGATTGCGAAAGCCGCCGCCGGGGCGGTGATGTGGCGCGACGGCCGGAGGTCTCACGGCGCGCAATATACCCGCGCCGTGACTCGTCGCTTACGGCGTACTGTCGGGAGCTACGTGGATGACGAGGGTGTCGGCCAACGCTCCGCTCGTGGCAACGATGCGACCCGTTCCCACTGCTTTGGATGTCACTCGCGAGACGTGTGTGCTGTCCACATATGTGACGAGTCCGAGCACGGTCGTGTCCAAGTTCTGCCAGACCACCGCCGCACTGGTATCCTGCTGATGTTGCGGGGTGATAACGAAGGCTTCGAGCCGATTCGTGTGATTCGTTAACATCGAGCTCGCGCCCTGAATCAGGACATCACCGCGGAAGACCGAGAGTGTGACGTTATGCGTGGTTTCGAAGCCCTTGTTCACAGCGACGTTCGAATCGAGCGCCGAACCGAAGTTGCTTCCGGAGGGTGGCTCTACGCCGACGATGTAGGTGCCGGGCAAGAGATACGCGAGACGATAGTGGCCGGCCGCATCCGTCTTCCCGGTCGAAAGGATGTACCAGTTGCTCGGGCCACCGCCCCAGGCGCTGACCGTCGCGTCCGCGACCGGGCCCGCGGGTCCCGCGCTGGTGTCGTGCCTGACCGCGCCCGCGATACTGCCCGTCGCCGCTCGGTTGACCGCGCGAATCGACGCGAAGAAATCGAATGCCCCGTCACCCAGCTGGTTGTAGACGAAGCTGCGTCCCACGTCGAAGTCGATGACAATGACGGCCCCGGTATCCGGAATGTCGATCGGGGCCTCGACAAACACGCCATACGACTCTTGACCGGCGCCGTTCCAGCGCACCACCGCCTCCGATCCGTTCTTGAAGCGAATGCCCGCCGAGGAGTCGACGTTGATGGTGACGAGCACCGCTTTGTATTGATCGGCAGTGACTTGACCGGTGCCCAGCGAGTCGGTGAGCCCTTGCTGCAGCGTCAGCAGATCGACTTGGCGATGTGGCGCCGCAACTGTTACCCAGTGCATGCTGTCGGCCGAGGTCCCGGTGTCCGGGTGCGTCGAAACGGCGATGTTGACGATGTAGACCTGCACGCTTCGCACCGAATCGAACGGGAACGGATCGTCCGTGAGGAGGACCTTCGCCATTGGCTTGCCACTATTAGGTACGACGGTGGTGACATCATCCTTGTAGCACGCAACGGCAATCGCAGCGGCGGCAAGCAGGGCGAGGCTCAGTCTCGGCATCGTCAATCTCCTCCTGAGGGTGTTGCGCTGACGGCGCTGTTGCATTGAATACCCGGGTAGCCGCGCGCGGCGTCACACGGCCGCGCACGCTTTCTCTTGTGACGTGGCGACTTACGCGATGGGTATACACAAAGTGGAACCAAGCGACGCAGAGCTGGTGCGCCGGGTCCGGGCCGGCGACACCGGGGCGTACGGCGCGCTGGTTTCCCGCTATCGCAATCGCCTGGGACGTTACGCCGTCCATATGATCGGCGATCGTGAAGACGCGGAGGAAGCGCTGCAAGACAGCTTCGTGCGTGCCTACCGTTCCCTGGCGCGTTGCGACGATCCGTCACGCTTCGGCGCCTGGCTGTACGGAATCCTGGTGAATCGCTGCCGCACGACGGGAGCGCGCGCCGCGCGTCGCCGCCGGATGTTCGTGCGCGACGCTCAAGCTCTGGACGGGGCAGCGCATGCCGACCGGGCCGACCGCCTGGACTGGACCGACGCAGTGGACCGGGCGCTCGCGCGCCTCGCGCCCGACTACCGCGAAGCGTTTCTCCTCAAGCACGTCGAAGATCTCGAGTACGAGGAGATCGCCGAGCTGACGGGGGCCGGGGTGTCGGCCCTGAAGATGCGTGTGAAGCGCGCGCGCGAACAGCTGCAGAAGTATCTCAGAGAGGCAGAGCATGTTTGAACGAGAAGATGAGACCGTCGAACGCGTGATTCAGCACTTGCGCCGCCCCGTGGCAATAGACCCGGGGCTGGACGCGCGTGTGATGCGAGAGGTCGCCCAGGTACCACGCGAGGGGCGGCGCGGCAGGCCGCTCTGGCCGCTCCTCGCCGCCGCGGCCGTCGTCGCAACGGTTCTCGTTGCGCGACCCTGGAATCGCACCGCGGCGAGCAACGCGGATACTCTGCAATTCGTGTTGGTTGCTCCCCAGGCCGCGTCCGTGGCGCTGGTCGGAGACTTCAATGATTGGGACCCCGCTCGCTCGCCTATGCAAACCGCGCACGGAGCGGGGATCTGGGCAACGGTCATTCGGCTGGCGCCGGGACGCTATCGTTACGCGTTTCTCGTGAACGGCGTCGAATGGCGCGCCGATCCCAACGCGCCGGCGGCAAGAGACGATGAGTTCGGAACGCCGAGCTCGGTGATCACGGTCGGAGGGAGAGGATCATGATTCTCGCCGCGCTGCTTCTCGTCACGCAGGTTGCTGTTCAGGATCCACGACTCGACCGGCTCGATCCCGATACGCGGTCGGCCGTCGCTGCCGTCGTGGACTCGGCGCGGGTTGCTAGGCTCCCCATCGAGCCGATCATCCAGCGTGCGTTGGAAGGCGCGACCAAGGGCGCGCCTTCCACCAGGATTGTGGCGGCGGTCCGGAAGCTCGCCGTCGACCTCGGTACCGCACGAACGGCGCTGGGAACGAGCGCTGCGGAAGCGGAGCTCGAGGCCGCCGTTGCGGCCTTGCGCGCCGGTGCGACCCCGGAAGTCATCGCCCATCTCCGCGACACGCGCCGTCCGCCACTCACGATGGCGCTCTCCGTGCTCGCAGACCTGGTCGCGAGCGGGGTCCCCGCCGACAGCGCCGCAGCCGCGGTCCTCGCGCTCGCGCCGAAGGCACGTGACGCCGATCTGGTCGAGTTCCGCCGTGCCGTCGAGCGCGACATTGCACTTGGCGCACCGCCGGGCGCCGCCACGTCCGTGCGCCTCAACGCCGGCGCTCTCGACATCCCCCCCGGCCCCTCCAGCAACCCCGGCACGCCGACCCGCCGCAGCCGGCCGTAGTTCATCATTTCCGTGCGGGCACTCGCACTGATCGGCTTCGCGTGCGGGGTCAGCGTTCACGTGTTGTGCGCGCAAGTCACGGCCAATGTCGAGGCGGGCGTCTCCGACGTCGAGTACGACGGCTTTTTGCCGTCCGCGGCGGCATCCGTTTCACCCGCGGTGCGTTGGGAGCATCCGCGAGGCCGCGGCTTCGTGAGCGCGCGCGGCACCTACCTGCGATTTGAAAGCGGGCGCCGCAGTCTCGACGGCGCGGCCAATGTCTCATGGTTTGCGCCGCTCGCGCGCCACTGGCGTGGCGAGCTCGGCGGCACCGCCGGTGCGAGCGACTACGCCAACATCGCGAGCTTCAGCCACGCACAAGCAGACGCGCGGCTGCACGTGATGGACGGCGACCGCGGCGGCTGGATCGCCGCGACGATCGGGCGCTCCTCGTTCGGGGGCGGACCGAGGCCGGTGACCGTCGTCGCTATGGGCGCGTGGCTGCTGCGCGCGGACAGGACGGTGTTCGTGTCGCTGGATCGATCCTTCATAGGAGACACGGTTTACTCGGATTTACGGTCGTCCGCCCGCTGGCGTGGCGCCCGGATCGTGCTGGAGGGGATCGTGGGGGCGCGGGTCTGGAGCCGCGGCGGCGGGCGCGGCGTGTTTGGCGAAGGCAGCGCCACGCTGACCCTTGGACGCCAGGCCGCGTTGGTCCTGTCCGCGGGTCGCTATCCGACGGACGCGGTCAGTGGCAGCATCGCGGGTCGCTACGTCACCGCGGCGGTACGGCTGGGAACGATCTCGGTGCGCAGGCCCGCAGCGGCAACCCTTTCCATCATTACTCGCCCGAGCGAATCGCACACCTCGACGACCTCCGCCGAGACGCGTCTGGAGATTCAGGCACGCCAGGACGACGATGTTCGCCTTACGCTGTACGCCCCTGGCGCGACGGCCGTCGAGATCAGCGGCGATTTCACCGATTGGCGTCCGGTGCCGCTGAGCCGGAATCCTGGCAACGCCGACGCCTGGGTGGCGACCGTCCGAATTCCGCGCGGCATGCACCGGATCAACGTGCGTCGCGACGGCGGACCGTGGATCGCCCCCGGCGGGACGACGCGCAGCGCCGACGACTACGGCGGCGAGGTCGGCGTCTTCATCATCCCTTAGCGGGCGCCACCAGCCAGCTGCAGCGCCTCGGGACGACGACGCAGCGCCAGCATCGCCCAGACGCCGAAAGCCGGCCCGATCGCCAGCACGCTCATGCTCCATCGCCACCCGATCGCACCGGCGACTTTTGGGAGCAGGTAGATCGTCGCACACGTCAGCAGAAACCCGAGACTCGTTTGGAGTGTCAGCGCGGTTCCGACGTAATCGCGCGGAGCGAGCTCGCTGACCGCGGCGGAAAACTGCGCCGAATCGGCGACGACACTGACTCCCCACACGAGCAGCAACGGGATCAACGCCACGAGCGGCGTGCCGAAGAGAAAGCCTACACCGATTGCACAGCTTCCCGACACTACCATAGCAGCGCTGGTCACCAGGGTACGACCCCAGCGATCGGCGTACTTCCCGCCAAGCCAGCAGCCAAACGCGCCGCTACCGACCACCGCGAACGTCACGAGCGCCGCAAGCCCAGTGACCTCGGCGTCTGCCCCGCGGCGGGCGTGCTCGCTGGCCGTGATGAACACCGCCATCCAGGTCCACATCGCGTACACCTCCCACATGTGACCGAGGTAACCGAGGTTGGCGAGTGCGACGGCGCGGTCTCTCAGAATCCGCGGAGCGGCGGCGAGCGAAAACGGCGGGGATGGGGCGGCGTAGGGACCATCGTTTGGAATGAGGAACACGAGCAGACCCCCGACGAGCGCGCTGAGCGCCGCGACGATAAGGACGAGGCGCCAGGCCGCCGGCGAGACGGCCCAGCGAACCAGATGTGGACTGGCCGATCCCAGCGTGAGCGCGCCGACGAGAATGCCGATCGCGAGCCCTCGCCCTTCCTTGAACCATCCCGCTGCGATCTTCATCCCCGGCGGGTACACCCCGGCGAGCGCTGCACCCGTGAGCAACCGGCATACGATTCCCATCGTGATACCGCTCGACAACGCGACTCCGAGCGTTGCGACGGCGGCCACGGCTGCCGATCCGGCGACCAGTCGTCGTGTCGAGAGACGATCGGCGAGCGTGAAGATCGCGCTGACGAGCGCGCCGCCCACAAAGCCGAGTTGGACAGAGATCGTCAGCCAGGCGGTGGTCACGGGCGACAGTTGCCAGACGCGCGCGAGGGTCGGCGCAACCGCGGACGCACTGAACCAGGGAGCCATCGCGAGCAGCTCGGCGATGGCAAGTACAACAAGAACGCCGCCTGGGGTAGTGAGCCCCGGTGCCATGCCCCGGGCGCTCACAGCCCGGTGGGGTGATCCAGAAAAACCCAGGGCAGATCGAACTTTTTCGAGACGTGCTCAGCTAGCGCCTTGACGCCAACCGTCTCGGTCGCGTAATGGCCCGCATAGAACACGTTGATGCCGAGCTCTTCCGCGTCGAAATACGTCCAGTGCTGCCCTTCGCCCGTGATGAACGTGTCGAGTCCTGCCGCGGCGGCCTGCGGGATCAGCGAACCTCCCGAGCCGGTGACGATCCCAACCCGCTGCACGCGCTCGGGCCCGAAGGGGAAAGCCCTAGGCGCTGTACCGAGCGCTTTGGTCAATGCCCAGCTCAGCTCCTCCCGCGTTCCGTGGTACTCGCCCCAGACGCCCGCGGGGGCACCGTGGTACGAGCCGAAATCGCCGCGAATCTTTATCTCGAGCATTCGCGCGAGCACGGGGTTGTTTCCGACATCCGGATGACGGTCGAGCGGAAGGTGTGCGGCGTAGAGGGCGATGTTTCCTTTTATGAGACCCGCAATCCGGCGATACGCGGGACCCACGAGCGGTCGGAGGCCGCCCCCACCCCAAAACATTCCGTGATGAACAAGGAGACAGTCGGCGTGCTGTTCCGTCGCCTGTCGGACCGTGGCCTCGCAGAGGTCCACGGCCGCCGCGAGCCGGGTGACGTCACCGGAGTTGCCGACCTGCAAGCCATTCACGGCCTCGGGCGCGTCAGCGATCTCCTCGGTGACACGGAGATAGTCATCGAGAAAACGGACCAAACTGTCGAGGTGCACTTAAGACACCGTAGTCACAGTATCGAGGCAGTTACGCGACTTTCCACATTGGCGGACGTCACAACACATTATGTGATAATGAGTTAGACAATCCACATAAGGCCGCGCCGGGCGTGTGGATATCTATGCTCGTGCCAAGGCCTGCCCACCACGCTGCGAGACCTGCGGCGGTTGCCCTGCGTCTTCGCCCATCCGCAGCACGCCGTTGATCTCTCCACCCTCCTGGATCAGGAGTTTTTTCGTATGCACGTCGCCGTGAACGACGCTCGTCGCCTGAAGCTCGACGCGCTCTTCCGCGTATATGGCGCCGCGCACTTCGCCGCCGATGATGGCTTCGCGGCTCACCACATCGCCTTCCACTTCCCCGCCCCGCGCGACCAGGACCTGCTTCGCCGCGCGCACCGTTCCATTCACCGAGCCTTCGATCTTCACGACGCCGTCCGCCGAGATGTCGCCGACGACCCGCATCCCCGCGCCGATGATCGATAGCCCGGGAACGCCTTCACGGGCGCCGCCAGGTGCTGGATTTTTTTCTGAGAACACCGCCATCAGCGTCCCTCCTTCACTAGTTCCAACGGATCGACGGTCTTGTTGTCGCGTCGAATCTCGAAGTGCAGATGCGGAGCTGTGGACCGCCCTGAGTTTCCCGACAAACCGATGACCTGCCCTGCCTGAACTTGGTCGCCCTCGGCCGCAACCAGCCGTGACATGTGACCATACATCGTCTCATAACCGGACGGATGTCGCAAGAGGACGAACAAGCCGTAGTCCCCGTCGTAACCCGCAGCCGACACGGACCCGCCCCCTGATGCCCGCACCGGCGCCCCAAGCGGGACGGCGATATCGATGCCGGGATGCGATTCGTCGACCACCCCGGGTCGCACCTGGCCCCGAGTGACAAAACCCTGGACGTCGAGGGGCCAGTGGGACGGGGTCGACGGGCCGGTTTCATAGCGGTTGGGGACTCCCGGCAGCGCGGCCCGAATTGGAACAGCGCGCATGGAAGTCGTGAAGTCGGTGTTGCGAGCGACCGTTCCGCCGCTGCGGGAGACGGGAGGAGCTTTGACGCTCAGCATTTGGCGCAGCTCCTGGTAGTTCGCTTCGGCGCGGTTCAACGCGGAAGCGAGCTGCTGCACCCGGCTGTTCTCGACGCGCAGTCGGGAGACTTCGCGTTCGAGTCCCGGCACACGCAACGCGTTGCGCGTAATCGGTCCTGCCAATGCGAAAAACAGGAGGACCAGCACAGCAATCGCGCCGGCACCCCACTTCGCGGCCATGACAGCCCAGCGGGGGAACCGGTACTGTTTCGATTCGAGATCGCCGTCGGCGTGGACGACGATCGTGACGCCGCGCGTCCCCCTCCCCCTCGTCATCCGTCGAATGGCGCGCCGAGGATGACCTCGAGCAGCCGTGCGAGATCGTCGTTCGAGTAGAACGACAGGTGGATCTGCCCTTTCCCTTTCGCGCGCAATGTCACGCGCACGTCGGTGCCCAGCCGGCGGCGCAGCGCGTCTTCGACGCGGCGAACTTCGGGAGCGGCGCCCATCCCCCGTTTCATACGCGGGCGGCGTTCGGGCGCGCGTCCGCCGCGCACTCGATCCTCGACCTCGCGAACGGAGAGATCCTGCGCTACTGCTTCGCGGGCGAGATTCGTGACGATGCGCAGATCTTCGAGCCCGAGCAGCGCGCGCGCGTGGCCCACCGACAGTTGCCCCTCATGCAGCATCTGCAGCACTACTTCCGGGAGTTTGAGGAGGCGGAGGGCATTGGCGACCGTCGACCGGTCGCGACCAACTGCGTCGGCGACGTCCTGCTGCGCGAGCTTGAATTCCGCGATGAGACGCTCGTAGCCGCGCGCCTCGTCCACCGGAGACAGATCGTCGCGCTGCAGGTTTTCGATGAGCGCGAGCGTGAGCAGTGTCCGATCGTCGGCATCGCGCTGTACCGCGGGAATTCGCTCCCAACCGAGCTGCTGGCAGGCGCGCAGGCGGCGTTCGCCGGCGATCAGCTCGTACGAGCCGTTGCCGCCAGGCGCCTTTCGCACGACGATCGGCTGGAGCAGTCCCGCCTGTTTGATCGACGAGACGAGCTCTTCGAGCGCCGCCGGGTCGACCGTCTGGCGCGGCTGGAATGGATTGGGTCGAACATCCTTGATGGGCAGCTCGACCAGGCTCCCTTCTCGCTCTGCCTCCTCGCGAGTTGGCCCAAGCAGCGCCTCGAGGCCACGGCCGAGGCGGCGTCTTCCTGCGGCGGTTTCCGTCATGCGGGCACCTCCGGGGGGGGCAGCTGTTCAATTGCGGGGAGGCTGGGCGAGGGTGGAGCGTCCTGCTCGACCCGGCGAATCAGCTCCTGGGCGACGGCCAGGTAACTCTTGGCGCCGACCGATTGCACGTCGTACAGCAGGATCGGTTTTCCAAAGCTGGGCGCTTCCGCCAGTCGCACGTTACGCGGGATCGTGACATTGAACATGCGGCCGCCGAAGTACTCTTTCGCTTCTTCGGCGACCTGTTTGCAGAGATTGAGGCGCGCGTCGTACATCGTCAGCAGCACCCCTTCAATCGCGAGCGCGGGATTGAAATTGCGCTGCACGAGCTTCACGGTGTTGAGGAGCTGCGAGAGACCTTCGAGCGCGTAGTACTCGCATTGAATCGGGATGATCACGCTGTCTGCAGCCGTCAGCATGTTCAGCGTGAGGAGGCCGAGAGACGGCGGGCAGTCGATGATCACATAGCCGTACTCGTCGCGCAGATCCCGCAGGGCCTCGCGCATACGCGTCTCGCGGGCGCGTTGATTGACGAGCTCGAGCTCGGCGCCGACCAAGTCCTGTGTCGCCGGGACGACGTCGAGATACGGGAAGTGCACGTGCGGGAAGCGCGCCTGTGTGAGCGACGCGCCGTCGATGAGCGCGTCGTAGAGCGATTTCCGGATGCGATCGCGCTCGATGCCAACGCCGCTCGTCGAGTTGCCTTGCGGATCGGCGTCGATGAGTAGCGTCTTGCGCTCAGCCGTTGCGAGGGAGGCGGCGAGGTTGACGGCGGTCGTCGTTTTGCCGACGCCGCCCTTCTGGTTGGCAATCGCGATTACACGTGACATTATAAGTCGTTGTTTAGCAAAGAGTTATATAGCTTTCAAATTAACGAGAATCAAATATACGCTCGTTTCACGTGAAACGAAAGAGCATACGTTTCACGTGAAACTGCAACCTTGGGGTCTAGGCGACCCGCCGGCGCCAGCGTGTTGCCTCGAGGACGAGGTTGTGGAGGTCGCTGGGCGTCACACCAGGGACGCGTGCCGCCTGCGCCAGCGAACCGGGACGCACGCGATCGAGCTTCTGACGTGCTTCCGTCGCCAGTGTCCGCAGCTCGAGATAGGGCAGGTCAGGAGGCAGCACAAACGCCGCGAGCTCGGCGAGTCGCGCAGCCGCCTCGCGTTCGCGCGCGAGATAGCCGTCGTATTTGATCTCGATCTCCGCAGCCAGGATGGCCTCGGACGCTGCCTCGGTCCCAACGCCGGCCGCAGCGAACAACGCGGCCAGCGAGACACCTGGGCGCTTCGCGATCACGGCGATGCGATCGCCCTCCGCGAGTGTTGTACCGCTTTCAGCGAGCGGGCCGGCTGCCTCTTCCGGAGTGATCGTCGTCTCGCGCGCGAGCCGCAGCGCGGACTCCTCGGCGTCGAGCCGTCGCTCAGCCGCGCGCAGCTCGTCGCTGGTCAACAGACCAAGCCGTTCCGCGAGGGGCACCAGACGACGCAGCGCGTTGTCCTGGCGGAGGAGGAGCCGGAATTCCGACCGCGACGTGAACAGCCGGTACGGCTCGTCGACTCCGCGCGTCACCAGATCATCGACCAACACTCCGACGTACGCGTCGTCGCGTCCGAGGACCACCGGCTCTGTGCCGCGGATCCGGCGCACGGCGTTGATGCCGGCCACGACGCCTTGGCCCGCTGCCTCCTCGTAGCCCGTCGTCCCGTTGATCTGACCGGCAAAGAAGAGATGCTCGACGCTCTTCACCTCGAGCCAAGGCGTGAGCTGAGTGGGCGGATAGTAGTCGTACTCGATCGCGTAGCCCGGCCGCGTCATCCGGGCGCGCTCGAGACCAGGGACGGCCTGCAGGAACTCGAGCTGCACGGCGACGGGCAGGGAAGTCGACAAGCCGTTCACGTACAGCTCGGTGGTGTCGAGTCCCTCCGGTTCGAGGAAGATCTGGTGGCGCGTGGCCGCTGGAAACTTCACGATCTTGTCCTCGACCGAGGGGCAATAGCGTGGCCCGCGACCGCTGATCGCGCCCCCGTACAACGCAGACTCTTTCAGGTGGCGCTGGATGATGTCTTTCACATCTTGGCCGGCCCATGTGATCCAGCACGGCACCTGACGCGGCCGCTCGACGCGCTCGTGGAACGAGAAGCGGAAGTCGGGGCTCTCGCCGTCCTGCCGCTCGACCTTGCTCCAATTCACCGAGCGGCCGTCGACGCGCGGCGGAGTGCCGGTCTTGAAGCGCGCTACTGTAAGTCCCATACTCTCAATGACTTGTGCCATCTCTATTGATGGCTGATCTCCCGCTCGGCCCGCCGGAATCTGCGTGTCGGTGCCGACGTGAATGCGACCGCGGAGGAAAGTGCCGGCAGTGATGATGACGGCGCGGGCGGCGAACCGCCGTCCGTCTTTCGTCTCGACCCCGCTGATCCGCGTGCCGTGCTGATCGAAGAGCAGATTTGTGACCATGCCCTGGGTGAGCTCGAGGGCAGGGAATTGTTCGAGCAACGAGCGCACGGCGCGCTTGTACAGCGTGCGATCAGCTTGTGCGCGCGGGGCCCAGACTGCTGGGCCCTTGGAGCGATTCAGCATGCGGAACTGGATGGTCGCGCGATCGGCCGCACGGCCCATGATACCGCCCAGCGCATCGACCTCGCGGACGACGGTACCCTTCGCTATTCCACCAATAGCAGGGTTGCAGGACATCTGGCCGATCGTGTCCAGGACGGAAGTCAGCAGCAGAGTCTTGGCGCCGAGGCGCGCGGACATCGTAGCGGCTTCGGTACCGGCGTGGCCACCGCCGACGATGATTACATCATAGTCGAAAGACATTCGGAGAAACTACAAAGCGAGGACCGGCAAAGGCTAGGCCGCAGACGCAGCAGCGGGCCACAGTCACCGGGATTTGGGACGATCGGCCGTCTGACTGACCTTTCGAAGCAGACCAAACAATGTCTTGCTAGTCTCGGTTGCGAGGGCCTCGAGCCGGGCAAACTCGGCTGGTCTTACGTAGCCGATATCTCGGGCCATTGTGAGCGCGGTCTGAACTTCGGCGAGCGATCCCCAAGCGGTATCAAGAAACTTTCGATAATCCCTCGTGCCCTTTCGGGCGGATCCCTCGGCGATGTTGAGCGGAATGCTGTAGGACGCCCTGCGAAGTTGATCTGCGAGTCGTTCTTGCTCGAAATCGGGAAAGCGCTGAGCGGCGCGCGAGCACTCAACGGCGAGTCTCTCTGCATGCTGCCACGCTTTTAGTGTGTGATGGTTTGGCACTCTGAAGAGGATAACCAGAACGTGGAGGATCGCCGCATCATTTCATCTCATCCCGTACCCGGTTTACTCGAAACCGCGGTGCGTCTGCAGCCTAGCCTTTGCATGTCCGCGCCTTTCGGTCCTAGGCCGTCCGGACCCAGCGCACCAGCTCTTTCATCGTCGGTCGCTTGCCTGTCATCAGTATGCCGACCCTGTAAATGCGCGCCGCGACCCAGGTCACTCCCACAATCGCGATGGCCAGAATCGCCAACGACATCACCAATTCCCACGTAGGCATGCTTCCGGCGGTCCACCGGACTGGGGTCGCGATCGGGGTCGTGAACGGCACGAGCGAGAGCGTCCGGGCGAAGGTCGAGCTGGGATCGTTGGTGAGTCCCAGAATCGAGAGATAGGAAATCATCAGCAGGTACGTCACCGGCTGCTGGGCCTGGCGGGCCTCCTGCTCATTGCTCGACATCGCGCCAACTGCGGCGAACATCGCCGAATAAAGAAGGAAGCCGCCGAGGAAGAACGCGATGAAGACGGCGAGTGTCGTGGTCGGGATATGCGGCAACGTCATGGTCTGAACAGATGCCGGATCGGCGCCCAGCGCCCGGGCGATGGGGCCGCGCAGCGAGAGCAGCACGCGCGCGGAAACGCCCCAGATCACGAATTGAAAGAACGAGACCGAACCCGCCCCCAGAATCTTGCCGAGCATCAGCTGGAACGGACGAATCGACGAGACGAGCACCTCGATGATGCGCGTCGTCTTCTCCTCCAGCACCGAGCTCATCACGTTCACGCCGTAGAGCAGAATGGCCATGAACAGCAGGATCGCCATCAGATAAGCGGTAAAGAACGACTGCGTGGCGCTATCGGAGACCGCACGGCCGTGCGCTATCTTCTTTTGTTCCAACGCGATACGAATCTGCGCCCAGTCGACTACTCCCGGGTTCACACCCTTCTGCTCGAGGCGCGCCTTTACCACCAGGCGGCCGAGTGTCCGTTGCAGGGCCTCGATGGTCTGCATGCCGAGGTTAGAGGCCTGGTACTCGGCGCGACCGGTCTGGACCAGATCGTCTGTAATGATCAGAAGCCCGTTCAACTGCTTCGCCTCGACCAGGTTCCTCAGCGAATCGATCACGCCCGGGTGCGCTGGGATGAGCGACGCCCGGAAGGACCCGCTGGTCTCCAACGCCTCGACGACCTGATCGCCCATCTTGTCTGACGTGCTGTCGACGACGGCGACATTGCGAACCGCCCCGCCCATGGACTGGACGATCTGGAAGACGATGATCCCGGCGAACAGGACGGGACCCAGGATCGCCGATACCCAGAACCACTTAGTGCGTACGCGCTCGACGAACTCGCGGCGAATCACCGCCCAGACCTTATGCACGGGATCCTCCGTCGCGGGCGCCGGTCGCTGCCGCCGTCGCGGCCTCGGGGCCCACGAGGTCCACGAAGATCTTGTGGAGTGAAGGACTCGCCAGCTCGAACCGCGCGAGCCGCGCTCCCGAATCGACGAGCCCCTTGAGGATGGCCTGGGCGTCGGCCCCGGGGGCCAGCTCGAGCTCCGCCTGTTGGCCGAAGTCCTGGATCTTGGCTACCAACCGCCGGTCCGCGAAGATTTGCTGCGCGTTGCCCTGGCTGCCGTCGAACGCGACGATCACGTGTTTGCCGCCGTGTGTGCCCTTCACCTCTGCCAGCGTTCCGTCGATCAGCTTCTTGCCGCGCGCAATGATGCACAGCCGGTCGCAGAGCTTCTCCGCGTGCTCCATGATGTGCGTCGAAAACAGCACGGTCTTCCCGCGCCGCCGATAGTCGACGACGGTGTCGCGCAGCACCTGCGAGTTCACAGGATCAAGCCCCGAGAACGGCTCGTCGAGAATCACCAGGTCGGGATCGTGGAGCACGGTGGAAATAAACTGCACCTTCTGCTGCATGCCCTTGGACAGATCGGAAACCTTGCGCATCCGCCAGTCGGAGAGCCCGAGCCGCTCCAGCCACTCGAGTGCCTTGGCGCGCGCACTGCGGCGCGACACACCCTTCGCTTCCGCGAGAAACACGAGCACATCGAGCACGCGCATGCGTGGATACAGCCCGCGCTCTTCGGGCAAATACCCGATGCGCGCGGAATTCGTGCGGCCGCCGCCGACCTGATCGAACAGTCGGACCGTGCCCGCATCCGGCTCGTAGATGTCCATGATCATGCGCAGCGTGGTGGTCTTCCCGGCGCCGTTGGGACCGAGCAGGCCGTAAATGATCCCGGAGGGAACGCTCAACGAAAGCCCATCGACCGCGGTGTGGCCCGCGAAGCGCTTGGTGACGCGATCGACGATGACGGGTTCAGCCATGGCCCGGGAAGCTAGAGGCTAAGGGG
>DASWEL010000133.1:0-3242 GCA_036394755.1 Gemmatimonadales bacterium | reverse complement strand
CGTCGATCGCACTTGGTCCGAAGTTGCCCACCTGTGTGGCGACGTCGGCGTCAATCCACTTGCTGCGCAGCGCGAAGCACCCGTTGTTGTCGCCGTCGATGGTGACGACCGTGACGTGCTTCGCATTGCCGACCGGATTGAAGTGCTGTGTCGCCTTGAGCGCCGAGACAACCGCAGGCAGGAGGTAGTCGGACGGATCGAAGATCGCGTTGATCTCAGGATGCGCCTGGAACGCGTTGGTGACGCCGTTGAGCGCCGTCGTCGGGTCCCAGTTCGTCGGCAGCTGCTGCACGACCTTGATGCTCGAGCAGCTCTTCGCGGCGCTGAGGAACCCGTCGCGACGCCCGATCGCATTGGCATCCGTGAGCGCCCCGACCATGAGCAGGACGTTCAGCGGCTTGTGCAGCGAGCACATGTAGTTCGCAACCTTGGCTCCGTCGCCGAGCGCGTTCCCGGTCACCTGCGCGACGACCTTTCCGCCCTTGCCGGGAGCGCGGTCGATCGTTGCGAACGGAATGCCCGCACGGTTTGCCGCACGGATCGACGAGACGATCTGATCGCCGTTCTGCGCGATCGCGATCACGCCTGTGACGTGCTGCGAGATGAAGTTCTGGATCTGCTGCGACTGCTGATTGGCGTCGTTGTTCGCGACCGAGAACAGAATCTTGACGTGCTTCTTCGCAGCGTATTGCTTGATTCCCGCCAGCTCTGCTTTGCGGATCTGGTTCAGCAGGTCAAAGCTGACGCCGATCGTCGGCGTTGCAGATGGTTTGGCACCCGCGCTCCCTGCTGCAATGACCGCGACCGCCAGTGCGCCTGCGGCGGTGGCGATCAGCATCAAACGAATGTGCTTTCCGAGCATGTCCCTCTTCCTCCTTGGAATCGAGATCGCATGGGTAACCTGAGATCCAGTCGAGATGGGAAAGGCGCTTCGCGAACCCGTCTACGGCCCCACCTCCAATCGACGCCGACGCACGATCGGGACCGCGCGGAGGCTCCGTGCCCGGGAAGTCCCGACGAGAACGGCGACGATGAGCACGGACGCGCGCAACATGTCGAAGACGTACGGGGAGATGTGAGCGAGGACGAGACCGTCGGCGACCATCTGCAGAAGCGCGACGCCGAACAGGCTGCCGAGGATGCTGCCTTTGCCACCGAAGAGGCTCGTCCCGCCGAGCACGACGGCCGTGATGACGGTCAACTCTTCACCGAGGCCGACCGTTGGTTGCAGCGCGCCGAGCCGGCCGTTCTCGATCAAGCCTGCGAACGCTGCGGTGAGCCCGCTGATCGCGTAGACGCCGACCAGCACACGTCGCACGGGCAGTCCGAGGTTGCGCGCAGCTTCCACGTTGGCGCCGATCGCCTGCACGTGTCGCCCGAAAACGGTCCTCCTGAGCACGACGCCGCCGACCAGCGCGACGACTGCCGCAACGACGATCGGCGCGGGAATCGAGGCGACGGTCCCCGTTCCGAACTTCGTCATCCCGGGTGGCAGGTAGACAGTGCTGAAGCCGGTGAGATGACCGCCAACGCCGCGGTAGAGGTTGAGCGTTGCGAGCGTCACGATCAGGGGATTGATGCCGACGAACGCGATCGACGCGCCGTTGAGGGCGCCGAGGCCGAGGCCGAACAGCACCGCCACCAGCGGAGCCCACACCACCGGCAGGCCGTGGACGAACAGCTCGGCAGCGCCGGCCGTCGACAAGAAGAGGATCGCCCCGATCGAGAGGTCGATGCCGGCGGCGATGATGACGAACGTCATGCCGACCGCCATGACTGCCGAGCCCGACCCCTGAATCGCGATGTTGCGCAAGTTCGACCCACTCGCGAACTTGCTCGACGCGAGGCTGAATGCGACGAAGACAACGGCCGCCGCGATGAGCACCGTGTTACGAAGGAGCACCTCGCCGAGCGTTCCTGTGTACCGGCGCGTCGCACCGGCGAACGTCGCACTCACCCCGCACCGCCCGCTGCGAGCCTGATGACCTTCTCGGGTGTCGCGTCGCGGCGATCGAGGATGTCCACGAGGCGCCCGGAATGCATGACACCGATCCGGTGAGCAAGGCCGAGCACCTCTGGCAGCTCGCTCGAGATCAGCAGCACGGCGATCCCCTGCTCGGCGAAGTCGACGAGCAGCCGGTGGATCTCAGCCTTCGCCCCGACGTCGATGCCCCGTGTCGGCTCGTCCATGATCAACAGACGCCGGGGTCGCCACAGCCACTTGCCGAGGACCACCTTCTGCTGGTTGCCTCCTGAGAGCGAGCGCGCGGGTGCCTCGAGGCCGCTCCGCGCGGTCAACTGGAGCCGCGCACCTGCGTTCTTCGCCGTGGTCGCCTCGGCCCGGCGGCGGATCCATCCGACTCCGCGAACTCGGACGTCCTGGAGCCCGACCACCGACAGGTTCTCGCGGATCGAACGATCGATGAAGAGGCCTTCGCCGCGGCGGTCCTCTGTCACGAAGGCCATCCCGGCCGCGATCGCACGCTTTGGAGTCATGCGATGGATCGCGCGGCCGTCGACCTCGATCGAGCCGGACGCGCGGTTGACACCAAAGATCGCGCGCGCGACCTCTGTCCGCCCTGCACCCATCAATCCCGCCAGCCCGAAGATCTCCCCACGGCGGATGTCGAACGAGACTCCGCTAATCCGCCGGCCGTCGTCGAGATTCGACACGCGCAGGACGACGTCGCGGCCGGGCTCGGCAGCCCGCGGCATGTCGCCCGACAGTTCGCGGCCGACCATCAGAGACTCGAGCTCGTTGCGCGTCAGGAGTGCGGTCGTGCTCGTGGTAACCAGCTTGCCGTCCCGCAGAACGACCAGCCGGTCGCTCAGCTCGAAGATCTCGTGCATGTGGTGGGAGACGTAAAGAACGGCCGCGCCGTCGGCGGCAAGCTGGCGGACGATTGTGTAGATGCGCTCGCGATGCACCTCGTCCAGCGACGCAGTCGGCTCGTCGAAGACGATCACCGACGGCTCGAGTGCGAGTGCCTTTGCGATCTCGACGAGCTGCCTCTGACCGGGCGCCAGCGTGTCGAGCTTCGCAGCCGGCGAGAAGTCGGCGCCGACCCGCTCGAGCAGGGGACGCACGCGCGCATAGAGCATGGAGGATCTGACGATGCCGCGCGAACGCCCGGCGAGCGACGCCATCAGGACGTTCTCAGCCACGTTCATCGTCGGAAACAGGCTGAGCTCTTGATGAATGGTCGCCACTCCGACGTGGCGTGCGTGGCGCGCGTCGCCGG
>DASWEL010000132.1:0-19096 GCA_036394755.1 Gemmatimonadales bacterium | reverse complement strand
ACTCGAGCTCGAGAGCTTCCTGCGCGCCGCGCGCGGTGACGGCGACGTCGTGGTCACCGGCGCCGCCGGGCTGCAGGCTCTCGCCCTCGCCTATCGCGTCGCCGACGCCATCAGCGCCTCGCCGCTCGCCGCGGCGCGGCCGTGACCCGGATCTACATCTCGGCAGGGGAGCCATCCGCGGACGCGCATGCCGCCGCGGTCGCGACCGCATTGCGCCGCCGTCTCCCCGGGCTCGAGCTGGAAGCCCTTGGCGGCCCGTTGCTGGAGCGCGCGGGAGCCCGCGTCCTGGACCGAATGGAATCGTACTCCGTCGTCGGATTTGTCGAAGCGCTGGCGAAGATTCCCGCGCACTACCGCCTGCTGAACCGGATCAAGCAGTCGTTCAAGGACAAGCGCTACGATCTCGTGATCCTGGTCGATTACCCGGGCTATCACCTCCGTGCCGCCGCCGCTGCTGCCGCGGCCGGCATTCCGGTGCTCTACTACATCGCACCGCAAATGTGGGCGTGGGGGCCTAAGCGGGTGCGCAAGCTCGCGCCGGTGAATCAGCTCGCGGTGATTTTGCCGTTCGAAGAGCAGTTCTTCCGCGAGCGCGGGGTCGCCGCCACGTTCGTCGGTCATCCCCTCAAAGACCGGCCGCCGCCGCCCTCGCGTGTCGAGGCGCGCCGTATGCTCGGACTCGATCCCGGCCGCCGCACGCTGGGATTGTTTCCGGGAAGCCGGGAGCAGGAAGTGAAGCGGCACTGGACGATGTTCCGCGAAGCAGCGGCGCGCGTCGCGGCGGCGCGCCCCGACCTGCAGATCATCGCTGCGGGCACGCCGGGCGCGCAGTATCCCGACCCCGGTGAGATCAACGTGCACCTCGGCGATCCGCTGCTCGTGTTCGCGGCGGCGGACGCGGGGATCTGCAAGTCCGGCACGACGACCCTCGAGGCGGCGATCGCCGACCTGCCGATGGTGATCACGTACCGGGTGCATCCCATCTCATCGTTCATTGCGTTTCGTTTGGTCCAGGTCCCGTGGGTCGGACTCGTCAATCTTGTGGCGGGGTACGAAGTCGCGCCCGAGTTCCTCCAGGGCCGTGCGAAGGCGGAGACGCTCGCCGACGGTGTGTTGCCGCTGCTCGACGCCGCGAACCCCGTGACGCGGCGCCAGCGCGAGGGGTTGCAGCTCGTGCGCGACCGCCTGGGCGCGCCGGGAGCGGCCGAGCGCGTCGCCGAGCTGGCCGCGGGTCTGATCAGGTGAAGCTGCGCTGGGCGGAGCCGATCGCGACGCGCATCGGCTCGTCACTGGTTCGTGCGCTGGCAGCGACGTGGCGCTACCGCGTGACGGGGGACGACCACGTACGGGCGTTGCGCGAGTCGCGGCGCCCGTTCGTATTCGTCCTCTGGCACAGCCGCATTCTGCCCCTGCTGTACCGCCATCGCGGTGAGGACGTCGTGATGCTGATCAGCCGGCACCGGGACGGCGGGTATCTCGCGGACCTGGGTGTGCGCTGGGGATACCGCTCCGTCCGTGGATCGACGCAGCGTGGAGGCGACGTGGGACTGTTGGGAATCGTGCGGGCGCTGGAGGGTGGTGCCGTCGTGGCGATCACGCCGGACGGGCCGCGCGGACCTGCGGAACGCGTGCAACCGGGCGCGATCGCCGCTGCACAGCACGCCGGTGTGCCGATTGTGGCCGTGGGCGCCCGGGTTGCCTCCGCGTGGTACCTGGGGTCCTGGGATCGGATGTGCATTCCGAAACCCTTTACGACGATCGATGTGATGTACGCGCCGCCAGTCGAAGTCGACGCGGGCAAAGACGGGCTGCGGCGCGGCATGGATGCCGTGTCCCGCAGCCTGCACGAAGTCATGGGGACAGGATGAGCGCCCAGCGGATTGCCCAGTGGCTGTGGTGGAGCGGCGCTGCGCCCGCGCGCGCGGCGCGCGGCGTCTTGCTGCCCGTCGCGTTCCTCTATCGCACGATCATGAGCGCCCGGGCGGGCGCCTACTCCCGGGGCTGGCTGCGGAAACGGCCGCTGCCGTTGCCGGCGATCGCCGTCGGCAATCTCGCCGTCGGCGGAGCGGGGAAGACACCCCTGGCCGCCTGGATCGCCGCGTTCTTCGCGAGCCGGGGCGTCAGACCGGGCGTCCTGCTGCGCGGCTATCGCGGCGACGAGCAAGCCGTCCATCAGCGGCTCGTACCGGACGCGATCGTGGTGTCGAATCCCGACCGACTGGCGGGCGCGGAGAAAGCCCGCGCGCAGGGAGCGCGGGTACTGGTGCTCGATGACGCGTATCAGCGGCTCAACGTCGACCGTGACGTCAACGTCGCCGTCGTGAGCACCGAGAGCGCGCCCCCGCGCCATGTGGCATGGCCGCTGCCGGCCGGTCCCTGGCGCGAAGATTGGAGCGCCCTCGGCCGCGCGGATGTCATCGTCGTGACTCGACGCCGCGCGGCGGTCGCCGAGTCCCGGGCGCTCGCGGGGCGTCTGGCGGCGCGCTGGCCACGGGCCGTCGTGGCGGGCGTACATCTCGCGCTCGACGGACTGGCGGGCCTGAAATCAGGCCGGCGCGTCGAGCTGTCGGCGTTGGCGAGGAAGCGGGTCATCGTCGCCGCGGGGATTGCCGATCCTGTGAGCTTCGCCGCGCAGGTGCGCGCCTTCGGCGCCAGCGTGCAACTGACGGCGTATCAAGACCATCACGCCTATCCACCGGGCGATGTGGCCCGGCTCGCGCGGGCCGCCAAAGACGCCGATTATGTTGTAGTCACCGAGAAGGATGCGGTGAAGCTGCGGAGCCGCTGGCCGTCGGATGCGCCGGAGCCGCTCGTCGCGCAGCTTGCCTTGCGCTGGGAATTCAACGGTGACGCGGTCGGACGCGTCCTGGAAGGGGTCCTGAAGAGAGTCGTATGAGCGAACCAGCGATTATCCGTCCCGACAAACAGACCTTTCTCGCCGAGGAGAATCCGTTCGAAGCGATGATGGAGCGGTTCGACCACGCCGCCAAGCTCTTGAATCTGGATCGTGGTCTCTACAAGGTGCTCCGCAATCCCGAAAAGCAGATCATCGTCTCGGTCCCGATTCTCCGCGATAACGGCGAGGTCGAGGTCTACACCGGGTATCGCGTGCTGTACAACACATCGCGGGGTCCCGCCAAGGGCGGAATCCGGTTCGACCTCAACGTCACCCTCGAAGAGGTGAAGGCGCTGGCCGCCTGGATGACATGGAAATGCGCGCTGGTGAACATCCCCTTCGGGGGCTCCAAGGGCGGCGTCGTGTGCGACCCGACCACCATGTCGATGGGCGAGTTGGAGCGGGTGACGCGGCGCTACACGTCCAGCATCATCGAAATCCTGGGTCCCGATTCCGACGTCCCCGCGCCCGACGTGAACACGAACGAGCGCGTGATGGCGTGGATCATGGACACCTACTCCATGCACAAGCGCCACACCGTGACTGCGGTCGTGACGGGCAAACCGGTCGAGATGGGCGGCTCGCTCGGCCGGCGCGAAGCGACGGGCCGAGGGTGCATGATCGTGACGCGCGAGGCGCTGGCGAAGCTGGGGTTGAGCTTCAAGGGTACGCGCATCGCGGTGCAGGGCTTCGGTAACGTCGGGTCTGTCGCTGCCGACCTCATGGCGCGCGAGGGGGCGACGATCGTCGCAGTCTCCGACAAGTCGACCGCGCTGTACAATCCGAAAGGTCTCGACGTAGCGGAGCTCCTGCAGTGGGTCAAGGAGCGTCGCCAGCTCGCGGGGTACACGAAGGCCGAAACCATTTCGCACGAGCAGGTCTTGACCGTCGACTGCGACGTCTTGATCCCCGCGGCAACCGAAAATGTCATCACCCGCAAGAACGCTCCCCACATCAAAGCCAAAATCATCTGCGAAGGCGCGAACGGTCCCACCAGTGTCGCGGCCGACAAGATTCTCGAGGACAAGGGCGTGTTCGTGATTCCCGACATTCTCGCGAACGCGGGCGGTGTGACAGTCAGCTACTTCGAGTGGGTGCAGGACCGGGGCGGCTATTTCTGGGATGAAGAGACGGTCAACCGCCGGCTCGAAGCGATTCTGGTCCGCTCCTTCGGCGAGGTGATGGCGATGGCGGCGAAGCACAAAGTGGCGAACCGTGTCGCCTCGTACATCGTCGCCGTGGACCGCGTCGCAGCGATGCACCGGTTGCGCGGCATGTATGCCTGATGCGCTATCGCATCGTCGCTGTGGGGCGCATGAAGAACGCAGCGCTCCGCGCCGTGTGTGACGAGTATCTGGACCGCTTGCGGCATTATACGAAGGTCGAGGAGCATGAGACGAAGGACGAGGCGCGGGTCCTGGGGGCGGTTCCCGAGGGCGCGCGCCTCGTGACGTTGACGCGCCGCGGCGACGAGTGGTCCTCCGTCCAGCTCGCGGAATGGACGGAACGGTGGGAGATGGACGGACGAGACGTGGTCTTCGCGCTCGGTGGCGCCGACACCCTGCCGGACGACGTCTTACGCAAGGCGGAGCGGCTATGGAGCCTCTCGCAGCTCACGTTGCCGCACGAGGTGGCACGCGTGGTTCTGTACGAGCAACTCTATCGCGCCCACACGATCCGTCGCGGAGAGCCATACCATCGCGGATCCTGATCCCTGTCTGACTCCGGCCGACCGCGCCGCGCTGCTCGCGCTGGCGCGCACTGCCATCCAGGCGGCCCTGGCGGATTGCCCGCGTCCGCAGCTGCCCGATGTGCCAGGTGCCCGGTTGCGCCGCGGGGCCTTCGTGACGCTGGAGGAGCAGGAGGGACACGATCTGCGCGGCTGCATCGGCCACGTCTCGGGCGACCGGCCGCTCGGCGAAGTCATCTGCCAGGTCGCCGTCTCCGCCGCCCGTTCGGATCCGCGATTCCCGCCGGTGCAGCTCGCTGAGCTGTCTGCCTTACGCATCGAGATCTCCGTCCTCGATGAGCCGGTGCTCGTCGAGACGGCGAACCTGTCCCGTCTGGTGATCGGGCGCGACGGCCTGCTGGTGCGCCGGGGGCGTGCGCAGGCGGTGCTGCTGCCGCAGGTGGCGGTCGAGCAGGGGCTCGGACCCGAGGCGTTCCTGAACGCCGTGTGCCACAAGGCCGGATTGCCGCCCGGCAGCTGGCGGGAACCGGAAACCCGCGTGTTCACGTTCACGGCGGACGTCTTCGTCGAATGACCGAATGGTTCGAGCAATGGTTCGGGGAGGAGTATCATGCTCTCTATCCGCACCGCGACGAGGAGGATGCGCGCCGCGCCGTCGCGCTGATCCGCAGCGCCGTCCCGTGGGGACCAGGGGATCGCATTCTCGATCTCGCCTGCGGGCCGGGGCGCCACGCCGCCGAGCTGGCGCGGTGGAGTGGGCAGGTGGTGGGGTTCGATCTGTCGCGGGCGATGTTGCGCCGCGCGCGCGAGCGAAGCGGCGGCGCGCTGGTGCGGGGGGACATGCGGGCGCTGCCGTTTCGCGCCGGCAGTTTCGCATTGGCCGTGAATCTGTTCACGTCATTCGGTTACTTTCTGGACGAAGACGAGAACCGGCGGGTGCTCAGTCAGGTCGCAGCCGCGCTCGCCCCGGGCGGTCATTTCGTCCTCGACTATCTCAACGCGGAACAGGTGCGGCGGACGCTCAAGGTCGTTGAACAGTCCAAGGGGAGCGATGTGCTGGTGCGACGCCGCATCGACGGCGCGGACCGCTTCGTCATCAAGGAGATCGAGTTGCGCGATGAGGGTCGCCGGTTTGAGGAGCGGGTGCGGCTGTATGACGCCGACGAGCTGGCTGCGCTGCTCACCGATGCCGGCCTCCGCGTCGTCGCGCGGTTCGGAGACTACGACGGCGCCGCCGCCGGGCGCGACGCGCCGCGCGTGATTCTGGTGGCGGCCCGCACATGATCTCCCGCATCCTTTCGACACCGCTGCCGATGGCCCCGGGAGGGCTCCCGGCCAGCAAGCCACGCCGGGTACATCCCGACGTGCTCGCCTCAGTCCTTCCGGGGCCCGGCCGCGACCGCCTGGCCGCCGGGGAAGTACTGGCGATCACGACGGGGCAACAGCCCGCGCTCTTCACCGGGCCGCTGTACACGGTCTACAAGGCGCTGTCGGCGGTCGCCCTGGCCCAGCGCATCGAGCGGGAGCGCGGAATGCCGGTGGTGCCGGTGTTCTGGGTCGCCGGAGACGATCACGATTTCGCTGAGGCCAATCACGCGGCGGTGCTGGGGCGCGATGGCGAGTTGGTCAAGATCGTGCTGCGCGAGCGCCCGCATGAGGCGCCACAACTGCCGCTGTTTCGCGAGCTGCTGGGCCCCGAGATCCGGACGGCGCTCGACGCCCTCGATGCCGCGCTTCCCGATTCTGAATGCAAGGCGGACGTGCGGCACTGGCTCGAGGCCTGCTATCGGCCCGACGCGAACCTGGCGGACGCGGGCGCCGAGGCGCTGAATCAGGTGCTGGGGGCTCGGGGCTCGGGGCTCGCGGTCTTTCGCGCGCACGACCGCAGCGCCAAACGCGCTGCGGCGCCGTGGATTCTCAAGGCGCTCGACGAGACGTTGCCGGACGGGTTGACGCCCGTGATGGTGGAAGGGCGACTGGGTCGTGACCGCGTGCGCAAGGACGGCAATGCGTTCGTGCTGCGTCGCAGTGGCGAACGATTGACGCGGTCCGAGCTCGAAGCGATCGCAGCCGAGACACCCGAGAAGCTGTCGCCCAACGTGCTGCTGCGGCCGGTGATCGAAGCCGCCCTCTTTCCCACGCTTGCGTACGTCGGCGGTCCGGGAGAAATGGAGTATCTCCCCGAGGCCGCGCCGCTGTTCACGAGTCTCGGTGTCGCGCCGCAGGCGCACGTGCCGCGCTGGTCGGGGCTCATCATCGAGGCGCGGGTCGAGAAGGTGTTGAACAAGCACGGCCTTACACCAGCCGACTTCAACAGCCAGCCCGGCACGCTCGAGACCCGGATCGCGAAAGCGGAGCTCCCGCCCGAGCTCGCCGAGTCACTCAAGGCGCTGCGCGACGAGGTCGAATCGCGATTCGCGAGAATCGCCGGCGAGGTGCAGCAGCTCGATCCCACGCTGGAACGCACCGTGCAGTCGGCGCGCAACGCGGCGCTGGCGGGTACCAATGAGATCGAGAAAAAGCTCGTCGCCAGCCTGAAGCGCACGCAGGGCACCCTGGTGAGCCAGCTCGCGCGCGCTCGCGCTGCGCTGATGCCCGACGGCAAGCCGCAGGAGCGTGTCCTGAGCATCGTGTCGTTTCTCGCGCGCTACAGCGGAGCGCTGCTGGACCAGATCGATCCGGAGGTGGCGCGGTGGGCCGCGGGTTTATAGAATCCGGACCATGTGGGTACTCGCAGTCATTCTGATCGTCGCCCTGCTGATTCCCGTCGCCGCGATTCTCGTCGACTCGCCGCTCGGCAAGTCGTTCGCGCGGCGCATGGACGAAGGCCGTGGTGACGGACAGGGCGCGCCTGAGCTCCGAGACGTGAAGCGTAAAGTGGAATTGCTGGAAACCGAGCTGGAGGACCTGAATCGCTCGGTGGCAGGGATGCGGGAAGAGCTGCAGTTCATGCAACGCCAGCTGGAAGATCCTCGCCGCAAGAAACCCACGTCTTGAGCAGCAGTACCGGAGGAGGCCGTCACGCGGCGCGAGTCGCGGCCGGCATCCTCGTTACCCGCGTGCTCGGCTACGTGCGCGAGCGCGTGTTTGCCCACTACTTCGGCAACGGCGCCGCGGCCGACGCCTTCCGCGCCGCGCTGCGCATCCCGAACGCGCTGCGCAATCTGCTCGGTGAGGGAACGCTCTCCGCCTCCTTCATCCCCGTTTATGCGGCGCTGAACGAGCGCGCCGACAAGCGCGCCGCCCGCGCTCTCGCCGGTGCGGTGCTCGGGCTGCTCCTGCTGGCAACCGGAATCCTGGCGGTCATCGGCATCGCGTTCGCACCCACCGTGACCGCGATCGTGGCACAGGGATTCGACGCCTCCCGGCGGGAGCTCACGACCATTCTCGTGCGCATCCTGTTCCCCATGACCGGGCTCATGGTCGTGTCGGCCTGGTGCCTTGGCATTCTCAACACCCATCGTCGGTTCTTCCTGCCGTACGCAGCGCCGGCGCTCTGGAACGTCGCGGGCATCGCGGCGATGATGGGCGCGGCCGCCTGGCTCAGCGGCCGCGGACTAGCACCCGATCAACAGCTGTATCGCATGTCGCTGGCTCTCGCCTGGGGAACCGTCGTCGGCAGCGTCCTGCAGATCGCGATTCAACTTCCCTCGTGTTGGCGACTGCTGGGCGGTATCCCGCTGCGCGTGAGCCTGGCGGTGGAAGGAGTGCGGGACGTCGTCGTGGCGTGGGCACCGTTGGTGGTCGGCGCCGGTGTCGCGCAGCTGTCCGGTCTCGTCGACACGTTCCTGGGCTCCTACACCGGCGAGGGCGGGCTCGCGAGTCTCGCGTATGCGCAGCTCGTGCAACAGCTGCCCGTCAGCCTGTTCGGCGTGGCCGTCACCGCCGTGTCACTTCCCGAGCTTGCGCGCGATGCGGTGGGAGACGCGCCCGCCGCGCAGCTGCGCGCGCGCATCGCGATCGCCTTCCGACGTATTACGTTCTTCGTGATTCCCTCCGCGTTTGCGTTCACGGCCCTCGGCCCGCAGATCGTCGGCGCGCTGTATCAAACCGGCCGCTTCGATGCCGACGACACCATGCTCGTCGGTGGAGTGCTGGCCGCCTACGGTATCGGCCTGCTCGGGGCGTCGACCGTGAGGTTGTTCGCATCCGGCTTCTACGCCCTGCGCGACACACGCACGCCCGTCCGGATCGCGATCACCTCGCTCCTGATTTCGGCGCTGCTCTCCTGGTTCTTCATGCGGCGGTTCGGGCCAGCAGGGATCGCGCTTGGCTCGTCGATCGGCCAGTCGTTCAACACGGTGCTCCACCTCTACGATCTCGACAAGCGGATCGGCACGATCCTCCAGCGCACCGATTGGCGCATTCTGGGCGGAGTCGTGGTCGCCGGACTGATCGCCGCCCTACTCGGTGTGGTTGGGGCGCGCCTGGTCGCCGACTGGCGACCCATTCCACTGGGCATTGTCGTGCTGGGTATCTTTGGGGTCGCATACGGGGCGCTCACTTTGGCGTTCCGCCACCCCGACGCGATACGCGCATGGCAATCTCTGACCGGCTCGCCCGCCAACTAGCGGCACTTCCCGCTCGCCCCGGCGTCTACCTCTGGAAAGACGCCGCCGGGGAGATTTTGTATGTCGGGAAGGCGGCCAATCTCCGCACGCGGGTGCCGAACTACTTCGCCGACGAGCAGGGCAGCCCGGAGCGGGAAGTGTTGCAAGGGCAGATCGCCGACCTCGAGACGATCATCGTGCCGAACGAGGCGCAGGCGCTGCTGCTCGAGAACACGCTCATCAAGGAGCACCAGCCGAGATTCAACATTCGACTGCGCGACGACAAGAGCTATCCGCAGATCGCGGTGACCCTGGGCGAGCCGTTTCCCCGCGTGCTGGTGGTGCGGCGTGTCACGATCCCGGGCGCCCGCTACTTCGGTCCCTACACCGACGTCGCGACGCTGCGACAGACCCTGAAAATCATCCGCCGGATCTTCACGGTGCGGTCCTGCTCCTGGCACCTGCCGGACGAGGCGCCGGACCGGCCCTGTTTGGACTTCCACATCGACCGCTGCAGGGCGCCGTGCGTCGGCTATCAAACCGTCGAGGATTACCGGCGCATGATCGACGACGTCCTCTTGTTTCTGTCGGGGAAGACGCTCGAGGTGCGCACCGGGCTGCGTGAGCGGATGCACCAGGCCAGCGACATGCAGGACTACGAGCGTGCGGCGCAGCTGCGGGACGCGCTCAAGTGGCTGGATCAACTCGAGCAGCCGCAGACGGTGGAAGTCGTCGGGGGTGGTGACGCCGACGCGATCAGTCTCGCCCGCGACGGCGACGACGCTGTCGGCGTCATCCTCCGGATTCGGGACGGCAAACTCATCGCGCGCGAGCATCGCTTTCTGGAGCACGTCGAGCATGCCGCCGAAGGGGAAGTGCTCCGCACGTTCCTGGTGGGCTACTATCTGCCGCTCGAGCAGCGTGCCGAACGCGTGGTGCTGCCCTTTGCGCCCGCGGATCTGGATGCCCTCCGCGAGCTCGCGCCGGGCGTCGAGTTCGTGGTGCCGCAGCGCGGATCGGCCGCGAAGCTCGCCGAACTCGCCGATCAAAACGCGCGCCACCTACTCGACAGCTTCAAGATCGAGACGTTCGACATCGATGAGCGGGCGGCGGACCCGGTGTTCGCGCTGGGTCGCGATCTCGGTTTGCCGGTGGTCCCCCGGGCGATGGTGTGTATCGATATCTCGACGAATCAGGGCCGCGACACGGTGGGCTCCCTGGTGTGGTTCGAGGGCGGCCGCCCCCGCAAGGCCGAGTATCGGCGATATCGAATCAAGGGTGTAGAAGGAATCGACGATTTCGCGGCGATGAGGGAAGTGGTGAGCCGCTTTTTGACTCGACGGATTGCGGAGCACAAACAGATTCCGGACCTGATCGTGATCGATGGGGGAAAAGGGCAACTGGCTGCCGCGGTCGAAGCGGCGCGCGCTCTGGGACAGGAGCGACTGCCGATCGTGAGCCTCGCGAAGCGGGACGAGGAAGTATTCCTCCAGGACTCGGGCGAGCCGTTACGGCTGTCCCATCGCAGCCCATCGCTCAAGCTGCTGCAGCGCGCGCGCGATGAAGCCCACCGGTTTGCCGTCACCTACAGCCGCAAGCGGCGTGCGCAGCGCACTATCACGTCGGAGCTGTTGCGCATCCCGGGAATCGGACCCGCACGTCGGCGGCTGCTGCTGGAGCGGTTTGGCTCGCTCGCCGGCGTGCGGACGGCCACACCTGCGGAGATCGCGGCTCTGCCGGGATTCTCGAGCAAGCTCGCGGATCGGATCCTCGACCGGTTGCACCCCCCCCAGCGAGCGTGACAACCTGGACGTTGGAGTGCTCGGCGTGCGACCCGGTGCGCACTCGTGACGCCGATGGGTTCCCCGGCGTCTGCGAGGTTTGCGGCGCGCCCTACCTGGTGCGCTACGACGCGCTGCCGGCGCCGGAGGTGAAGGCGCACCTGCACGCGCGGCGCTGGACGATGTGGCGCTACGATGGTTGGCTACCGCTGGCCGCCAATGAGCATCCCGTCACGCTGGGCGAGGGTGGGACGCCGCTCCTCAAGGTCGGGCGCCTCGCGACGCGTCAAGGCTTCGATCGGCTCTGGGTAAAAGACGAAAGTCCGAATCCGACCGGATCGTTCAAGGCACGCGGGCTCGCGGTCGCGGTGACACGCGCAGTTTTGGCCGGGGCGAAACAGTTCGTCGTTCCCACGGCCGGCAATGCAGGTGTCGCGCTCGCCGCCTACGCCGCGCGCGCCGGCGTGGAGGCCCGCGTCTACGCGCCGGCGACGACGCCGCGGACCATCCTGGAGCAGATCCGCGCCTTCGGCGCGGATCTCATGCTGCTGGACGGCCACATCGGTGACTGCGGCATCGCCGCACGCTTACACGCCGACGACACTGGCGCGATCGACGTCTCCACGCTGCGCGAGCCCTATCGCATCGAGGGAAAAAAGACACTCGGCCTCGAGCTGGCGGAGCAATTTGGCTGGGAGCTTCCCGACGTCATCATTTATCCGACCGGCGGTGGCACCGGGCTCATCGGGATGTGGAAGGCGTTTCAGGAGCTGCGCCAAGCCGGTTGGCTGCGCGGGCCCCTGCCACGCATGTACACGGTCCAGGCGAGCGGCTGCGCCCCCGTCGTGCAGGCGTTCGACGCGGGCGTGGAGCGCTGCACGCCGTGGCCAGATCCTCAGACGGTCGCCGCGGGGTTGCGGGTGCCGGGGCCATTAGGCGATCGCCTCATGCTCCGCGCCCTGCGTGAGAGCGGGGGCGGCGCAATCGCGGTGAGCGACGAGGCACTCGTTGGCGCCGCGCGCGAGTTGCAAGTCGCCGAAGGCATCGACGCCTCGCCGGAAGGCGGAGCGGCACTGGCGGGAGCGGTGGCGCTGCAGCGGCGCGGCGCACTGCGCTCTGAAGAGCGGATCGTGGTGTTCAACACCGGCGCCGGGTGGCTCTACAGAACGTAAGCTGTTTAATTTCAATACATCGCGATGCGCATTGCCATCCTGGATCCAGCCGCCGGTATCAGCGGCGACATGACGTTAGCGGCTCTTCTCTCGCTGGGCCTGCCGGTTTCCTGGCTTGAGGAGTTGCCGGCACGGCTGGGAGTCGGCGATGTCCGTGTCACGGTTCGAGACGTTCGTAGGTCCGGCATTACCTGCAAGCAGGTCGAGTTCGACATCCCGCCGCAGCCGCACGGCCGCCACGTCGGTGAGCTGGTGCGACTCGTCGAGCGGGCGCCGATATCCGACTGGGTGAAGGAGCGAGCGGTCCGCGCGTTCCAGTTGTTCGGTGAGGCTGAGGGTCGAGTCCACGGGGTCGCTCCGGAGAAGGTGCATCTGCATGAAGTCGGAGCGGTGGACGCCGTCCTGGATATTGTCGGTGGCATCGAAGGGTTCGAGCGGCTCGGCGTCGAGGCGGTGCATCATCTTCCGGTCGCGGTGGGGCAGGGCTGGGTCGAGGCGGCACACGGGCGCCTGCCGGTCCCCGCGCCCGCCACGGCGATCCTGCTCGAAGGGCTCGAGATCGCAGGCGCTGGACCGGTCGAAGGCGAAGCGACGACCCCCACGGGGGCGGTCCTGCTCCGGGTGCTTTCGGCAGGCGCGCCGCCGGACCGTTGGCGGATGGTCGGCAGCGGGTGGGGCGCGGGTCAGCGCGATCCCAAACATTATCCGAACGCGCTGCGCATTCTCCTCGCCGAGGCGGCGAGCGAGGCCGGGCGCGTGGTGTTACTTGCCACCGACGTGGACGACATGAGTCCCGAGTATGTGGAGCCGTTGCGCCAGGCGTTGGTGCAGGCGGGTGCGCTGGATGTGCAGACGTGGCCGGTGCAGATGAAGAAGGGCCGTCAGGGGTTCCGCGTGGAGGTCATGGCGCCCGAGGCGCTCGCGGAGGCGGTGACGGCCGAGCTGTTCCGCCACAGCACCACGGCCGGCGTCCGCCGCTGGGTTGCGGAGCGGGCGACGTTGCCGCGGCACCAGCTGACGGTGCGGCTGGATGGGGTGGCGGTGCGGGTCAAGGTGTTGGATGGCGGGAGTGTCCGTGTGAAGCCAGAATACGATGATGTCTTGGCGGCGGCCCAGGCGTTGGGACGTCCGCCGCTCGAGGTGGCGCGCGCTGTGGAGCGCGACGCCGAGGCTCTCATCGCGAAATCCAAGGAGTGAACGTGCGAACGTTGCGTGGTGCTGCGGTATTCCTGTTCACTGCATTCTCGGTCCCGCTAGCGGCACAGCAGCAGCAGCAAGCGCAGAACCGTTGGGCGGAGCCGAAATGCGACTTGAAGCCGAACGACCGTCTGGTAAACCAGGGCGTCCTGTACTTGAAGAGTGCGACGACGGGCAAATTCGAAGATCAGAAGAAAAAGGATCTGAGCGACGCGCAGCGGGTCCTGACCCAGGCGCTGACGACCGGGGGTCAGGACAAGAACCCGGCGGCGTGGTACTACCTCGCCCGTTATTACATCATGACCAACGACGCGCCGGGTATCGATTCGGCGTTTACGCACGCGGAGCAGCTGAAACCGGATTGCAAGGGCGACATCGATATCTGGCGGCGCTACGTGTGGGTGCCGACGTTCAACGCCGGAATCGCGGCGTGGCAGGCGAACAACCTGGACTCCGCCATCGCCTCCTTCCGGCGTGCCAGCGCGATGCTGCCCGGCGAGCCGACGGGCCTCAAGTACATCGCCACGTTGTACTACAACACCAGCAAGAGCGATTCGGCGCTGGTGTATTTCCGGAAGGCCGCGAACGCCGCCGCCGCGGATCCCAAGTTCGCGCAGGACCGTAAAGACGCGCTCTACAACCTCGGCCGCATTCAGCAAAGCCTCCAGCAGCTGGCGGAGGCGCAGCAGACCTATCACGAGTATCTGGGCCTGTTCCCCAACGATGCCGAGATCATGGCCGCGCTGGGCGGCGTCTACATGCAGAAAGCCGGCAAGGACAGTACCTACCGCGACAGCGCGTTCGCGATCTACCGGCAGATCATCAGCAAGGGCGACTCGATGGGGTATTTCCAGCTCTATCGGGTCGGCGCCGAGATCTCCGGGAGCGTGCCTGAAGATCCCGATACCTCGATCGCGGGCAACAATTGCCGCCGGGAGTCGCGCGCCAAACGTCCGCCCATGACGCCGGTGCGGATTCGGGCGCATTGTGACTCCGTGACGACGGCAATCGCCAAGTCTTATCTCGCGAACTCGCACGAGGCGTTCTCGCTCGCCGCGCAGGCGCTCGACGCGAGCCTCAAGATCAATCCCCAATACCGCGAGACGCTGATCTACCGGGCGAACACGGCGCTCGGGCTGCACGACTCGGCGACGGCGCTGACGATGTCGCGCCGCCTCCTGGCGGTCGATCCGATGAACAAGACCGGCATCAAGATCATGGCGTACGCGCAGCAACAGAACGGCAAGATCGATTCGGCGCTGTTCTACTACAAGCTGGGCGACTCACTGCTGGTCGGGGATGTCGCGGTCAGCCAGTTCGATTCGACGGACACCGGTCGGGACGTGCGGGGGATCGTGACGAATCCGCGCGAGCGGCCGAATGCGCCGTACAAACTGGTGTTCGAGTTCGTCGACCTGAAGGGTCAGGTCGTGGCGACCGACACCGTCAATGTGGCGGCGACGCCGCCGGGGCAAACCCAGCAATTCGCGATGAAGCCCACCGGCGCAGGCATCGCCGCGTGGCGGTACAAGAAGCAGTGACCTTGTAGAATCGCAATGAAACGGCCGTCGCGAATAGCGGCGGCCGTTTATTCTTGAAGGAAGGAGGGCTGAGGGTCGATGCGAGCCGATCTCGCGGTGCTCCCCAGCGCCGCCGCGCTCGCCGACGCGGGCGCGGCACGTTTCGTCGCGGCCGCAGGGGACGCGATTGCCTCGCGTGGCCAGTTCATCGTCGCGCTCTCCGGCGGGTCGACGCCGCGTGACACCTATCTCCGGCTGGGCACGGAGGCTCTCGTATCCAAGGTGATGTGGTCGCGAGTACAGGTGCTGTGGGGGGACGAACGGTGTGTGCCGCCGGATCATGTGGAGAGCAACTACCGCATGGCGCGCGAAACGCTACTCGACCGCGTACCAGTCCCCGCGCTGAATGTGCACCGCATCCATGGCGAAGACGATCCTGCCACCGCCGCCGAGGTCTACGAAGCGACGCTGCGGGCCTTGCTCCTGACACCGGCGGGAGCGCGGATCGACCTCGTCCTCTTAGGACTGGGTGAGGATGGGCATACCGCATCGCTCTTTCCGGGAAGCGCCGCCGTTCACGAGCAGACACGCTGGGTGATGGCAGCACGTGCGGGCGCGGCGTCCGTGTGGCGTGTCACCCTGACGCCGGCAGTCATCAACGCCGCGGCCGAGGTCTTGTTCCTCGTCTCCGGCGGCGCCAAGGCGGGCATTCTCCGTCGAGTGCTCGAGGGTCCCCGCCGTCCGCAGGAGTTGCCGGCGCAGGCGATCGCACCGTCCAATGGCCGCGTGCGCTGGTGCGTGGACGCAGCGGCGGCCGCTGACCTAACGCCATGAAGATCAGTCCCCTCGCAGGCCATCCACCTCCGCCGGCGATGTTGCTCGACGTCGCGAAGCTGGTCACGGCCTACTACGCCGAGATCCCCGATCCCTCGGTGCCCGCCCAGCGCGTCGCCTTCGGCACGTCGGGCCATCGCGGGTCGTCGTTCGAGAAGACCTTCAACGAATGGCACGTGCTCGCGATCAGCGAGGCCATCTGTCGCTACCGCCGGCAGCAGGGGATCGACGGCCCGCTCTTTCTCGGCTTCGACACGCACGCTCTGTCGGTGCCGGCTTGCACCACCGCTGTCGAGGTGCTCGCGGCCAACGGCATCGACATCATGCTCGCCGAGCACGACGTCTACACACCGACGCCCGCGGTATCACACGCCATCCTGAGTTACAATCGCGGGCGCATCACGAGGGAGGGGCTGGCCGACGGCATCGTCGTCACGCCGTCGCACAATCCGCCGGACAACGGCGGCTTCAAGTACAACCCCCCCAACGGGGGACCGGCTGATAGCGGCGTCACCAGCTGGATCGAAGCCCGGGCGAATGAGTTGATGGAGCGCGGCCTCGAAGGTGTGAAACGCATCCCATACGAGAAGGCGCTGCGCGCCGCCACGACGCACCGGCACGACTATCTCAACGCGTACGTACGTGATCTGGGGAATGTCATCGATATGGAGGCAATCCGCGGCGCGGGGCTGCGCTTGGGCGTGGACCCTCTCGGCGGGGCCGGCGTCGACTATTGGGCTCCCATCGCGGAGCGCTACCATCTCGATCTGACGGTCGTGAGTGACGTGGTGGACCAGACGTTCCGGTTCATGTCAGTGGATTGGGACGGCCGCATCCGGATGGACCCGTCGTCGTCCTATGCGATGCAGCGGCTGATCGGCCTGAGGGACCGCTTCGACATCGCCTTCGCCTGCGATACCGATCACGATCGTCATGGGGTCGTCACGCGGAGCACGGGGCTACTGCCGCCCAATCATTATCTGGCCGTTGCCATACAGCATCTCTTCCCGCATCGGCCGCAGTGGGCGGCGGACGCCGGGGTCGGGAAGACAGTCGTGAGCAGCGCCATGATCGATCGAGTGAGCGCGAAGCTCGGCCGGCGGCTCCACGAGGTTCCCGTCGGCTTCAAGTGGTTCGTCGCAGGCCTCGGCGACGGGTCCCTCGGCTTCTGCGGGGAAGAGAGTGCCGGGGCGACGTTGCTGCGGCGCGACGGAACCGCGTGGACCACGGACAAGGATGGCATCGCGCTGGCACTGCTCGCGGCCGAGATCACGGCGCGGGCCGGCCGCGACCCGGGTGAGCTCTACGGTGAATTGACGCGCGAGTTTGGCGCTCCGGCGTACGATCGGGTCGAGGCGCCCGCGACGCCGGCACAAAAGCGGCGGCTCGCGGCGCTCTCACCGGGCCAGGTACAGTGCGCGGAGCTCGCAGGGGAAAAGGTCCTGAGTATCCTCAACGAAGCTCCCGGCAACCACGCGCCAATCGGGGGCGTGAAGGTCAGCGCCGCGACCGGATGGTTCGCCGCACGGCCATCGGGCACCGAGGATCTCTACAAGATTTACGCCGAGAGCTTCCGGGGGAGGGAGCAGTTGAACCGCATCGTGCAGGAGGCGCAGGTGATTGTCGACAACGCGCTCGCCGGATGACCGACCGTCCCGCAGCGTCCGATGCGCTGGTATTATTCGGCCTGACGGGTGATCTCGCCCACAAGATGATCTTTCCCGCGCTCTACGCGATGGTCCAGCGGGGGGTCCTCACCGTTCCAGTAGTCGGAGTGGCTTCCCGTTCGTGGGGCGTGGCGGAGCTGCGGGCGCGGGTCACCGACAGCGTCAAACAGTCCGGCGCCCCGGTGGAAGAGGGTGCGCTCGGTCGCCTCTTGTCCCTCCTCCAATACGTGTCCGGGGACTACAACGACCCGGAGACCTTCGCGGCACTCAAGCAGGCGTTGGGGAAGTCCCGACGGCCGGCGCACTATCTCGCGATCCCTCCCGCGCTATTCGAGACGGTGATTCAAGGGATCGGCGCTGCCGGTCTGGCGGACCATGCGCGGGTCATCGTCGAAAAGCCCTTCGGCCGCGATCTGGCCTCCGCGCGCGAGCTCAACGCCGTCGCGCGGGCGGTATTCCCCGAGGACGCGATCTTCCGGATCGATCATTTCCTGGGGAAGGAGGCGATCATGAACATCCTCTACTTCCGCTTTGCCAATTCTTTCCTGGAACCGATCTGGAATCGTAACTACGTCGCCAGTGTCCAGATCACCCTCGCCGAGCAGTTCGGTGTGAACGGCCGGGGCGCTTTTTACGAGACCACGGGATGCCTACGAGACGTGATTCAAAACCATCTGTTCCAGATTGTCGCGCTCCTGGCCATGGAACCGCCCGTCACGCGGGATTTTGGAGCGGTCCACACCGAAAAGGCGAAAGTCTTCGAAGCGATGCGACCGCTGCAGCCGAGTGATCTCGTGCGTGGTCAATACGCCGGTTACCGCGACGAATCGGGCGTGGCACGCGATTCCGACGTCGAGACCTTCTGTGCGGTGCGACTTTGCATCGACTCATGGCGGTGGGAGGGGGTGCCGTGGTATCTGCGCTCGGGAAAGTGTCTCCCCGAGACGGCCGACGAGGTGCTGGTGGAGCTAAAGCCGCCGCCGGCGCAGTTGTTCGCCGACTCGGCGCCGTCGGCCGGTCCAGCGAATTATCTGCGCTTCCGCCTCTCCCCCGACGCCGCGGTCGCCCTGGCCGCGCGCGTCAAGCGCCCGGGCAAAGAGTTCGTCGGCGACCAGCGGGAGCTGTATATGGGTGAGGAGCTGATCGGCGCCCAGTCGCCCTACGAACGCTTGCTGAGCGACGCGATGAGCGGCGACGGCGCGCTCTTCACGCGCTGGGACGCGATCGAAGCGGCGTGGGTAGCCGTCGATCCCGTCCTCAAAACCCATCCCCGGGCGATTCCATACGAGCGAGACACGTGGGGACCGAAAGAGGCCGACGCGCTCATTGCGGCGGACGGCGGCTGGCACAATCCCAGGACCGACGGGACGACTGCGTGAGGCCGTTTTACTAATCGCTATTCCACTTCGTCCAGATGGCGATCACGGCGCAGCCGTTCCAGTGAAAGACTGCAGGAATCTCGGAAGCGCCGCGATAGACTTCGATCATTTCAATGTCAGCGGGATTGATCCGAGACAGGATCTCGACCGCGGGCTCTTCGCCAAGGCCCGATGTGCGCTCGGATTCCATCTGCAACACACCGTCGATAAACACGCTCACCCCACCCGGCCCGCCCGACTCCTGACAACGAGCGAACCGTATTCGTTTTGGCGGGCCATTCCATATCCGGACGCCTGGGATGGTCTGAAGTAGCTCATAGGTATGCACGCCAAGGCGGGAATCGATCTCATCCCGGGTAACCAACGTGCCGAGGCCGAGCTTGTGGCGGAGGAAGACTTCGTCGTACTTG
>DASWEL010000131.1:0-4379 GCA_036394755.1 Gemmatimonadales bacterium | reverse complement strand
CCTCTCGCCGCGGAGCTGCTGCAGCGCGCGGGTGAGGGTAGCCATCGCCGACGTGCCCTGCGCGATCGTGTGCAGCGCGCCGACGAGCGAGAACAGGCCGAGCGTGGCCGCCGCGAACCAGGCGTGATCGGCGAGCGCGGCGACGGCGAGCGCCGCGAACAACCCGGACAGCAGCGGACCGACCGCCGCCACGTGTGGCCAGAGCCGCAGTCTGACCAGCTGCCCGCCGGGAAGGTCTTCCACGCCCATGAGCAGCCGCGCCGCGCCGAGCGCTCCGCTGCGGACCTCGAGATCCCAGCGGTCGTGCTCGCCGCCAAGGCTGACGCAGGCTCCCTCCGCCCGCAGCGCGGCATGGACGGACTGGAGCCGTTGCTCCGGAGTCTGCCAGCATTCGCTCCAGAGAGAGGTCTTCGTCGGCCAGAGCGGTGCGCGTTGCAGGGTGCCGCGGGTGCGCCATGGAGTCAGGCCTTGCTGGAGTCGCCCCCGCAGGCGCGCGAGCGGCTGCAGCACGTGGAGCACGCCGGTCAATGTCCGGCGGCGCAGCCGCGCGGCGACGTTGTTGGGCGCCTCGCCCGCCAACGGCGCCCGGACCGCGCTCAAACAGGCCTGAGCGAACGGTGGAAAGGCAGCGCCGATGAGCAGGAGCAGCGCGATACCGAGGGGACTCCAGAGCAGGCTCAACGCCGAGAGTGCGATGAGGAAGCCGATGAGCAGATACCATTCGGGCATCTGCGGAAGCGAACCGAGCGAGGTCGGCGCGGGTTGATAGAGCGACTGGTACGGCGCGGCTCCCCAGATGCCGTGGTACACGCGCGGCCGGCGCCATCCCAAAGCATACAGGAGCCCGTTGCCGTAGAGGCGTCCGGCCCACCGGACGTGGCCGGGGCCGTTGTACTTCTGCGGCCACTTGCGCTCGAGCATCGCCTCGGCCCGGCCGTAGCCGGTCTGCTGCTTCCAATAGGTGAGCACCGAATTCCGCCGGTGATGCCAGACCATCGCTGCCGGGCTGAACCCCAGCGTCCAGCCCTTTTCTTGAAGCCGCCAGCAGACGTCCACGTCGTCGCCTGCGGTCCGGAACTGCGGATCGAAGCCGCCGATCTCCTCGAGGCAATGCTTGCGGAACGCCATGTTGCAGCCGGGGATGTGTTCTGCCTCGGAGTCGGTGAGGAGGACGTGGACCGGCCCGCCTGGGGCGTGCGCGACGCATTCAGCGATCGATCCGTCTTCGGAAGGGGGCAGGTTGGGTCCACCGACGGCGACGTGCGGCGTGTTCAGGAAGGTAAACGCGAGATACGTGAGCCAATGCGGATCGGGATACGCGTCGTCATCGATGTACGCGACGATCTCACCCGTCGTTGCCTGCAAGCCCGTGTTGCGCGCGCACGCGAGGCCGCGGTTCTCGGTCTGGATGAGCAGGCAATCATATTCGCGGGCAATCGCCGCGGTGGCGTCGGTCGATCCGTCGTCCACGACGATCACCTCGTAATCCGGATAGTCGAGCTGCTCCAGCGCATCCAGGCAATCGCGGATCGTGCGCGCTCCGTTGTAGGTGCACACCAGCACGGAGATGCGCGGCCAGCAGCCGTTCCGCGGGAACGGCAGTTGCGCAAACGCCTCCCGGACCGCCTGCAGCGCCGGCTTGGGAGATCGATCTGCACGGGTGAGACCGAAGGACCAATCCTCCACGAGACTGCCGTGCCGGTGCCACTCGTCGGTCCACGAGAATACGAACGCGCCGGCGCATCCGCCCGCGAAGGCCGCGCGAACCTGGAAATCGAGCGATCGCGCTTGGACATCCTCGCCGTTGCGGAGGCTGTCGAGGCCGAGCTCGCTCATCATCAGGGGTCGGTTGCCGGCGATGTTCTGCAAACGCGCGAGATAGGATTCGAACCGGGATTTCGATTCCAGGTAGACATTGAAACAGACGAAATCGAGGAACGGAAGCTGGAGGTATTCCGTGGTGGGGTAGTTCACGTACGTGACGAGCCCACCCGGGTCCTCCTCCTTGACCGCGTGGTACAGACACTCGAGGTAACGTTCGATCTTGCGGCGGCCCAGCCAGCGCGCGATCGGGGCGGGGATCTCGTTGCCCAGGCTGTAGCAGAGCAGCGCGCGGTGGCCGGCGCACGTGCGGACCTTCGCGCGGACCATCTCCGCTATCTCCGCGACGTCCTTCTTGCCGTCGATGAGAAAGCCCAGGTATTGCTCGGCGGACAATCCGACCATCACGCGCAGCCCTTGGCGGCGGGCCGCGTCGAGCAGCGGACGCTCCGGCATCGTGTGCGGAATCCGGACGGCGTTGAGGCCGCACGCGGCCATGTGCGCGAAGTCTCGCTCAACGGCGGCGAGATTCTGATATTCGCGGCCCGCTGCGTCGGGGCGGAACGCCCCGTAGGTCACGCCGCGTACGAAGAGCTTCTCGTCGTCCGCGAAGATGAACTTGCCGCGGATGTCCGGGCGGAGCAGCGCATGGACGGGCGACCGTGCGGCGGAGGTCCGCGGCGCGATTCCCGGAAGGACGGTCGTGTCCGGAATCGACGGGCTTTTGAGCGCCGCGATCGACTCGCCCGCGGACACGTTGTGCATGGCAATCCCCTCGGGTCCTTGACCAACAGCGCCGGTCGGACCCCTTGCCAGTGGAACGTCTAAGCGCACTCCCTAGATAGATAATTGCAAGGACATTGTAAAGGTGGCGATGGCTCGTCCAGCGTTGCTGTAATCGCGACATCTGCGCGAGCGGGCCTCCCATTTGGCAATTCTGCGAATCTGCTTGGTCTAGACATTATCGTTGGTGATCGCGGAAACAGTGTTCGACGGGACTGCACATCGCAGTGCACTTCAGGTGACGTGATCATGCGGTCCGACGTTTGGCGGATCGGTGCTGATCTGAAGGCGGCAGTGTCACTCGAAGCGGAGGGCTTCGATGGGATCGAGCCGCGAGGCGCGGAGGGCCGGGTAGAACCCCGCGACCACTCCCGCCACGCCCGCCGCGAGCATCGTGCCGAGCATGACCGGCGGGGAGATGAGCGTCGGCCAGTCGCCCTTCGCCGCCATCCATTGGGCTGCGCCAATCCCGAGCGCCAGGCCGATGACGCCGCCCACGCTTGCCAGCACCACCGCCTCGGTGAGGAACTGGAAGAGGATGTCGCGGCTGCGGCCGCCGACCGCCATGCGGATGCCGATCTCGCGCGTCCGCTCGGTGACGGACACCAGCATGACGTTGGCGATCCCGATGCCGCCCACGATCAGGGAGATGGCGGCGACGGCTTCGAGCAACGTTGCGATCGTGTCCGTATTCTGCTTGGCAGCGTCCTGCATCTCCACATGGTTCCGGATCTGGAAGTCCGGCTCGGCCCCGTCGGAGAGGCGGTGACGCTGGCGCAGCAAAGCGGTGACCTCCCGTTCGGCGTCGGCGACGTGCTGCGAGGACCGCGCCGAGATCATCAGCTTTCCCACGGCGTCGGACTGCGACCCGATCAGCCTGCGCACCACCGTGGACCAGGGCATGAGGATCGTGTCGTCCTCATCGGTGCCGCCGAAGGTCTGGCCTTTGCTGGTGAGGATCCCGATCACCTTGCAGGGCACGTGTTTGACGCGGATTTGCTCGCCGAGCACGGGAGCACCCGGGATGAACAGCTTCTTCACGACGGTCTCACCCAGGATGCAGACCTTCGCGGCCGAGGCGTCCTCCTCGCGCCCGAAGGCGTGGCCCTCGGCAAGCGGCCGGTTGCGGACCTGTAGGTAGGCGGCAGTCGTGCCCTGCACCTGCGTAAACCAGTTCTGGTCGCCGTAGATGATCTGCGCTCCGGTCTTGTTTACGGGCGCGACCGCCAACACGGAGCTCGTCAGCTCGCGCTCGATCGCCAGGGCGTCGTCTCGCGTCAGGTTCTGGGTCGCGCCCGATCCCGTCGCCACTCCGCGCACGGCCAGGGACCCGGGCGAGACCACCAGCAGATTGGCTCCCAGGCTCTCCCATTGCTGGACCACTTTGGCCTGGGCACCCTGGCCGATGGAGACCGTGGCCATCACCGCAGCGACCGCGATGACGATGCCGAGCATGGCGAGCAGCGACCGCAGCTTGTTCTTCCGTAGTGCCCGGAGCGCGGTGCGCAGGGAGGCCGCGGGGTTCACACCGAGTGCTCCTCTCTGGACGACGGCTGCTCGCATGCGCGGCGCCGGCGGGAAAGCGACGTCTGGCTGAGGACCAGGCCGTCCTTGAGGGTTACGACTCGCCGGGCGTACTCGGCGATTTGCGCCTCGTGGGTGACGAGTAGCACCGTGAGCCCCTGCTCGTTGAGCTCCTGGAAGATGCCCATCACTTCCAAGCTGGTCCGTGAATCGAGGTTGCCGGTGGGCTCGTCGGCCAGCAACAGGGAGGG
>DASWEL010000130.1:0-8335 GCA_036394755.1 Gemmatimonadales bacterium | reverse complement strand
TGGCCCCCACAAGCTAAAGGGGACGGGGGACGGGGGAAGGGGGAAGGGGGACGGGGGACGGGGGACGGGGGACGCGCGGTTAGGCTGGTACGCCGAATAACTCTCCGGCTTTGCGGACCGCAGTCACCAACGCGTCGATGTCGTCGACGTCATTGTAGATGTAGAAGGATGCGCGCGCGGTCGCCGCGACGCCGAGGCGTCGCATCAACGGCTGAGTGCAGTGGTGGCCGGCCCGAATACAGACGCCGTCCTTGTCCAGGATCGTCGCCAGGTCGTGGGGATGAATGTCGCCGTACGTGAACGGCACGACGCCGGCGCGGTGGTCGCGCGGTCCATAGATCGTGACGCCTTCGATCTGCGACAGGCGCTCGATCGTCAGGCGCGCGAGCTCCTGCTCGTGCGCCGAGACCTTGTCGAGTCCCAGCTGCTCGAGATAGGCGATCGCGGCGCCCAGCCCGACGGCGGCCTCCACGTTGGGAGTCCCGCCTTCGAACTTGTGGGGAATCTTGTTCCAGGTGGAATGGTCGTCCCACACTCGCTCGATCATCTCGCCGCCCCCGTGGTAGGGCGGCATCGCTTCGAGCAGGGCCGGCTTGGCGACGAGCGCGCCGCTGCCCATGGGAGCGAGCATCTTGTGGCCCGATAGCGCATAGAAGTCGCAGTCGATCGCCTGCACGTCCACCCGCAGATGCGGGCTGGATTGCGCCCCGTCCACCAGCGTCACGGCTCCCGCGGCGTGCGCCAGCTTGCTGAGCTGCGCCGCGGGATTCACCGTCCCCAGGGAATTCGAGACGTACGGAAACGCGACGATTTTGGGCCGCGCCTCCAGGGCGTGCCCAAAGTCGGACAGGTCGATGCGCCCGTCTTCCGTGATCTCGACCATCCGCAGCGTGGCGCCCTTTTCCTGACACAGGATCTGCCACGGCACGATGTTCGAGTGATGATCCATTGCGGTCACGACGACCGTATCCCCGCGCCGCACGTTGGCCCGTCCCCACGAGGCGGCGACCAGATTGATGGATTCGGTGGTGCCGCGGGTGAAGACGACCCCCTCCCGAGCCCAGGCGTTCACGAACCGGGCCACCGCGGTCCTGGCGGCCTCGTAGGCGTCCGTAGCCGCGACCGCGAGCGCGTATGCGCCGCGGTGCACGTTGGCGTTGTGGAAGGTGTAGTAGTGGACAATCGCGTCGATGACCTTCCGCGGCTTCTGGCTCGTCGCGGCGTTGTCCAGGTAGACGAGCCGGTGCCCGTTCTCTTGCTGCGCGAGAATCGGGAAGTCGGGGCGGATCCGGCCGGTGTCGAGCATCAGAAGTCCTTGGCCGACTCGGTGGTCACGGGCTCGGCGCGGTTCTGGAGCGCCGCGTGCAGCGCGTGCCACGCGAGGTTCGCACACTTGATCCGGCTCGGAAACGCCCGCACGCCGGAAAAGGCCGCCAGCTTGCCCGGTGCGTTCGCTCCGCCGGCGAGCATATCGCGGAACGCCTCAAACATCGTCTCTGCGTCCTTGACAGGTTTGCCCTTGACGGCGTCGGTCATCAGCGACGCGGAAGCTTTGGAGATTGCGCAGCCCGAGCCCTGCGGCATTTGAAATCCGATGTCGCTGATCGCATCGCCGTCGAGCTGCACGTACAGCTGAATCCGGTCGCCGCACAGCGGGTTGTTGCCCTCGGCCCGGCGGTTCGCCGTGTCCAGCCGCTTGAAGTTCCGCGGATTGCGGTTGTGATCGAGAATGACTTGTTGATAGAGCTCGCCGAGATCGCTCATGACTCCGCCAGGCGACCCCGCACGATACTGTCGAGCTGCGCCCGCAGCGGCGCGACTTCCATCCGGCCGAGGATCTCAGCGGCGAAGCCATAGGTCAGCAGACGCCGGGCCTCGGACTCGCCCATGCCACGGCTGCGCAGGTAGAACAGCGCGCGCGGATCGAGCGGTCCCACCGTCGAGCCGTGGGTGCACTTCACGTCGTCGGCGTAGATCTCGAGCTGTGGCTGGCTGTCGGCGTGCGCGTCGGTCGACAGCAGCAGATTGTTGTTGGTCTGCTTCGAATCGGTCTTCTGCGCGCCTGGCCGGACGATGATCCGCCCGGTGAACACGCCGCGCGACTTCCCGTCGAGCACGCCGTTGAAGTATTCGTGGCTTTCACAGTGGTCCGCGGCGTGATCGATCGTGGTGTGATGATCGGCGTGCTGCGCGCCGTCGAGCAGGTACAGGCCGTTGAGGATCAGCCTGCCACCCGGACCCGCCATGACGGCGCCGATGTCGTGGCGCGCGAGCGCGCCACCGAATGCGACGGTGTGCAGGTTGACCGTGCTGTCCCGGCCTTGATGTGTCTGCGTGGCGGCGACGTGATAGGCGCGGGGACTCTCGCGCTGGACGCGATGATAATCGACCCTGGCCGCCTCTCCCACTACGACTTCCGTGACACTGTTCGTCCAATACGGACCCTCGCTCAGCGATGCGTACGTCTCGACGATGCTCGCGCGAGCTTCATGCTCGAGTACGACGAGATTGCGGGGGTGCGTGACACCCTTGTCGCCACTCGCCAGGAACAACAGCTGGATCGGCTCCGCGATCGTCGCCTTGGCCGGCACGTGAACAAATGCGCCTTCGCTCACGAACGCCGTGTTCAATGCCGAGAACGGCCGGTCCTGCATCGCGACGTACTGGCCGAGATACTGGCGAACGAGATCCGGTCGATGGGTGACGACGTGGGCAAGACTCTGGACATCGTCAAAGAAAGGCGTCGAGAGAGAACGTTGAAAGAAACCGTCAACAAAGACCAAGCGATAACCGGCTTCAAGCAACAAGAACGGCCGGATGTCTTCGAGCTTCGGGACGCGGGTCGGCGCCTGCGCCAGCTCGAACGATCCTTCGGCGATCGGCGCGACGCTCGTGAAGCGCCACGCCTCCTGCTTCATGTTGGGGAAGCCGAGATCGCCGAAGCGAGCGATGCCGCTCGCGCGCAGGTCCTTGAGCCAGGCCGGCGCTTGGGCGGCTCCGTTCGTCGCCCACGCGTTGTATGAGCCGACCAGCCGTTCTACTGAGCCGGATTTCACTGCCATCGTCACGACACCATTACGCCATCACGGAGCCAGTCGTAGCCCCGGGCCTCGAGCTCCAAGGCTAATTCGGGGCCGCCGGTCTTGACGATCCGGCCGTCCGCGAGGACGTGGACGACATCGGGCTTGATGTAGTTCAGCAGCCGCTGGTAATGCGTCACAATCAAGAAGGACCGATCGCGGCTCCGCAGCTTATTCACCGTCTCCGCGACGGTCTTCAGCGCGTCGATGTCGAGCCCCGAGTCCGTCTCATCGAGGATCGCCAGGCGCGGCTCGAGGACGGCGAGCTGCAGGATTTCATTGCGCTTCTTTTCGCCGCCGGAGAACCCCTCGTTCACCGGGCGGTTCATCATCGAATCGTCCCAGCCGATCGCCTTGAGCTTCTGTTCGAGAAACTCGAGGAAGTCGATCGGATCGAGCTCCGGCTCTCCCCGCTCGCGGCGAAGCGCGTTCAGCGCCGACCGCAGGAAATAGGAATTCGTGATGCCGCGAATCTCGACGGGATACTGGAACGCGAGAAAGACACCGGCACGCGCCCGCTCCTCCGGTTTCATGTCGAGTAGGTCCTTGCCGTCGTACTGCGCGGTCCCGGCGACCACCGTGTACGCCGGATGCCCGACAAGCGCCTGCGCGAGCGTGCTCTTGCCCGAGCCGTTCGGTCCCATGATCGCGTGGACTTCACCGTCGCGGATCGTGAGATCCACACCCTTCAGGATCTCGGTGCCCGCGACGGAGACGCGAAGGCCTTTAACTTCGAGCAGCGCCATTTAGCCCACACTTCCTTCCAAGCTGATCCCGAGGAGCCGGGTGGCTTCGACGGCGAACTCCATCGGCAGCTCTTTGAACACTTCCTTGCAGAAGCCGTTGACGATCATCGAGACCGCGTCCTCGGCCGACAGCCCGCGCTGGCGCAGGTAGAAGATCTGGTCCTCGCCGATCTTGGATGTGGACGCTTCGTGCTCCATGATCGCGGTGCTGTTGCGCACGTCGATGTACGGGAAGGTGTGCGCGCCGCACTTGTCCCCGATCAGCATCGAATCGCATTGCGAATAATTCCGCGCGCCCTCGGCGCCCTTCATGATTTTCACTAACCCTCGATAGGTGTTCTGCCCGCGGCCCGCCGAAATCCCTTTCGACACGATCGTCGAGCGCGTGTTCTTGCCGAGGTGGATCATCTTGGTGCCGGTGTCGGCCTGCTGCCTGTGACTGGTTACCGCCACCGAGTAGAACTCGCCGATCGAGTTGTCGCCCTGGAGGATGCAACCTGGGTACTTCCACGTGATCGCGGATCCGGTCTCGACCTGCGTCCACGAAATCTTGGAGTTCACGCCGGCGCACTTGCCGCGTTTGGTGACGAAGTTGTAAATGCCGCCTTTGCCCTCTTCATCGCCCGGGTACCAGTTCTGGATGGTCGAGTACTTGATCGTGGCGCGATCGAGTGCCACCAGCTCGACGACCGCCGCGTGGAGCTGATGCTCGTCGCGCATCGGCGCCGAGCAGCCCTCGAGATAGCTCACATAGCTGCCTTCGTCCGCGATGATGAGCGTCCGCTCGAACTGACCGGTCGATGACGCATTGATCCGGAAGTAGGTCGAGAGCTCGAGCGGACAACGCACACCCTTCGGCACGTACACGAACGAGCCGTCGGTAAACACCGCCGAGTTGAGCGCCGCGAAAAAGTTGTCGTTGTGTGGGACGACGGTACCGAGATACTTCTGGACGAGATCGGCATGCTCGCGGATCGCCTGCGAGATCGGACAGAAGATGACGCCGTACTTCGCCAGCTCCGCCTGAAACGTGGTAGCGACCGAAACGCTGTCGAACACCGCGTCGACCGCGACACCGGTCAGGCGCTTCTGCTCTTCGATCGGGATGCCGAGCTTCGCGAAGGTCGCGACCAGCTTCGGGTCGACCTGATCGAGCGAATCGAGCTTGGGGAGCTTTTTCGGCGCCGCGTAGTAGCTGATCGCCTGATAGTCGATTGGCCCGTACTTCACGTTCGGCCAATGTGGCTCGCTCATCTTCAGCCAGTTGCGATACGCCTTGAGCCGCCACTCCAGCATCCACTCGGGCTCGCCCTTCTTGGCCGAGATCAGGCGGATCACGTCCTCGTTCAAGCCAGCCGGCACGACCTCGGATTCGATGTCGGTGACGAAGCCGTACTTGTATGGTTGCTGGACGTGTGCTTCAATACTGGTCATTGTGCTCCCGGAAGTCGTTACCGGACATACGCTTGGCAATGAAAACGTCGACTCAGATGGGAATCCTAATGGTTTTGTCGGGATTACGCTAGTAGATGTCCCGATTCCACTCCCTGACCAGCCGCTCGTAGTCCTCGGGCGTGTTCAGCTCGTCGATGACAGCCGGATCGTCGACGGGAACAGCGACGACTTCCTTATCATGCCTGTGCAGCACCGCCCGCGCGCCCTGGCGCGTGGCTTCCGAGCTCTCCAGCAGCTCTCCGAACAATGCGGATCCCCAGATCACAGGATGCCCTCGCCGCTCGGCGAAGGTCGGAACGACCACTGACGCCCGCGCTCGACGGTGCGTTTCGAGGATGCGTTCGACCGTCGTCACGCGGACGTGTGGGAGATCGACCGGCCACACGAGTACGGCGCTCGGCTGCACCGGTTGGAGGGCGCGCAGGGCCCCTCTGAGGGATGCGATTGGGCCGGTTTCAGGCTCGGGGTTCTCCACGATGATACAATCGTGGCCGGCCAACACCGGCTGAATACGGGGAGCGTCTGGCCCAAGGACGACCACTCGCGTCTTTACCTCGAGCGCTTCCAAAGCCTCCAGGATTCGCACGACGAACGGGAGACCGAGGAAATCCAAGAGGGCTTTGGGAGAGCCCATTCGGGCCGACCGGCCAGCCGCCAGCACGACGCCCGCTAAACTCATAAGGGCTATGACACTACGCGCGGAAGTGGCGAGTTGGCTAGAGGTAGTTGCATGCGGGGCGGAAAGGGGCAATTTTGGCGCGCCCACATGGCAGCCCGACGCATTCGCCAACTCGGCGACCCGATCCTACGGGTGCGCTGCACCCCGGTGGAAGATCCCAAATCGCCGGCGGTGCGGCTGCTGTCCGACGACCTGCGGGACACGCTCCGAACGGCCCGCAAGAAGTACGACATGGGGCGGGCGCTCGCCGCACCCCAGATCGGTGCTCCGGTACGCGTGGTCCTGGTCGAGGTAGGGAAATTCCGCGCGACCATGATCAATCCGGAGATCACCGACGTCGGGGCCGAAGACTTTCACGTGTGGGACGACTGCTTTTCATTCCCGAACCTGCTGGTGCGGGTGACCCGCGCGTATCGCGCGACGATTCGCTACACCGACCTGAAGGGCAAAGTCGTGACGATGGACCTGGAGGGCCCGATGGCGGAGCTGCTCCAGCACGAGCTGGACCATCTCGACGGCATTCTTGCCGTCGACCAGCCGAGTGGGCTCGACCCATTTGCGTACAAGGCCGAATGGGAAAAGCATCACAAACCCGCCGAACGCTACGGACCTCCCAGGCCGCGCGAAGTTTAGAACCAGCTACATTCCATTGATTGACAGGGGTGCCCGCCGCAGTGGTGGGCTGAGATCACACCCTTAGAACCTGATCCGGTTCGTACCGGCGAAGGGAGTTCCGCATGACCTGCCGCACCCAGATGTTCCTCGCCCGCGAGGGCACCGTTACTCCCGAGATGCAGCGCGTCGCGGAGCGGGAAGGGCTCCCGCCCGAGACGATTCGCGACGAAGTGGCGATTGGCCGGCTCATCATTCCCGCCAACGTCAATCACCTGGCGCAGCGCCTCGATCCCATGGCGATCGGCAAAGTCGCCAGCGTCAAGATCAACGCCAACATCGGTAACTCGGCGGTCGAGTCGGACATCGACGGCGAGCTCGAGAAGTTGCACCATGCCGTCCACTATGGCGCCGACACGGTGATGGATCTGTCGACGGGCGGAAACATCGATGCGATTCGCGAGGCGATCATCGCCGCCTCCCCGGTGCCGATCGGCACGGTGCCGATTTATCAGGCCATCCAGATCGCCGGCGACATCACGCAGCTCACAGCGGACGACATCCTCGACAACATCGAGCATCAGGCGCGGCAAGGCGTGGACTACGTCACGGTGCATGCCGGCATTCTGCGCGAGCACGTTGGTCTCGCGCTGGGTCGCGTGACCGGAATCGTCAGTCGCGGCGGATCCCTGATGGCGTATTGGATGACGCAGCACGGCAAACAGAATCCGCTCTACGAGCACTACGACCGCCTGCTGGACATCGCACGTGAATACGACGTGACGTTGTCGCTTGGCGACGGGCTACGTCCCGGCTCGATTGCCGACGCCACCGACAAGGCGCAGCTGGCAGAGCTCACGGTGCTCGGCGAATTGACGGAGCGTGCCTGGAAGAAAGACGTGCAAGTGATGATCGAAGGACCGGGGCACATTCCGATGCATCAGATCGAAGTGAACGTGCGGCTCGAGAAAGAGCTGTGCTACGAGGCGCCATTCTACACGCTCGGCCCGCTGGTCACCGATGTCGCGCCTGGCTACGACCACATCACGTCGGCGATCGGCGCGGCGATGATCGGCTGGTTCGGGGCGGACATGCTGTGCTACGTGACGCGCAAGGAGCACCTCGGCCTGCCGAATGCGGAAGAGGTGCGCGAGGGGGTCATCGCGTACAAAATCGCGGCGCACGCGGCCAACATCGCACGTCGGCGCCCCGGCGCGACGGAGCGGGACGACGCGCTCTCGCGCGCGCGCTATGCGTTCGACTGGAACGAGCAGTTCCGCCTGGCGCTCGATCCGGCCCGCGCCCGCGAGCTGCACGACGAGGCGTTGCCGGCCGAGTACTTCAAGAGCGCTGAGTTCTGCGCGATGTGCGGGCCGAAGTTCTGTTCGATGCACATCACGCGCGAGATCGAGCGGTCGCTGGGTAAGCGAGAGCCCCTGAAGCCGCCAACGCGGGAGGCGGTGGGGGCGGACTAAGCCGCTCGTTCAATCCATCCGCCGCTCCGCCGAGCGCGCGTGCGCCTCCAGTCCTTCGACTCGACCGAACCACGCGGCGTCCTCGACGAGCGGACGCGCGGCCGCGGAGTCGTCGATGCGCAGCCAAGTGCGCACCCGCAGGAACGCGTAGACCGATAGCCCGCCCTTCGACCGCGCGGTGCCCGCCGTGGGCAGGACGTGATTGGGACCGGCGCCGTAGTCCGCCAGTACCTCTGCCGACCCAGCGCCGATAAAGAGCGCGCCGAAATGTGCGAGTCGCGGCGCGAC
>DASWEL010000129.1:0-5228 GCA_036394755.1 Gemmatimonadales bacterium | reverse complement strand
GGCCGGCTGTCGCTCGGCATGATCCCGCCTCCGCCCACGCACGACGTACGACGCACGACGCACGGTCTCAACGTACGACGCACGACGCACGATCTCGATCTCGACCTCACCGTGCCCCTCCGCAACGCCACTGCCCGGCGCCGCAAATCACAACTCGCGACGCATACCGTGGGACGGCTGCTCGCGCGAATTGTGCTGCGCGCCGGCGCGGTGGTCGAGGAAACCGTGATCGAGAGCGCCGTCATCGATCTCGCCACCGGGGCCCGCGCGGACGAGCAGGTCACCGCGCAGTTCGCAGAGCTGGAGGCGCGACGCATCAGCGCGGCCGATCCCGCCGGAGTTCCCGATGCCGTTGTGGTCCCCGCGCGGCCACCCGCGGAAATGCTCCAGCTGCTGCTGGGCGATCTGCGGGAACAGAGCGCCGTGCGTGTGGCCGCGCGGCAGGCGGGCGCTGAGCAGGGAGTCGCCGTGGAGCTGGAGCGGCTCGATCGCTACTTCGCCTCCGTGCTCGCGGACAAGACCGATCCTGACGACGTGCGCACCATCAAAGCGTTGCACGAGCGGCGGCGGGCGGAGGAGATGCGCCGCCATCAGGTGATGGCGATCGTGCATCCGCTCCAGCTCAGCGACGCGCAGGTCCTGATGCAGCGCGTCGAGTGGGAAATCCGGTCCGCGCGAGGGCTTCGTGCCCGGTTCGCGGCACAGCGGCCGATCGCCGGATCAGCGACGTGGATTCTCGCCTGCCCGACGTGCGGCCGTCCGCCGGCGGAGCTGGTGGTCTGCGTGCACGAGGAAGGGGACGACCAGCACGGCCACTGCGCTTGTGACGCTTGCGCCACGCGGTGTTCCGTGTGCGCGGCGGATTTCTGCACGGATCACGGCATCGCCCATTGCCGCGTGGACGAGCAGCCCGCCTGTGAGCAGCACGCGCGCATGTGCCCGTCGTGCCGCATGGTGCACTGCACGGCGCATGAAGGCGTCTGCGCGGACGCGGCCGGGGGGGGCGAGCATCCGGCATGTACCGCGTGTCTCGAAGCCTGCGGCAGTTGCGGCCGGATCGTTTGTAATCGTCATGCGGAGCAGAGCCGGGCGGATGCGCCCAAGGGGAGCCGGCGATTGTGCGCGGCATGTCTGCGCCATTGCGAGGGCGGCACCAACGAGCCCGTGGGCGTGGACGAGGTGGCGCAGTGCGCGAGCTGCGGTCGATCGGTCTGTACCGCGCACCAGTCCGTGTGTGCCGTGGACGAACAGATTCAGTGCTCCAGGCATCTGCGCCGGGCTGACGGTTCGGGCCGGCTCGTGTGCGAACAACACCGCGCGACGTGCGTGGCCGAGCCGGAGGCCGTCTTCGCGTCGGACGAGGTGAGCGCGTGTCCCGTGTGCGGCAAGACCGCCTGTGCTTCGCATCAGGGCGCGTGCGGCTGCATGGCGCCTCCGAACCCGATCGGGTCGTGACGCACTAGGCTCCGGGCCAAGAGCAGGTCACTGCGCTTCAAGCGCAGCGATTCACCGGGCCCACTCTTCAGAGTGTGGACACGGCCAGTTTGCGCAGCCTTTCCAGCACCTTCACATCGCCCACGTATCCCGCTCGCGGCAGCTCGGCAGGTCCGGGTGGTGCACCGACGGCGCCGAGCGGACCGTTGAAGGCCTCGACCAGGGGTGGAACGCGCACCATGTTGGTGACGCGGTTCTTCCACAGGAGGCCTTGTGATCAGATCGCGGCCGTGGCGCTGCGCAGTTGCCCTGATGTTGGTCCTGTTGACGCCGGCGTGTACGACGTGGCGCGTGGAACGACTCGCACCGCAGGCACTGCTGGCTCGAAACCCCTCAACACTGCGTGTCATGCGCACCGACAGCTCGATGCTGGTACTCCAAGATCCAGAGCTTCAAGGTGACACACTCGTCGGGACGGGCGCCAAGGGTGCGGAGGTGCGCGTGCCGCTCGATTCGGTGCGGCAGACGTCGACGCGCCGGCTCAGCCCGTTGAAGACGTTCGGCCTCATGGTTGGGATGGCTGCGACTGCGGTGGTCGGATTGGCCATCTATATCAGCTCGTGTAATTGCTTCGGTGATTGAGTGCGATGGGCGACGCTCGCTATAAAACGTGTTCTTAGGATCTAGTCCGCAGTTTATTGATACCTACGTCCGCCGAGCGTATCGTATGGTATACCGGCATCTGCCCGTGGAGCTCGTGTGCCGGTTACGGCCAAACTGTCCCGCAAGTTCTATGAACGATTTGGGGACGACATCGCCAACGAGCTCGTGGACTGGTTCAACATGGTGGATGCGAGCTACCGGTCGGAGCTCCGCGAGCTCAACGAGCTGAACTACACGCGGTTCGATGCCAAACTCGAGCAGCGCGTTGTCGAGCTGGAGACAAAGATCGACCGGCTCGCTGTCGAGCTGCGGGCGGCGATGCAGGTCGGCTTTGCGCGTATGGACCAGCAGTTCGCGCAGTTCGAGGCGACGCTCACGAAGCGGATGTTTGTCTTCTGGATTGGCCAGGCGGCGACGACCGTCGGCCTCGTGTTTGGAGTGGTGAAGCTGCTCCATTGAACCGGGCCTTAAAGGGCCTCTCCGGCTTTCGTGTTCGTCGGGAGCGTACGGTTCCGTGGGAATCACGCCCCACCTGCCGCGCTCGTTCGACATGCCGCCCTCAGCATTGGCCTCCATCACCCTGGCATCGGAGTTGCACGCGTGTCATCCATCCGATCCAGGAGGAGTCCGTGAAGCGCTGCGCCGCCGCCACCGCAATCACCCTCGTGATCGCTGCATGCAGCCAGGATTCGCCTAACGCACCCAACGCTTCGCCACCGCCCAGCTCTGCACAGGCCTCGCACATTCACATCATGCCGCTCATGGGACACGCCCTGCCCGGATCGGCGCCAGCGCCGAGTCCCAGGGTGGACAACGGCATCTACTATCACGGCGGTCCCGTCATCCTCGCGCAGCAGGTCGCCGCGATCTATTGGTCCAGCAAGACGATTTACGCGGGCGGGCCCGCCCCCGGCACGACCGGCCCCGGCTCGGCGGACGGCTCGCTGATCGGCTACTTCCTGAACCACCTCGGTGGCTCGCCGTACTACAACATCAACACGACCTACACTGACGGCGCGGGCACCGCTATTCAGAACAGCGTCACGTACACGCAGTTCTGGGCCTCCAACACCAACGTGCCACTGCCCGTCGTGCCCGTCACCGACCTGCAGATGCAGAATCAGATCATCGCGGGCTTCACGAGCGGCCAGCTCACCTACGACCCCAGCACGCTGTACCTGATCTTCAGCGACCAGCTCGTCAACCTCGGCGGCGGCTTCGGGTCGGTGTACTGCGCCTACCACGGCAACTTCAGCTGGAACGGCAACGACGTGAAATATGCCGCCATGCCGCACGACAGCGATTTCTTCGACTGCAACGCCCTGTCGGGCTCGCCCAACAACGACGCCGCGGCCGACGCCGAGGTCAACACCCTGGCGCACGAGACTGAAGAGACCAACACCGACGAAGACCTCGATGCCTGGTACGACAATTCGGGCAACGAGAACGCCGACAAGTGCGCGTGGAACTTCGGCACGACCTACACAACGGCGAACGGCTCGACTGCGAACATGAAGATCGGCACGAAGGACTTCCTCGTGCAGCAGAACTGGGTCAACGCCAACGGCGGCGGGTGCAGGCTGAGTTGGTGACATCGCTCGCAGCCTTTCCAACACCTTCACCATCGCCCACGTATCCCGCTCGCCGAGGAAGTCGGGGTGGTAGCCTTCGAACCCCGGTAGGCCGGGGAGCGACCGCTCCCCGGCTTTTGTATTCCGGTGGCTCACGTCACGGGCACGGACCCGGCTTGGCGTGCAACTGAATGTTGCCACCCCCAAGCTTGTCCGACGCGCTGTACCCGTTCGTCAACCTGATCGAGAACGTGTCATCACGGCCGGGTTCGCCGGCGTCGGTTACGTCCACCGTGTAACCGATGTCGCCCACTCCGTCCACCTCGGCCATGCCTTTGATACGACGCCAGGTGGGGCCCATGATTTCGTACGATGTCACGCTCGTGCCCTTCACCTTCACGCCATTGGAGCCGTGGTCGATATAGGTCAAGTGTCCCCACAGCCCACCATTCTTGATCCCGCCGGCGGCGGCGAAGTTCGCCCGGGCTCCCGTCGGTGTGCTGGTGATCCAGCCACCTCCGGTCACGAAGTCGCCCACGGGCGCCGGGCAGCCGGCGCAAGTGATATCCGCGTGCGACGACGAGATGACGACGTCGGCGAGTGTTGCCCCGGTGGCGGGGTCGAAGGCCGTCACGTGCAGCGCGTTGACGGTGATGTCTCCGCGGTTGCCGTCCGCCGAGCGGGACTGCTCATTGATCACGACGCTCAACAAGCCCGGCACGTCCACCCTCTGGTTGGGCTGACCACTCACGGTGATCGCCTGGCCGTTGATGACCAAACCGGCAACCTCGGAGCTGCCGCTCACGCTCGCTTGTCCGGTGCCGTCGCAGGTCGCTTGGGCCTGAGACCGAAGCAGATCGGCCTGGATGGCATTGCCCGCCACCGTCAGGTTTGCGCTCGCAACGGACGCCTCTGCGCTGCTGCTGTTGCCTTGGGCCACGACGGTCGCGTGGACAGCCTCGGCCGAGAGGAGTCCGCCAGTCTGGTTTCCGCTGACCGAAAGCAGTGAGAATTCCTCGGCTCCTCCAGCTTCTGGCACAGGGCCCGCCTCGCCCACGACGATCGGCTGCAGGCCCAACACCGCGGCCCGGAGCACGGTTGCGTCCCCGCTGAATGTCGTGCTGCTCGCAGCGGTCGACGCGAAGGCCGGCGGGTCGTGCGTGGCGGGCGCCGTAGGTCTCTCGCAGCTCGTGAGGAATGCCGCCGCGAGCGTCAGGAACAGGATGCGCTTCATGGAGTCCTCCCTCTTCATGTGCCGAGACAAGCCTCGGTATGGCAGCGTAGCGAGCAGGAGGGCTGCCGTCTGTCGGGAAGATTCGTCAGCGAGTGTGGGGAGCTTCCGGTGGCGGCTGTGGGAAGAACTCCCACATGCCGGCTCATGCTACTCGCTGTTGAGGAGGCCGGCGCGGAGCGCGAATCGTACGAGCTCGGAGCGGTGCTTCAGGCCCAGCTTGTCCATGACGCGGGCGCGATATGTATCTACGCTTTTCGGGCTGAGATGCAGCAGCTTGCCGATTTCGGTCGAGGTGTGACCCTCCGCGGTGAGACTCAGGACTTCGC
>DASWEL010000128.1:0-3039 GCA_036394755.1 Gemmatimonadales bacterium | reverse complement strand
AGGAACGCGCGGTGCCGGGGGTCTATGGGTTTGTGAACGGCGCGCAGGTCCGGGACAACCCGGCGTATCTGGAAATCTTGAAACACTGGGTTCAGGCCGGGTTTCACCTCGGCAATCACACGTTTTCTCACCTGGATATCGATCGCGTCACCACCGCCGAATACATCGCCGACATCGAAAAAAATGAGACCTTTCTCACCGACTTCGCCCGCGGCGACTCGGCCCGGGTCTTTCGCTATCCCTACCTGCACGAAGGTGACACGCGTTTGAAGAGGACCGACGTGCGGCAGTGGTTGGCCGGCCGCCGCTACCGGATCGCTCACGTCACGGTTCACTTCGATGACTGGGCCTGGAATGACGCGTATGCGCGGTGCGTGGGGCGGAGTGACGAGCGCGCGATCGATGACTTGAAGCGGAGCTTCCTGAAAGCGGCGATGGATCGCTTCGAGTGGACGCGAACGGTGTCCCATACGCTCTTCAAGCGCCAGATCAGACACATCCTGCTGCTGCACGTGGGAGCGTTCGACGCGCTGATGTTGGATGAGTTGCTGCGTGCCTATCAGAACGCGGGAATGACGGCCATTACTCTCAGGGCGGCGATGGAGGACCCGGCCTACACGCTGAACGACGAAATCGTCTGGCAGGGCGAGCTGCCCTTTCTCCTGCGGATCGCGCAAACCCGGCGTGCCGTGATCCCGCCGGCTCCCACTATTCCCCTCGAGGGCCTGAACGCCGTGTGTCGGTGACCGGGCGCGAGCCCGCAAGGGTCACGGCGCAGGCGATGAAACCGCTCTCGGCGACACGACGCGCGACTTGCGGAAGCGGAGAGCGAGCGCGAGCTGGTCACGGACCTCTGGCAGACCGATGAAGCGCATCAAGGCGTACGCCAGGAAGGCAGCGTTCGCGAGCGCAAACCAGCCATGCAGGAGTCGGCCATGGAGGAACTCGAACGTCGCGCCCACGAGCCACTGCGTGAGCATGGCATATTCGGCGATGAGGTATCGCGGCGGGGTGGTGGTACGTCCCTTGATTTTTGGCGTCCGCCCGAAGGGACTCTTCTTCCCGGTCCATGCCTGACGGAGGGACTGCAACACACCGCCGAGATTAACCGGGATCAACATCAAGTTGAGAGCGTACACACGGAACACGTCGCTCGCCCGGTAGCCGCTGCGGCGCAAATCGCGAGCATAGAGGGCGAAGTAAGGCAGCGCCGTCAGGGGAAGCCAGCGGGCTCGCGTGCTGTCGTCGAAGGAGAGCGCGAGGATGAGGAGCAGGCCGGCGTTCGCGACGGCCAGCGAGGTCAGGTAGTGACACTGCATGAAGCCTTCCCGGATGGCCGCGGCCCAGGTCGCCCTGCCGGCCAGGTAGCGGACGAGCTTCGGCAGGATGAGCAACCCCCCATTTGCCCAGCGCCGCCGTTGAATGAGGAGAGAGCCGAAGTCGGGGGGAGTCGCGCTGAACGCGAGGCGCTCCGGATAGTTGTAGAGCTTCCACCCACGGCTGATCAGGTCGACGGTCGATTCGGTGTCCTCGATGACTGTGTGATCCTGGATGTATCGCCAAATCGGATGGCCGCGCTCGGTATCGGACTCGGCAATGTCGTCGAGCGCCGTTTTCCGGACGAGCGCGTTGGCGCCCACCCAGAACGTCGCCCCGTACGAAGTGAAGCCCTGGTGAATGAAGTACTGGATGTCGGTCGTCGCTCCTGCGATCCGTTCGAGGGCGCCCGGGGCATGAGGGAAAGCGCTGTACGGCGTCTGGACGACGGCGACCCTCTCGTTTCCGGGCTCGGCCAGCACACAGGCCAGGCGGAGCGAGTAGTCGGGGGAGATGAGACTGTCGGCGTCCACCATGAGGACGTAATCGGGATTCGGTACGGAGAGGCTCGCCTCCGCTGCCTCCGCCGGCTCGAGAAGGACTGAGCCGCAGAAATCCACGACCCGCCGGTGCTGTCCCATGAGCGAGATGTAGCTATTGAGGTTCATCGCCTTGTTGGGCTCATGTGACAGGTTGTCGAACTGCTTTCGCTCGAAGCTGGTGAGGTCCGCTTGGAAACGGGCCGCCAGTCGCCGGTGGTCCGCGAGGAGCGTCTGGGTGAGGGCCGGCTCGGCCTGGGCAATGCGCCGAGCCCAGCGGTTCGCCTGATCGAGGTACCGCTCGGCTGGGATCCGAAACGTGATCTCCACGAAAAGTGCGTCGGCATGGTCGCCGAGGCAATAGCCTGCCCCGTGTCGTTCGAACCAGCTCGCGGCGTCGCGATAGAGTTGAGCCAGCCTCTGCATCTCCTGGTGGGCATCGAGAGGGCCGCGGGCGCGACGCTCGAGAAAGGCTCGCAGAGCATCTTCGAAGTGGTCTCGTGGCTTTCGCAGAGTCTCCTGGATTTCTGCCGCGAGCCCGCGCACGGCCGTCAGGAGGCGGATATCGGATGCCTGACCGGGATGCGGCGGATCGTCAATGAGCAACACGACGCGTCGCCTCGGATAGTCCTGCAGGGCGGCCGACAGAAGCGTCCGGCGGACTACGAGGGGATCTTCCTTGTAGGAAGGCACGAGGACGGTCACGGTGGGAGGATGCGGCCCGTGAAAGAAGCGATCGAGCTCGTCCTCGGCCGCCCGACGGTGCTGACGTAGCCGGTTGAGATGGCCCAGTCGGGCCAACTGGTAGACGAGACCTCCGTAGATCAAGAAGCTGACGATCGCCAGGAACAGCCCTTGCCCCAGGCTGGATACCCAGCGGCCGATCGCCACATCCTCGACCAGAGAGAGGAGAATACCGCCGAGAGAAAGAACCGAGGCGATCACGGTCACGCATACCGCGATGTGAGTGAGCGCGAGCTCCCCGCGAACCTCAGCGGTGCTCCAACGAGACATCGAGAGCCTCCTTCTGCGGAGGAACCCTCGTTCCCGGGGAGCTCATTGTCAGCCCCGTTCCTTCGGTAGCCCGGCTATCAGGCGCGTGGCCTGACCCGTGGCTTTGCGTCCCCGCCTCGCGACGGGTTTGCCTTTATCGGGAAGAGGTCCGTTTCAAACAGGGTCGGCG
>DASWEL010000127.1:0-4366 GCA_036394755.1 Gemmatimonadales bacterium | reverse complement strand
GTGCGCCTCTCATATCTTCCGCGCCGCGTCCGTCGCGTCTACAGTCAACAGCGCAATCTCCAGCTCCCATTCGAGTCCGTCTGCACCGAGAGCGGTATCGAGTCGAGCAACGCCAATAGTACCAACCGGCTGCCCTGGAATCATCTGATTCGCTGGAAGGAAGGACCCGCGCTGTTCGTGGTGTACCAGTCCGATCTGATCTTCAACATTGTCCCGAAGCGCTGTTTCGCGGAGCCGGACCAGGTTGACGCGTTCCGGAGTCTCCTCACTGAGCGGTTGGGACCGCCGGTCTAGAGAATCTACCCCCCAAAGGAGACCAAATGCGTCGTCTCGCGCTTGTCCTCAACCTGTGCGCCGGGCCGAGCCTCGTGGCTCAGACACCCGGGCCATACCAGATTACGCACACGTTCGTCCTGGGCGGGGAAGGCCGCTGGGACTACGTCATCCCGGACCCGCCGCGCCACCGCGTGTTCATAGCGCGGCAAGATCGTGTCATGGTCGTGGATGAGAACGACGGGAAGCTGCTCGGCGAGATCCGCGACATTCACGGAGCGCACGGCGTGGCGCTCGTCGAGGCGGCGCACCGCGGCTTCGCGACGTCCGGCAACGACAGCGCGGTGGTCATGTTCGACCCGACCACGTTCCAGGTGTTGGGCCGCATCCCCGCCGCCGAGGACGCCGACGCGATCGTCTACGACCCAGTGTCCAATCGCGTGTTCACGTTCAATGGTGACGCGCACTCGTCCACCGTCGTCGATCCCGGACCCGGCCGCCTCGTCACCAACATCCCCCTCGGCGGCAAGCCCGAGACGGGCATCGCGGCCGGCAACGGCAAGCTCTACGTCAACATCGTCGACAACGCGGAAGTGGTGGAAATCGACGGAAAGTCGCTGACCGTCACCCGGCGCTGGCCGACGGCGCCCTGCCAGCAGCCAGTCGCGATGGCTATCGATACGGCGCAACACCGCCTGTTCAGCGGCTGTCGCAGCGGGGTATTGGCGGTCTCCGATTACCAGACCGGTCGCCTCGTGGCGACCGCGCCCATCGGCGCCGGCGTGGACGGAGCCGCGTTCGATCCCGCGGCGCGCGACGTGTTTGCATCGAACGCGGATGGCACCCTGACCGTCATTCACGAGGACAGTCCCGACCAATACCACGTCGTGCAGAACGTCCAGACCGCGCCCGGCGGCCGCAATATGGGGCTGGATCCCACGACGCATCGCGTCTACGTCGTCTCGGCCAAGTTCGGACCGGTGCCCGATTCGACCGCGGCCAACCCCCGGCGCCGTCCGCCCGTCATTCCGGGATCGTTCATGCTGATGGTGGTGGAGCACAACAAGAATTAGCCTCGACCCCGTAGTACGTTTGGCGACTGTATTGCTGACCGCGACGGCATCCCGCGTCGGCTTGGCCCAGCAGTATCCCCATCGCACAGAGCCGATCGGTACCGTCCGCGAGATCTACGACGGCGTGCTGACGCCGGAGCTGGCGGTCAACACTTTCCGCAACATCGACCGCCTCTTTCCGACGCGAACGGTGGCGGCCTCGTCGAGACCGCTGCCGTTGCCGCGGGTAGCCGTCTCGCTGACCGACGTGCGCTTCAGCGACCGGGGCAAACAGTATGACCTCGAGTCCTATCTCGAGCTCAACCGAATCGCGGCGATCCTCATTCTGCAGGATGGACGCGTCAATCTCGAGCGCTATCGGTTCGGAAACACCGACCGGACGCGCTGGATGTCGATGTCGATCGCCAAGTCGATCACGTCTACGCTCGTAGGCGCGGCCCTCAAAGACGGATTCATCCGCAGCCTGTCCGATTCCGTGACGCGGTACGTGCCGTCGCTCAAAGGGACGGCCTACGACGGCGTGTCGGTGCGAGACGTCCTCATGATGGCGTCGGGCGTGCGGTGGAACGAGACATATAGCGATCCGACATCCGACCGCCGGCGCCTGCTCGAGGCGCAGATTTCTCAGGTGCCAGGGTCGGCGTTGGCCGTCATGAAGAGCCTGCCGAGGGCCGCGGCGCCGGGAACGACGTCCAACTACAACACGGGCGAGACGCAGGTCGTGGCGGAGGTGCTGCGCGCTGCCGTCAGGCGCGCGCTCGCGACGTACCTCTCCGACCGGATCTGGAGCAGGTTCGGGATGGAGGCGGACGCCAACTGGTGGCTCGACTCGCCTGGCGGCACTGAGATCGGTGGCAGCGGCCTCAGCGCCACACTGCGCGACTATGGCCGCTTTGGCCTCTTCGTCCTCGGCGGCGGCGTCGCGGCGGGCGACTCGATTCTGCCGGCGAGTTGGGTTCGTGAGGCGACGACGCCCAAGACGCTGCGCGGCGGGGCGGCGGTGGACTATGGCTATCTGTGGTGGACCGGCGCGACGCCGGCATCACGGCGCGACGGCGCCTTCATGGCGATCGGGATTCACGGGCAATACCTCTATGTGAACCCCGTCGCTAAAATCGTCATCGTGGTGTGGGGCGCGCGTCCGCAGCCCTCGCAGGGGCAGGTCGTCGATGATTGGTCGTTCTGCGACGCCGTGACGGCCACGTTGGCCCGAGGGAGGACTGAACCAGAGTGAAATTCGTGCTCGTGATCTACAATGACGCGGCGCTCTACGACGCGCTCCCCCGGTCTGAAACCGATCAAATGATGCGTGGCTGCCTCGCGCACGCTAACGAATTGCGCCGCGACGGACGGCTGACCGACAGCCAGATGCTCGAAGGCGCCGAGACCGCGAAATCGGTCCGCATCCGCAATGGCCGCACGAAGGTCACCGATGGACCGTTCAGTGAGGCCAAGGAAGTGCTCGGAGGCTTCAACCTGATCGAAGCGAAAGATATGGAGGAGGCCGTCGAAATCGCCAAGGAGTTCCCGTGGGCCCGCACCGGCTGCGTCGAGGTGCGCCCCGTGCGAGATATCGAGACGGTGCGGCGGCGAGTGACTCAATAGACTCACGGCGGGACGACATCGCCTCCCAGATCCGGCTCGCGATTGTGCTCTTCCTGTGGCTTTCCGAACGTCCAGTTGAGGCTGAGCAATAGTCCACGGATCACCCGTCTGCGGTCCGATACCTGGTAAAACCGCGGATCGATCGTCGTGTTGCTCTCACGCGACGTGTTGAACGGGTCGATCGCACGCAGCGTCACGCTCAACCGGTCTTCCATGAGCTTCTTGCGGGCGGCAAGCGTAAACCGCGTGCGGCTGGCGTTCCGGCCCTGCTCGACGGTCATCGGCGCCTGATACGACACCAGCGCCTGGAGATCGAAGGTGTTCGTGGCTCGGAACGTGGCGTTTATCCGGGCCGTCCAACCGAAGGTCCTGGCCGAGAGACCCGGCCCCAGATTCGATGCGTCGCTGACCTGCTGGAATGCGCTCGCGCCTGCGAATCCGCTGAGCCGCGCGCCGCTCCGGGCGATCGTGACGTCGGCGCCATACGCGTCGCTCGTGGCGATGTTCGCGAACGTCCGCGTCATGACGCCCGAGCTGTCGAGTGAGCGGATCGTTCGGACGGCATCGACCGTGTGCCGGAAGAACGGCGTGAGCTGGATCGTCAGCCGGTCGGCGGTGCGTTGCAGTCCCAGCTCGAGGGCGCGGATGTACTCCGGCTTCAGGTAAGGATTGCCGCGCGAGATGTTCAGCGGATCCAGGTAATGCGCAGTGGGATCGAGCAGATCGGTGTCGTCGGGACGGCGGATGCGTGTCGAGTAGCTCAGCTTCACTTGATGGGTGTCATCGATGTTGTAGGCGATGAGCCCACTCGGGAACACGCTGTTGTACGGATTGTCGTACGAGGCGCCGGTCGTTTTCAGGTGAAAATGCGTCGTGGCGCGCTCGACACGAACGCCAGCCTGGAGGAGGAGCTTGCCGCGCTGCGCGTCGAGGATGGCGTAGCCGGCATGGACGACCTGTTCGTAGGTGAAATCGCTGATGCGCGTGGAGTCGGGCACCCACGCAGCCTGCGCCGTATCGAACACCTGCGTCCCGAGCGTCGTGTGAAAGCGCTGTTGCGATCCTCGGTACCCCGTCTCGAGCCGCAGCAGACTCGAGAGCGGCCGCACGTAATCCAGTTTCCACGAATTCTCGTCGGGGTGCTCCCATGCGTCCTGCGTCTCGAGCGCCGACGTGTCGCTCGGCGTCCCGTTGAGCGCCAGCGTTCGCGCGACGATTCGACGCGGCCCGCCCTCGCGCGCACGCACGACGCGCAGCTCGCTCGAGAGCTTGTGGCCCTTCTGGGCGAAGCCGTGTTTGTACGCGAGCATCGCTTCGAAGTTGAATTCGTGGTTCGTACCGCGGGTGAACCGGTCGCTCAGTCCCGTGAGCGCGCGCGCCGAGTCGAGGTCGCGGTACAGCAGACCGTAGGTCTC
>DASWEL010000126.1:0-9261 GCA_036394755.1 Gemmatimonadales bacterium | reverse complement strand
GCGGGCCCCGCGCCCACGATCAGCACGTCGAGCTCCATGCGATCGCCGGCGCCCTCAGCGCCCTCCTGGAGAATCAGTTTGTCGAGTGGTAACGCGGGCTGATACTGAGCCGGGACGAGCTTATCCATGCAGTTTGCGGATCTCTTCGGTCAGCTTGGGAACGATCTCGAACAGATCGCCCACCACGCCGTAGTCGGCCACTTTGAAGATCGGCGCGTCTTTGTCCTTGTTGATCGCGACGATCACTTTCGATGTCCGCATGCCGGCGAGATGCTGGATCGCGCCGGAGATCCCGACGGCGATGTAGAGCGACGGGCTCACGGTCTTCCCCGTTTGCCCCACCTGATCGGCGTGGGCCCGCCACCCCGCATCCACGACCGCGCGCGACGCGCCGACCGCGGCCTGGCCCCCAAACGCGCGCGCGAGCTCCTCGAGCACCTTGAAATTGGCCGGCTCCTTGAGGCCGCGGCCGCCGGAGATGATCACCTGCGCCTCGGCAACGTCAAGTGTACCCGCGGGCGCGGCTTTGATCTCTCGCACGACCACGCGACCTGCCGGGACAGTGACGGCGACCGTTTCCGCGGCGCCCGCCTTAGGGCGCTCCACCGGCGTGAAGACGTTGGGCCGCAGCGAGAGCACAGCGGGCTGCGACGCAACTTTTACCTTGAGCAGCGCCTTGCCCGCATAGACCGGCCGCGTTACGACCACGCCGCCGCCATCCGCTGCGAGATCTGTGATATCTGCGGCCACGGCTACGCCGAGCTTCGCCGCGACACGCGGGGCGAGGTCCTTGCCGGTGGCACTCGCCGCGAAGACGATGGTGCGATAGCCGCCCTGTTTCGCACGGTCGGCCAGCGCCTGCGCGCAGGCCTCAGGGGCATACTTGGCGAAGGCGGGGTTCGTCAGAGTGACGATCTTGTCGGCGCCGTACTTGCCGGCCTGATCGGCGCCCTGCACCGCTCCTGCCGCACAGACGACGGCTTCGACACCGCCGCCGAGCCGCTGCGCGGCCGTCACCACCTCATGGGAAATCTTGCGCAGCACGCCATCGCGCTGCTCCAGCACGGCGAGCGTCGTCACAGGACCTTCGCCTCTTCGCGGAGCAGCCGCACCAGCTCGCCGACGGCCCCGGGCCCCTCACCGACGATCTTGCCTGCTTTGCGATCGGGCGGCGGAGTGAGGGCCACGACCTCGAGAGCGCCCGCTCCCGGCTGCACCGGTTTCACCTCGAGCGGCTTCTTCTTCGCCGCCATGATGCCCTTGAGCGCGGGATAACGTGGTTCGTTGAGTCCTTTGTCCGCGGTGAGCACAGCGGGAAGCGGAAAGTCCACGACTTCGATGCCGCCTTCGATCTCGCGCTCGGCGACGCCCTTCGTCCCCTCGATGTCGAGATGCGATACGGCGGTGACACACGGGAGGCCAAGCAGCTCGGCGACGAGCGAGCCGACTTGGGTGTTGTAGTCGTCGATCGCCATGCGGCCGAACAGGATCAGGTCCCACGCCGTGCTTTTCAGCTCGGCCGCGATGACTTTGGCCGTCTCGAATGGGTCAGCAGGGATCTTGTCCGTCTGCAACAGGACGCCGCGATCGGCGCCCATCGCCAGGGCGGTCCGAATCGTTTCCTGGGCTGCGGCAGGACCGAGACAGATGACGGCGACCTCGCCGGTCCCCGCTTTTTCCTTGCGGCGCAGCGCCTCTTCGACTGCGAACTCGTCGTAAGGGTTCAAGACAAACTTGACCCCCCCCCCCGCTTCGTCGAGGCTTTTGCCGTCGGCAGCAATCTTGACGCGCGTTTCCGAATCGGGCACGCGTTTGATGCAGACAGCGATTTTCATGAGGACGGAAAGCTACGCTAGCGCCGCGCCATTCGGAACACAGAGATGCCCCAACTTTCGGGATCGTCGGGGGGATCGGTGTTCCAGTCATTGTACGAATGGGAGCCGTCAGAGCGATAGCGCAGGACGTAGTTGCCTGCGGGCAGGCTGATCACGCCGTCGAAGACGCGGTTCTTTTCCGAGCCGCCCGCGGGGTCGGTCTCGTCGTAGTTCATTTTCCACACGGTCTGGCCGGCTGCGTCCTCGATCCAGCCGTAGTCGTACATGTCGCCGTCACGGCCTTCGCCGATCACCAGGACGCGCAGGCGCGTCGCCTCAGTGAGACGCAGCGGCGTACGCGCGTCTTCGTCGTCGCCCATGTGCGTGAGCTGCGCCAGGGTCGTGTTGGTCCCCGCGCCCCGGGTCCGCATGAATGGTCCGATGTCGGCGGGATTCAGCCGGCCGCTCGCCGGGAAGATGCTGACGCCCCAGTAGCGTTCTTCGGCCGGGGGGGCGCCATTCCAGTCGTTGTAGGAGTGCGAGTCATCGCTGTGGTAGTAGACGAGGTAGTTGCCGGCATCGAGATGGATCGTTCCGTCGAACAGACGGTTCTTCTCGGCACCGCCGGCATGCTCCGTATCCTCGTAGCGCATCGCCCAGACCCGCTTGTGCTGCTCCTCGTCGACGATCCACGCGTAGTCGTGCATCTTGTCGCTGCCGCCCTCGCCCAACGCGTAGATGTGCACGTCCATCGGGCGCCGCAGCGCGAAGCCTGACGACCGCATCTCGTCGTCATGGATCCCAATCATCGAGACGATGGTCTGGCCCTGCGGCACCGGTTCGTACTCGAATGGCTTGACCGACGCGCGCGTCGCACGGTCGGCCACGCGCAGCGTCATCCCCCAGAACTCGGGATCGGTCGCCGGTACGTTGTTCCAATCGTCGGGACTGTGCGAGTCGTCGCACGCGAAGTAGGCGACGTAGTGCCCCGGCTTGAGCTGCAGCGTCTCGCGCGCCATGCGGTTCTTGGCCGCACCGCCGGCAGGATCGGTCCCCGCGTATGTCATCGTCCAGACACGCTTGCGGGTGTCGGCATTCATGATCCAGCCGAAATCGAAATCGCCGTCGCGCCGCAGCTCACCGATGGCGTAGACCTCGACGGAGGTTGGCCTGGTGATCTCGAATCCTTTGCGGATGGAGCTGTTGCGGTCCGGGACGAGACTCACGATCGCCGATTCTGTGAAAGCAGCATGCGCGGCGTTGATGTCGTCCTGCGTCGCAATCCGGCCCGCGCCCTCGATGGTGACACCGAACTGCTTGTACAGCTCAGTCTCGACGTAGGGACCGCCATACTTCACGCGCCGGCCCAGCTGGATGATTTCCTTCAGGCCGATATTGATGTTGCCGTTCCACGAGACGGACGAAGCGGGATACGACGCGTAGTGCGCCTCGTACGTGCCGGCCGGGAGGTGGACGGTGCCGGAGAACCGGCGCAGGCCGTTGGATTCGCGGTGCGTGTCGGCCGCGCGCAGGTCCCAGACGACCGCGCGCGTCCGCGCATCGAGGATCCAGGCAGCGGCCGGCCACGTCGTCTGCTCGTCATCCTGCCAATTGTCGTCGTCGCGGCTGCGCAGCCGGTCCGGCCACGGCTCGGCGCCGACCGCGGAGATTTTAAGGTCCAGGGGAGCAGCCAGTACGAAAACGCTGACCCGGTGTTCCCGCGGAGTCAGGTTCTGAATGTCGACCAACTGGGTTTGCGCGAGGACGAGCCACAGCGCGAGATGCATGGCTGATATGACGAGACGCGGCCTGAGGGGGTTTCTAGTTGAAGGCGCTCAGGCCGGTGATCTCCTGTCCCAGGATCAGGGTGTGGACGTCGTGCGTCCCCTCGTAGGTGTACACCGATTCGAGGTTTGCGAGGTGTCGCATCGCCTGATACTCGGCCAGGATGCCGTTCGCGCCGAGGAGGCGCCGGGTCTCGCGCGCGATATCGGTCGCCATGTTCACGTTGTTACGCTTGGCGAGTGAGACTTGCTGGGGCGTGGACTTGCCATCGTCTTTCAGGCGGCCCAGCTGGAGGCAGAGCAGTTGGGCTTTGGTGATTTCCGTGAGCATATCGGCCAGGCGCGCCTGCTGCAGCTGGAATCCGCCGATCGGCTTGCCGAACATCACGCGCTGCTTGGCGTAACTCACCGCTTCGTCGTAGCACGCCATCGCAGCGCCGACGGCGCCCCAGGCGATGCCGTACCGTGCCGCCGTGAGGCACATGAGCGGTGACTTGAGCCCGCCCGACTTGGGAAGGATCGCATCCTTCGGCACATGCACGTCCTGGAGCACCAGCTCGCTCGTGTCGCTTGCCCGCAGCGAGAGCTTCCCCTTCTGGTCTTTGGCCGAGAACCCTCTCGTGTCGGTCGGCACGATGAAGCCGCGGATGGAGTCAGCATCTTCGATCTTGCCCGTCTTGGCCCAGATGATCGCGGCCTGTGCCGTCGAGCCGTTCGTGATCCACATCTTGGCGCCGTTCAGGACCCAGCCGTCTTTTGTTTCCTTCGCGACGGTAATCATGCCGGCCGGATTCGAGCCGTAGTCGGGCTCCGTCAGGCCGAAGCAGCCGATCACTTTGCCGCTCGCCATCCGCGGCAGCCATTCCTTCTTCTGTTCTTCTGATCCGAACGCGTAGATCGGATACATCACGAGCGCGCCCTGCACCGAGGCAAAGGACCGAACCCCGGAATCGCCGCGCTCCAACTCCTGCATGATGAGCCCGTAGGCGACGTTGCTCAGGCCGGCACAGCCATACTCTTCGGGGAGGTTCGCGCCGAACAGGCCGAGCTCGGCCATACCGGGGATCAGCTGCTTGGGAAATTTGCCGGCGACGTAGGCTTCGCCGATGACGGGCATCAGATTGTCGTCGACCCAGGCACGAACCGTGTCCCGGATCGCGCGCTCTTCTTCGTTCAGCAACCCATCGATGTTGTAGAAGTCGACGCCTTTGAACTTCGGGGGCATTCAGGAGCCTCGGTCAGGGGTAGCGACCCCCGGGCCCGTGGCCCGGGGCTCCAAAAGCTAACCCTGCGATTGTGTTACTGGGACCGGCTTTTCTTCCGAAGCTGCGGGCTTGCTTCGAGACCGGGCAAATGCCGCCGTATCCGACGGCTGGAACCGTTGCTTTGCCGAATCCCAACGAAAGAACGTGACCTGCACTGCTGCGGGATCTATCGTGACGAAGTTGAAGGAGACGGGCCGCCCACCGCGCGCCCGCGTCGAGAGGGTGCCGGCGGTCGACACCGCGACGCGGCCATCGAGCTGCTCGGCGCCTTCCTCGTGGTCGTGCCCGCAGAGCACGACGTCGGTGCCTGCCTCGACGATGCGGCGCTGCGCGCGGCGCCACCGCGCCAGGCCCATGCGCTGCGACAGCTCGCCCCGCAGCAGGTTGTGGTGCATCACGAGCACGCGCGGGAGTCCCGGATCGGCCTTGGCGAAGACCGACTCAACCCGCTGCATCTCGCTCTTGGGAAGGTGGCCCTTCACGGCGATGTCGCGCACCCGAGGGGTGAGCGAACCCCACGCGACGCCGTGGGCCGTCAGCACCGACGCGATCACGGCGCCGCCGGGGATCGTCAGCGTCGGCGTCAGGTCGGCGCCGAAGTAGCTGCGATACTTCTGGTAGACCGCGTCCTTGCCGAACGGAATCAACGGCCGGTGCCACCATTGCACGTCGTGGTTGCCGGGAATCACGAGCACGGGCGCCGTCTCGCGGCACAGGTTCGCAAAGGCGCGGCCGCGCTGGAATTCGCCGTGGCGCGCGCGCTGCGAGAGATCCCCGCCGATCACGATGGCGTCGGGCCGCAGATCGGGCAGCAAGCGCTCCAGCGCCTCGACCACCGGCACGTTGGCCAGCCCGCCGAAATGCATATCCCCGATATGAGCGATCTGAATCGTCATTGCTCGATTTGCACCGTGTAGGTCAACGTCGCTTCGCCACCCGCGGGCACCGTAACGCGGAAGCGGGACTCGGTCGACGATAGCTTCTCCGGGGGAACGCTGCTTTCGATGATCTTCCAGCTGCCGAAGTGCGCCTCGCGTGCGTCCACGTTGACCGCCTCGGCCTTCGCGTTCGTAATCGTCACACGGTACGCCGCGGTCACGCGTTGACGATTCGGCATGCCGCGACGAACCGGCGGCAGCTGCTCCTGATTCCAGTCGGTCTGCACGCGCTCGGCGGTGATGTCGAACGCATCGCCGGATTGCACGCGCAAATCTCGTCCCGGTGCGGTGTGGTCGTTCGACGCTTCGCCGATGAGCTGCACACGACCACTCGAGTCGGCGTGATAGAGCTGTACAGTTCCGGCCGGGAGTGGACGATCGCCGAACGGCGTCTTGGCGGCGCGTTTGATCGTGTACCAGACCTGCACTGCCGCGCGGTTGGGCTCGGGGTTTTGCCCCATCCAGCCACGCCACGGGAGCACGCCGGGGACGATGAGCTCCTGTACCACAGGTGCGGAGCTGCGCGGGAAGAGCGCGGTCGTTACGGGAACGCTCGGCTCGATCGTGAGGCGGCCGGGAAGCTGGTAGACGTGAGTTTCACCTACAGCTTCTTCGGCTACTTCGAGCTTGTCCTGTGCGGCTGCCATCTGTCCTCTCACCATCCATCGCGCGGCCCCTTCTTCCGTCGGCGCGGCGAGCGTACGCGTGCGCCGTATAGCCCCCGCGACAAGTTGGACCTCAGCACTATCGGCACGAAGAGACTGCGAGGTTACGGTTGCTGTTCCCGTCACCTGCGCCTGCGCTCCTGTCAGAATCACTTGGTAGAGGGCTTCCCACGTCGCACCCTGCGCCACATACGCGATGTCGGTCCGCTGCCTCGCGCGCGAAGCGTCCAGCACCACCTGCGCCTCGGGTGCGGTGCGCACGAGCTCGGCGGGGAACAGAGGCTCGCCGGGCGGGCTGAGCAGGAGCCGTCCATCGGACAGTCTGAACTGCGGCGGATCCGGTCGCACGACCGTCGCGCGAATCGTGTCACCTTTGGCGCGGACGAACGAGATCGTCTGACCGATCGCTTGCGCCAACGCATCGGACGCGGTGCTTGGATACCGCACCGTCGCCGAAGTCACGGAAACGGCGGTGTCGGTCGAGAACAGCGTCGCAGGATCGAGCGCCTCGAGCCGCAGCGTCAACGAATTCCGTCCCCGCTGCAGCGCCTGCGGCAGAGTGCGCCGCACCACCACCCGGCCATCTCTGTAAATGGAAAGGGACGCCTGGGCCACCAGCGGAGTTGCCACGAACACCAGTACCACCCATAGCCGATACCCGATAGCCGATAGCCTCATTTTATCCACTCCAGTGTGACGCGTTTTGCTATGAGAAACGTCAACACGTACCACAGGAGCACACTCGCGGCCCCGACCAGCCGGGCAGTCCGCTCCACAGGCAGTGCCAAGGCCACATACACCGCAAGCGGTACCGTCGTGCCGATGGCCACCAATCGCGCGACCTTGGTCGCCCGGCGCGCGAGCACCCGCGCGCAGTCGGCGCACAGGCCACCGATGGCGATGCCCGGCGTCTCCGTGCCGCATTTGGCGCACGGGTGGCTAGGCCCTAACCCGCTTAACCACGGCGCGGGCGAATTCGGCCGTAGCAGCACGTCCCCCCAAATCCGGTGTGCGGACCTTATCCTGTACGATGGTCGCCTCGAGGACGCAGCGCAGCCGCCTGGCGGCCTCGAGCTCACCGACGTGATCGAGCATCATCGCGGCGGCGAGCAGCTGCGCCGACGGATTGGCGATCCCCTTCCCCGCGATGTCCGGCGCCGAGCCGTGCACCGGCTCGAAGATCGCGGCGTGGGTGCCGATGTTGGCCCCGGGCGCGAGCCCCAGGCCGCCAATCAATCCAGCCGCCTCGTCGGAGAGGATGTCGCCGAACAGGTTGGTTGTGACGATCACGTCGAACTGCTCCGGGTTGATCACGAGCTGCATCGCGGTGTTGTCGACGATCTTGTCGTCCGACGCGATCGTTCCGGCGTATTGCTCCGCGACGCGCCGCGCGACCTCGAGAAACAATCCCGATGTCGCTTTCAGGATGTTCGCCTTATGGACGATCGTGACCTTCTTGCGGCCGTGCGTCTTGGCGTACTCGAACGCGTACTTCGCGATGCGCTCGCTGCCTTCGCGCGTCACGATCGACATCGCCTGCGCCATCGCGCGCCGGTCGGTCCCGATTTTGAATGTGTGATCGAGGCCGACGTACAGCCCTTCGGTGTTCTCGCGGATGATGACGAGATCGACGTGCTCGTAGCGGCCGCCGGGAACGATCGTCTTGGTCGGCCGCACGTTGGCGTAGAGGTCGAACTCCTGCCGCAGCGCGACATTGACCGATCGATATCCGCCACCGACGGGCGTCGTGAGCGGCCCCTTGAGGCAGAGCCTGGTGCGGCGGATCGAATCGAGCGTCGCGTTGGGGAGCGGCGTGCCGGCTTTCTCCACTGCCGCCATCCCGCCGTACTGCTCGTCCCAGTCGAACTTCGTCCCCAAGGCGTCGAGCACCTGGAGCGTTGCCTCGGTGATCTCGGGGCCGATGCCATCGCCCCGGATCAGAGTGGCTTCGCGGACGGAGGGGGTCACGGTAGGCCCGGCGTCAGGCTTTTCACCGCTCGCGTGAGGGCAATCCAGGGATCATCGCCTTCACCGCGCGCGATGGTGCGCCACCCGACCTTGCCGACACGCGAGTCGATGAGAACGACCGAAAGCTCGGCTGATGCAGCGGCCGGTGATCCCCGGGGCGCGGCCCCGGGGCTCGCCACCCGGAATACGAGGCCCGCCGGCACGAGCACGTAGCGGCCGCCCGCGAGCCCCATCAGCGTACGCAGTTGAGACCGCAGGGGATCCGGGATATCGATGATGTTCGACGCCCGCAGAAAGGGGGTGCCCATCTGGTCGGGATCGGCGGCGATGCCGGGTGCGCGACGGGCGATGTGCCGCAGCTCGGCAGGGCCAACCCAGGTGACTTCCGGAGCCCGGGCTCCAAGCAGCGTGGCGATGATGCTGTCGCTCTTGTCCAGCGTAGTACGCCGGTTGCCGATCAAAGAATCCCATCGCAGCGCCTCTTCCGCGGCGACCAACGCGAGCGGGGTTACAGCGACCCGCTGTCCCGCGAGGCCCGCCGTAGGCAACGGGGCTGTGGGCGCAGGGGTGGGCTGGTCGGACTTCTTCCCCCCGCAGCTCAGCGAGGCGAGAAGAATAAGGAAGTAGTTGACTTGTAAGAGCTTAGTAGAGCGGCGCGTCACGGCCCGAATCTAAGCGAGCGTGAGGCCGCCGTCCACCACGATTACCTGTCCGGTGATGTGCCGAGCCGCTTCGCTGCACAAAAAGAGGATCACGCGCGAGACATCCTCGGGCTCCGCCACCCGGCCGAGCACCGACTCGTGCTCGGCGCGCTCGAGCACCTCGCG
>DASWEL010000125.1:0-13365 GCA_036394755.1 Gemmatimonadales bacterium | reverse complement strand
GCGGCAGTAGAGCGCTGGCCGATAGCGGGCGTGCCGGCCAGCCCGCGGTCCTGGTTGATTTCCACGGGACGCTTCCGCGCGATCGACCGGCTGCGCAAGACTCGCCGGGAAGTCCCCGGTGAGCACGACATTCCGGACGAGACTGCCGAGATCGAGAACTACGACGTCGTGGATGACCGCCTGCGCCTGATCTTCACCTGCTGTCACCCTGCTTTGAATCCCGACGCACAAGTCGCCATGACGCTGCGCGAAATCTGTGGCCTCACCACCGAACAAGTGGCGGCGGCCTTCCTCACCACCGCGCCGACGCTGGCGCAACGCATCGTCCGCGCGAAGACCAAGATTCGCGACGCCCGGATCCCTTACGAGGTGCCCGAGCGCGCGGATCTGCCCGATCGTCTCGCCAGCGTACTGCACGTCGTCTATCTCGTCTTCAATCAGGGCTACTTCACCCGCGCCGATCTCGCAGTCGAGGCGATCCGCCTCGGCCGGCTGCTCGTCGACCTGCTCCCCGAGTCCGAGGCCATCGGATTGCTCGCCCTGATGCTGCTGCACGACGCGCGCCGCGCCACACGTACGACCGCCGCCGGTGAGCTGATCCCGCTCGAGGAGCAGGACCGCTCGCAGTGGAACCGGGAGCAAATCAACGAAGGCGTCGCCCTGGTGCAGCGGGCGTTGACGTCCCGAGGATTTGGACCATTCACGCTGCAGGCCGCCATCGCGGCGCTGCATGCCGAGGCGCCGAGCTCGGCGGCGACCGATTGGGCACAGATCGCCGGGCTGTACGACGTCCTGTTCCGAGCCGAGCCATCACCGGTCATCGAGCTGAACCGCGCCGCCGCGATTGCGATGCGTGATGGCCCCGAGCACGGCCTGAGACTCATCGATGCGATTCTCGCGCGCGGTGACTTGCAAGCGTACCACCTCGCGCACGCCGCCCGGGCGGATCTTTTGCGACGACTCGGCCGTAAGGCCGACGCTCGATCAGCCTATGCGCGCGCGTTGGCGCTGGCCGTCGAGGAGCCGGAGCGGCGCCTGATCGAACGTCGCGTGAGAGAGCTCTAGGGAACGCGCCGAAATCGCGACTATGACGTTTGGGGCGGGGTGACTGGCCTCCAAGCGGCGCGGTAGTAGGTTTGGGGAATGCGTGGGGTTGTGACCGTGTTGCTGCTGCTGGTCGGCGCGGAGCCCGCCGCGGCGCAGTTGTGCGTCGGCAACAGCAACTTCGCGCTCTCTCACTTCCACTCTGCAGTTGATGTCAATATCGACAACCTCGCGCATCTCTACACCGCGGAGGTCAGGTATCGGTATCAGCATTTTTTCGCCGGCTTGGAGTACGGACTCAAGTCGTGGGAACTCACAAGCCTCAACGGCAGCTCACGCGCGTTCGCCGTGACTGTGGGTCTCACCGCGCAGCACGCCAAATCGAAGGTCGATCTGTGCCCGTTCCTGTCCTACCGGTCGCTCGCGGGGCCGGACCAGATCAACGGCTCGCTCTGGAGATTCGACGAGAGGTCGTATTCGGCCGGTTTGAGCGCGGGCGTCCTCGCGGTACGGACGAGACTCTGGGACGTCACGCCCACGGCCACCCTTACCGTCGCAACGGGCAATCCCAAGCTCACAACTGCCGCCGGCGGCAACCTGGCGGCATATCAGGATTTCTGCTGCGGATCGCAGTCGTTCACGTTGCTCAGTCTCGGCGTCGGCTTGGGATTCAGCGACGAAATAACGCTGATCCCGGCGGTCAGCTGGCCGCTGGGCGACGGGGGACGGACGACATACGCCATCGTGGCAACATTTCGGCTGGGAAAGGGCATTTAGTCCCCATACCAGTTTTTGTCCCACGCGTAGGGCTTGAGCTTCGATAACATCCCGGCCGGCAGCGCGCCCTTCGTCGACACCATCGCGTTCTGACGCACGTGCGCCGGCCGGCGCATTCCCGGAATGACCGTCGAGACCTCCGGTGTAGACAGGCAGAATCGCAGCGCGAGCTCGGGCAGTGTCTCGACCTGAGCATCCAACACCTGCGCCAGCGCCTTCCCTCTCCGCTCCGCCTCCATCTTGCGATCGCCGGCGAAATACTGGGCGCGCCAGTCGCCCGGAGGAAACACGGTCTTGGCCGTGATCTGACCGGTGAGCGCGCCTTCATCGAACGGCACGCGTACGATGATGCCGAGCGGCTTGTTCCTGGCGAGGGCGAACAGCGCTTTTTCCGGCGAGCGATCGTAGATGTTGTAAATGACTTGCGCTGTTTCGAAGAGTGGATCGGCGAGGATGCGCAGCGCGGTTTCGGGTGCGTGGTCGTTGATCGAGATCCCCCAGTGCAGGACCTTTCCTTCTTCTTTAAGGCGCACGATCTGCTGGTAGGACGCCTCCCAGTCGGGATCCGAGAGCCACGCGTCGTTCCATACGTGCAGTTGCTGTAAGTGGAGCGCCTCCATGCGGAGATTCTTGAGCGACTGCTCGGTGCTGGTGGCGATGTACTTCGCCGGAAATACGTCGCCGAGGTTGTAGCTCGATTTGCCGGGCCACTGGCGATTCATGGGCGGGACCTTCGTCGCTACAGTCACGCGGCCGGAGCGGATCTCGTGCTTCAGCTCTTCACCGATCACCTGCTCGGAATGGCCGTTGCCGTAGGCCAGGGCGGTATCGAAGAAGGTGATACCCTGCTCCACCCCTTCGTGCAGCGCCTTACGACCTTCGCTGTCGTCTACGCCGCGCCACATTTCGCCGCCCAGACCCCAGGCGCCAAAGCCGACCTCGCTGACGCGGTATCCGGTGTTGCCGAGTGGTCGCGTTTTCATGGCCGTGCCCCTCCCCCCGTGTCCAAGCCACCGCTGATCACGTCGCGGAGCGGAGTCCGCCGCAATTCGCCGGCGAACGCCGGGACTGCCTTCGTCATCAAGTCCGAGAAGCGCGCCGTGGCCTCGCCGAGCCGTGCCACCAACACGTCGTGCACCGCGAGCTGTTGCGTGGTGGGCGCGAAGTCCGCCCCGTTCTCCGCCATGTCCGACTGCAGGGACGCGAGCCGGCCATAGAGCCGCATCGGGTTGCGGAACGCATCCTCCCGCGCGCCGGTCAGGTTCACGTCGAACAGCACGCCTTCGACCCCGATGATTCGCCGCTCGAGTGAGTCGGCGAGGCCGGCTATCCGCTTGGCCCCGGAGTCGGTCACGAGCGCCGAGTCGCGGAGTTGCGACGCGAGATCACGCACCTGTTTGCGCACCCATTCGAGCCGGTTGATCATGCGCGCGATGCTGTCCTGCTCGCCGCGAATCGTGCGCGCGAGCTTCCCCTGCGCCTGGACGTCGGCGTCGGTTGCCGTCGTGTTGGGATCCTTGAGGACGGTGAGCGACTGTGTCGCCGCCACTGGGGCGGCGCGGGCGGCAGAATCTTCCACTACGACACGGACGGTGTAGGTCCCGGGCAGGACCAGTGGTCCACGCAGCGAGAGATCGAGGTCCCAGGTCACGAGCGGGCGCGTTCCGTCCGCGCCGACGCGTACGAACGCCTTGCCGGGCGGCGGCGTGCGGAGCTTCGGTGTGGTCGGCGCGGTACAGCGCAGATCCCACCAGACGCGGTTCAACCCGAGCTTCCGCTCTCCTTCGAGCACGCGCACCGTGTCGCCCTGCGCGTCGAGAATCACGACCTTCGCGGCCTTGAGGCGGCGCGTGCTATCCCCGGGCGCGGCAGCCGAGGCGGTCGGAGTGCCGGACGGACTGGCGGCGGGACCCGTCGTCGTGTCGGCCAGCGCGGCTGAGACGTAGTAGGTGAGTGGTACGCCGGCCGGTGCGTTCTCAGCCTGTATGGCGCTGTTCGGCGCGCTCACCACGCCCTGCTGGTCGCGCAGCCGGTAGGCGGGCGGCGGCACAAACAGGGCGACCTTGCCCGCGAGGGCCGCACCGTCGAGCTGCTCGAGGGGCGAAATATCATCCAGGATGTAGAAGCCACGCCCATAGGTCGACACCACGAGATCGTGGAAGCGCGACTGCACGGTGAGCCACGACACGGGAGCGTGCGGCAGGTTGGCCTGAAGTGGGAGCCAGCGGGCACCATCGTCGAGCGTCACGTACAGACCGTTCTCCGTTCCCGCGTAGAGCAAACCGCGCCGCACCGGATCCTCGCGCACGATGTGCACGAACGAAAGCGGCGAGCGCGGGAACGTCTCCGAAATCTTTCTCCAGCTCTTCCCGAAGTCCGTGGTCTTGAAGATGTAGGGGTCGAGATCGTCGAGCTCGTGCAGGTCGGCCGCGAGATACGCCGTGCCGGCATCGAAGTGTGAGGGCTCGATGTTCACGATCTTCGCCCAGGGGGACAGCTTCGGGATGTTGCCCGACACGTCAGTCCAGTGCGCGCCGCCATCCGTCGTCACGTTCACGCGCCCGTCGTTCGACCCAACCCAGAGCACCCCCGCGCGTATCGGCGACTCGGCGAGCGCAAACAAGGTGGCGCCGTCGAACGTGTACAGGTTGTCCGTCGTGACGCCGCCCGAGCTCTGCTGGTGTGTCGTGTCGTTGCGGGTGAGATCGGGACTGATCACTTGCCAGCTCGCGCCGCCGTCCGTCGTCACGTGCACGACCTGGCTGCCGACGTAGACTTTCGTGTGGTCGTGGGGCGAGATAGCGATGGGGAACGTCCAGTTCCAGCGGTACTTCATGTCGGCGGGCCGCCAGCCGTAGCCCGCCTCGGGCCAGATGCGCACGTTCCGCGCGTGATCGGTCCGGACGTCGTAGACCTCGAGCCCGCCGTCGTAGCAACCGGACCACACCGTGCTGTTGTCCACGGTGTCCGGAATCGCAAAGCCGCTTTCGCACCCACCCACGTGACGCCACTGGCCCTCGCTGAACCCGCCCGAGAGACTGCGGCTCGGCATGCGGTAGGACGAGCCGTCCTGGCGGTTGCCGTAGAGGTTGTAGGGCACGCGCGTGTCGGTGTGCACGTGGTACATCTGCGCGATCGGCAGCACCACGCGGGTCCAGCTCTTCCCCCCGGTGAGCGTGATGCTCGCCCCACCGTCGTGGGCGATCATCATGCGGTCGGGGTTCGACGGATCGATCCATATATCGTGGTTGTCCCCGCCGGCCTGGAAGCCGGAGCGCCCGAGCGACTGGCCGCCGTCGCGCGACATGCTGAACCGCACCGAGACGAAGTAGAGCCGCTCTTCATCGTCCGGCGCGACGGCGAAGCGGACGTAGTACGGCGCGCGCTCGGCCATGTCGTGGTTGCGCGACACGACGCGCCAGAAGTTGCCGCGGTCGTCGCTGCGGTATAGCGTCGGGTCGCGGTCCTCCACGAGCGCGTACACGGTATTCGGGTTCGACGGCGCGACCGCGACGGCAACTTTGCCGACGTTGTGCTTGGCGTCGGGCAGCCCGTGACCCACGAGGCGCTTCCACGTGACACCGCCGTCCCGCGATGCCCAAAGACCGCTCCCCGGACCGCCGCTCTGCAGGTGCCACGTCTTCACTTCGAACTGCCACATCCCGGCGAACAGCGTATTGGGATCGCCGGGATCGATCGCGAGGTCCGAGCATCCGGTGTTCGGGTCTACGAACAGCACGCGTGCCCAGGTGCGGCCGCCGTCCGCGGTGCGATAGACGCCGCGCTGCTGCTCGGGGCCGTAGGCGCGGCCCAGCGCGCACACGAGCACCACCTCGGGATTCGCCGGATCGATCACGATGCGCGCGATGCGCCCGGTCGAATCGAGGCCCATGTGCTGCCAGCTCCGCCCGGCGTCCGTGGAACGGTAGACACCGTTGCCCAGCGCGGTCATCGAGCGGATGAAGAACGTTTCGCCCGTCCCCGCCCACAACACATTGTGCGCCGAAGGCGCGACGGCGAGCGCGCCGATCGCCTGCGCCGGCTCGCTGTCGAAGACCGCCCGCCAGTGCACGCCGCCGTCCTCAGTCTTCCAGATGCCGCCCGACGCGGCGCCGACGTAGGCGACGAGCGGGTTGCCGGGCTCGCCCACGATGGCGACGGCGCGGTTCCCTTCGGGTCCGACGAAGCGGTAATGCAGCCGAGTCCACAGCGTCGTGTCCACCTGCTGTGCCGCGGCGCCGCGAATGGCGGACGCCGCAACCAGAAGCGCGAGAAGAGCCCTCATGGATGACCGTTCCTTATCTGAGCTGAATGGGCACGGCGGAAGGTGCGAGGCCTTCCCCTTCCGCGGTTAGCGTGACGATTCCCGGCCTTGTGCCGGCGCGAATGATCACGAGCGCCTTGCCGCTAAAGAGCCGGACCTGGTTGGCTTTGAACCAGGTATGGCTGCTCTGATCGCCGTTGTCGACGCCCACGATTCGCGCATCCCCACCGCTAAGACGAAAGCGAATGAGCGGCTCCGCCGTCGGCACCGCGGTACCTGCACGATCTTGAACGGTGACCGTGACGAAGGAGAGGTCCTCGCCATTGGCGCGAATGCGCGCCCGGTCGGGCGCCAGCGTGACCCGCGCGGGCGCACCGGCAGTCCTCACCTCCCCGGTTGCCCAGTCGCGGCCTTCCTTACGTGAGACAGCCCGTAACGTCCCGGGCGTGTATGCGACGCGCCACATCAAGTGGCTCACGCGTTCGGTTTTACGTTTCACCCCGAGCGTGACACCATTCAGGAATAGCTCCACCTCATCGGCATTCGTGTAGGCCCACACGTCGATCGTATCGCCCGGCGTCCAATTCCAGTGGGGGAGCAGATGGAGCATAGGCTGCTCCGTCCACACACTCTGATATAAGTAGAAGGGATCCTTCGGGAATCCCGCAAGATCGACGACGCCGAAATACGAGCTGCGCGCGGGCCACTCGTAGGGCGTGGGCTCGCCGAGGTAGTCGATCCCCTGCCAGACGAAGATCCCCGAGAGGAATGGATAGCGCTCGAACAGCCGCAGCGATTCTTCGTGCAGCGAACCCCAGAACGCCTTGCGATTGTCGTAGGAGGAGAGGCGGTAGTCTTTGTTGGGCTGCGGGCCGTGATTCTTCACGTACGGCGTCTCATAGCTGGCCACGCTGTCGGACGGCTGCTCATAGACGCCCCGGCTGTTGAGCGCCGACATCGCCTCGGTGATGATGAACTTCTCACCAGGGTATTGAACCGGAAAATCGGCCCATACCTCGTGGTGATAGTTGTGACCCAGCAGATCGAGCGCCCCGGCGTGAAACACCGGATTCTGCGGGCTCCCGTTATTCGCGGCCTGCGTGATCGGCCGAGTCGGATCAAGCGCTCGCACGATTCCGGCAAGCTCGCGCGCGATGGGCGCGGCGGTCGAGTCGCCGTTGTTCCACTGCTCCATCACCTCGTTGCCGATACTCCAGATGAAGACGCTGGCATGATTGCGGTCGCGCAGCACCATGTCCGACAGGTCGCGCACGTGCCAGGCGTCCCAATCGAGGTGGTAGTCGTACTCGGTCTTTTGCTTCTTCCACATGTCGAACGCCTCGTCCATCACGATGAAGCCCATGCGGTCCGTCAGGTCGAGCAGCTCGGGCGCGGGCGGGTTGTGCGAGGTGCGGAGGGCGTTTACACCCATCGCCCGCATGATCTCGAGCTGCCGTTCGATCGCGCGCGTGTTGACGGCCGCACCCAAAGCGCCGAGATCGTGGTGCAGGCACACGCCGCGAATCTTCACGTGGCGCCCGTTCAGGAAGAATCCTGAATCGGCTCTGAAGACGAACGACCGCACGCCGAACGGCGTCGTATAGGTGTCGCACAGCCTGTTCCCGCACCTCACACGCGATACGGCGCGATAGAGATACGGCCGCTCGAGCGACCAGAGGACCGGGCGCGAAATGGTCAGATCCTGCACCAGCTCGGCGACTGAGTCGCCTGCGATCCGCCCCATCGTGGATACAGCCGCCACCTCCCTGCCGGCGGAATCATACACGACCGTGCTGAGCACAACCGGCTGCTCGCCATGCCGCTCGTTGCGGAGGCTCGTTCGAATCGTGACGCGTGCCGACTCCAAGCTCACGGCTGGTGTCGTGACATACGTGCCCCACTGATCGACGTGCGCCGGGTTTGTCGTGACGAGCCGCACGTGGCGGTAAATCCCGGAGCCCGAGTACCAGCGCGAGTTCGGCTGCTGCGAGTTGTCCACGCGTACCGCAATCACGTTGCGCGCGCGGTAGCGCAGGTGCGGCGTCAACTCATAGCGAAACGAACTGTAGCCGTATGGGCGCTTTCCCAGGTACGCACCGTTGATCCACACTTCGCTGTTGCGATAGACGCCGTCGAATTCGACGAAGACGACCTTGCCGCTGTCCCGCGCGGGGACGGTGAACGTCTTGCGATACCACCCGACGCCGCCCGGCAGCGCCCCGCCCGCCACGCCGGCGGGGTTCTGCTCGCTGAACTCGCCTTCGATGCTCCAGTCGTGCGGCAGATCGAGCGTGCGCCAGCCGGCATCATCGAACGCCGTCTCTTGCGCGCCCGCCACATCGCCCAGATGGAAGCGCCACGCGTGGTCGAAGTTCTGCGTCTGACGCTGCGCCACCAACACCAGAATGAGCGCGAGCATGGATCTAGCCTCGGAAATAGAGGTAGGCCGCGACAATCAACAGAAGCACGACGGCGGAGGCGATGACCTCGCGAGCGCTCCAGCTGGCACGAGAACTCGCTCGATCCTCGACCGTGACGGTTCCGTACGTCAGACCGGCGAGCTGCTCGGCTCGTGGCGGCGCCGTCGCGTAGCTCACAACCACCATGACGATGACCGACACGATGAAAATGAAGAGGCTGTAATACTGGAAGTAGAGATTGTTGACGATCCAGAGGAACGAGCCGCGGGTGTAGCCATCAGCAAATCCTGGCAGATGCAGGCTCACGGGTGTATCCACCGCCAGGCGGAACACCCCGAGCACGAATCCGACGAGCAGCGCGGCGAGGCACCCTTTCGAGTTCAGGCGCCGGTTGAAAATGCCGAACACGAATACCGTGAAAATCGGCGGCGCGAGATACCCTTGCACGCCCTGGAGATAGTCATAGAGCCCGCGCGCACCCTGAATCACCGGAATCCACAACAGACTGATCACGACCATCGCCACCGTGGCGGCGCGACCCACCCACACGAGCTGGTGCTGTGACGCGTTGGGCCTGAACTTCGTGTAGAGGTCCATCGTGAACAGGGTCGAAGACGCGTTGAAGGCGCCCGCCATCGAGCTCATCAGCGCGGCGAGCAGTCCCGCGACGACAATTCCCCGGAGCCCAGCCGGCAGAAGATCCTTCACCATCAGCGGAAAGGCCGCTTGCGCCGCCTGGGGGATCGCGTTCCCCTGAGCGTCCACCATCACGCTGAGCCCTGGCACGCGCCCGGTCTTGGCGAGGGCGAGGGCGATCAGGCCTGGAATGATGAAGAGAAAGACCGGTGACAGTTTCAGGTACGCGGCAAAGATGCTCCCGCGCCGCGCCGTGCGCTCGTCCTTCGCTCCCAGCGCCCGCTGCACGATGTACTGATCGGTGCACCAATACCACAGGCCGATGATGGGTGCACAGAACAGCATGCCCAGCCAGGGATAGTTGCCGTTGAAATACCACGCGATGCGGCCGGTCTCCTTCACCGGCGCCCACGTGCCCTCCATCCCTGCCGGGACCAGCGGTTTCCACAGGTTGAACAGATCGGGATCCAACACGTGGCGCAGCTCGTGCCAGCCGCCGAGCTTCGCGAGCCCGAACAGGGTGAGCAATCCCGCTCCGATGACCAGGACGAACGTCTGCAACGCATCCGTGTACGCCACTGCCCGCATTCCGCCGAGCACCGTATAGAGGCCGGTGAGGAGCAGCACGGCGACCGATCCGATCCAGAAGCTGTTGAACGTGGCGCCGCCCAGCCGGAGCGAGACCTCGGGCAACAGCGTCGCGAACACGACGCCGCCGGCGAAGATCGAGACGGCGAACTTCGTGAACACGTGCGCCACGAGCGTGATGACGGAGAGCACCCAGCGCGCGGTGGGTGAGAAGCGCCGGCCGAGAAACTCGGGCATGGTGTAGACCAGCGCGCGGGAATAGAACGGGACGAACAGCCATCCGAGCACGAGCAGGCACCAGGCATGCAGCTCGTAATGCGCGAGCGCGACGCCGCTCGTCGCGCCGGCGCCCGCCAGACCGACCACATGCTCGGAACCGATGTTGGACGCGAAGATGGAGGCCCCGACCAGGAACCAGCCGAGATTGCGGCCGGCCAGGAAGTAGTCATCCGCCGTGTCCCGGTTGCGCTTTGCAACCCACCAGGCGACGCCGAGCAGCAGGGCGAAATACAATCCGATGATGACCCAATCGAGACCGGCCATTGCGCAGCGAGACTACACGTCACCGATTCCCTGTCAAGAAAGGCCGTCAGGAGATGCCCTATGACCCTGTCTCGCCGTAACGGGGAAATCGAAGCTGAACTTCTGGAATGAGCGCCAGCGCCCGCCAGTCTCGACGCGAGAGGGGATCGCTCACCGTAACAGGCTCTTGTGGAACCGCTGATAGATAGGGTCGTACGCCCGGTGGATCTCCGGGTTGGGCGGCGACAAGGCCTGACGCGTCAGCGTGCGTTGCGCGGCAGTCTTGAGATCGGGGAACGCGCCCGCTCCGACGGCGGCGAGCAGCGCCGCGCCGTACGCCCCGCCCTCTTCGCGATTCACCGTGGTCACCGGAAGACCAAAGACATCTGCCTGCAGTTGACGAACGAACGCGCTCTTCGCACCGCCGCCCGTCAGCAAGAGATGACCAGGCATCAGGCCTAGCTCCTTGAGAATCTCGAGTGAGTCACGCAACGCAAAACACACGCCCTCGAGCACGGCCCGCGTCATGTGCGCGCGAGAGTGCGCGAGACTGAGTCCTGTAAACGCCGCACGGAGCGAGGCGTCACGGTGGGGCGTGCGCTCTCCCTGAAGGTACGGCAGGAACGTCACGCCGTCCGCTCCAGGCGACACCGTTGTCGCTTCTTCGACCAGCAGTTCGTCGCGCTGATCCTCCGGCAACTCGCGCGCGCACTGATCGCGATACCAGGCAAACGCGCCGCCGGCTGACAAGACGACGCCTATCACATACCACACATCGGGCGCGACGTGACAGAACGTATGCGCCCGCAGCTTCGGATCGACGCGCGGCTCTGCCGTGGGAGCCAGTACGGTCCCGGATGTCCCCCAGCTCGACACCGCTTCACCGGGCGTGATCGCTCCCACGCCAGCGGCACCGCAGGCGTTGTCTGCACCGCCGCCCACGACGGGTGTGCCCGTCGCAAGCCCCGTGAGGGCGGCAGCATCTTTGGTGACGCGGCCGAGCACCTGCGCTGATCCGCCGACGTCGGGGAGCAGGGACGGCGCAAGCTCGACCGCCGTGAGCATCTCCCGGCTCCAGCGCAGGTGGGCGGGATCGAACATCAGCGTTCCGGATGCGTCGGACGGCTCGGTGGCGACTGTGCCCGTCAGCCGCAGCCGCACGAAATCCTTGGCGAGCAGCAGGGTGGCGAGTCGCGCGAACGCCGCGGGCTCGTGATTACGCAGCCATAGCACCTTTGGCAGCGTAAAGCCTTCCAGCGCGGGGTTGCACACCCACTCACGAAGGTGCGTCTCGCCGCCGGCGCGCGACTCGATCTCTTGGCACTCGGCCGTCGTTCTGCCGTCGCACCACAGCAGTGCCGGCCTGATAACGGCACCGCGCTTGTCGAGAAAGACGGACGAGTGCATTTGGCCCGAGATACCAATCGCCGCGACACGCGTGCCGGCGCGCTGGGCCAGCACATCCCGGATCACCGCGCGGGCGGCATCCCACCACGCCTCGGGATCCTGCTCCGCCCAGCCGGGCTCTGGCGTATCGAGTGACAGTGGAGCGGTCGCCACGGCTGCGATGCTGCCGTCTAGACTGATGAGAATGGATTTGACGCTGCTCGTACCGATGTCGAGGCCGAGAAAAAAATCAGCCGCCACCTATCGCACTCCCAACAAGAGCTCCATGGTGAGCTGATCGAGTCGCTCGTACGCGTAGCCCCGCGAGCGCAGCGCCGCGAGATCGAACTTCGTGTTGCGAAGCTCACTGAACGGGACACGCGCGCTCTTCCCTCGGTCCAGCTCGGCCAGCAACTGCTGGATTTCCGGATCCGCATTGAACCGCGCGACTTTGTCCTTGAGGATCAGATAGGTCCGCATGCTGCCGGCGGCAAAATCCCAGACACCCGATTCATCCTCGGTGCGGTACGCGTGGCTATCGAAATGGCGCATACCGGGCCACTGCGCGTCCTCGAGCAACTTGACCAGAAAAAACGCGCCCTTCGGGTCGTCGCTGCCAAAGCGCAGATCCTGGTCGAAGCGGCCAACCTGCTGGCCGTTGAGATCGATATGGAACAGCTTGCCGGCTTCGAGCGCCTGGGCGACGGCGTGCGAAAAATCGAGCCCCGCCATGCGCTCGTGCGCGAGTTCGGGGTTGACACCCACCATCTCGGGATGGTCGAGCGTATAGATGAACGCGAGCATGTGGCCGGTGGTCGGCAGGAAAATGTCGCCACGCGGTTCGTTCGGCTTTGCCTCGAGCGCGAGGCGCAGATCGTAGTGCTGTGACCGGACGTATTCGCACAGGTAGTTGACGGCGTCTCGGTACCACGCGAGGGCCGTGCGCGGATCTTTGGCGGCGTTGGTTTCGACGCCTTCTCTTCCGCCCCAGCAGACATAGGTGGTCGCGCCGAGCTCAACCCCGAGGTCTATGGCCGCCAGCGTTTTTTGCAGCGCATAGGCACGCACGCGTGAGTCACTGCTCGTAAACGCACCGTCTCGAAATGCCGGGTCCGAGAAGAGATTCGTCGTGGCCATCGGCACTTTCATGCCCGTATCGGCGAGCACCTGCTTGAACTCGCGCACGATCTTATCGCGCTCCGCGGCGCTCGCGCCCGGGGGTACGAGATCGTTGTCGTGCAGATTCACCCCGTAGGCGCCGAGCTTCGCCAGCTTGCGGACGATCGTGGTGGGAGAAAGTGGTGCCCGCACCGGCTCGCCAAAGGGGTCGCGTCCGGAGTTTCCAACGGTCCAGAGCCCGAAGGTGAAGTGGTGCTCCGGCCTGGGCTGATAAGCGTCCTTGCCGCCTCGCATCATCCCGGCGATACTCGGCTCGCTTTGACGAGTTGTCAAACGGAGACACGCATGGTCTGGGAACAGCGTTGGCATCCGCTGCGACGGGAGTGGGTCATCATCTCCTCCCACCGGAACGAGCGGCCGTGGCAGGGCGAGCGCGTGGAGGATGCCGCGAACGCCGGGCTGCCGCGATACGTCGCGGATTGCTACCTGTGTCCCGGGAATGCCCGGAGCTCCGGGAAACGCAACGAGCAATACGGCGGCGTCTTTGTGTTCGAGAACGATCACCCCTGCGTCGCTCCGATCGCCCCCGCCCCCCCCCCCCCCCCCCCC
>DASWEL010000124.1:0-1522 GCA_036394755.1 Gemmatimonadales bacterium | reverse complement strand
TCCCCGCGCCAGCTGAGTCTCGGGCTTGCGGCACTTCGTCTCGCGGTTGCAGCCGTCTTCATCAATCACGGACGGCAGAAGTTGTTCGTCTACGGTTTCGCCGGCGTCACTGGCGCGTTCACGCACATGGGCGTCCCGGTTCCGGGCCTCATGGGACCATTCATCGGGGTGCTCGAGTTCTTCGGCGGCATCGCTCTAGCGATAGGTCTCCTGACCCGTCTGTTCGCGCTCGGCTTCGTGTTCGACATGCTCGGTGCGATTCTTTTGGTGCAGCTGAAGAGAGGGTTTGGAGGGTTTGAGCTCGAATTCCTGCTCCTCGGGTCGAGCTTGGCTCTCGTTCTTGCGGGTGCCGGCGAGTTCTCCGTCGACGCACTGCTTGGTCGTCGTAACGCGAAGGTTTGAACGTCGGTGCTGCCGATAATCATCGTTCTCTTTTCGGTCGCTCTTGCCGTCTCGCAGAAGCCCTCCGATGTACCGCTCTGGGCTTTTCCCGGCAGCCCGACCGATTCGACGCTCGCCGATAGCACGCGATTGCATCGCGTCCCCAACAGCGGGGCGCGGTTCACGCTGCCACAGGTCGTCGATCGATTCGCGCCGCCGGATTGGCATCCGAGCGGACACCCGCCGATGCCGGATGTGGTCGCGCATGGCCGGAGTCCGAATCTCTTCGCGTGCGCCTATTGTCATCTGCCGAATGGAATGGGAAGGCCCGAGAACGCGACTCTGGCCGGCTTGCCCGAGGACTACATCGTTGCGCAGCTGGCCGCCTTCCGTAGTTCCGCCCGACGAAATCCGTCGCCCGGTTGGATCCCCGGCAACAGCATGCACGCCGTTGCAACGAACGCGACCGAAGCAGAAGTCGCCGCGGCCGCGCGCTACTTTTCGGGCTTGCGATTTACGCCGCGGGCTCGAGTGATCGAGGCGGCGCGCGTTCCACGCACGCGCCAGGCCGGATTCGTGTACGCTCTCATTCCAGGGACAGTAACCGAGCCGATCGGCAGTCGGATCGTCGAGGGTCCGCCAAATTTCGAGCGTCACGAGCTCCGCGACGACGGCATGACCTACGTCGCCTATGTGCCGCCCGGGAGCATCAAGCGTGGCCGCTCCATCGCGCGAACCGGTGCTAACGGGCTCGTCATCGCGTGCGTCACTTGTCATGGCGCAACGCTGGCCGGCATAGCACTCGTTCCCACGCTCGCCGGCCGCTATCCCACTTATCTCGTTCGCCAACTCCTCGCCTTCAAGACTGGTGCGCGGTCCACGCCCGCATCGCAGCCGATGCAGGCAGTGGTGGCTCGGCTGTCGGTTGAAGACATGATCGCAGTAGCCGCATATGCCGCTACGCTTGCCCCTGCACCACATTCTCGATAATCCGCTCCTGCGCACGAGACCGATGACCAAGACACCGGAGCTGTCGCGTCGCGACTTCCTGACCGCGACGGCGGTCGGTTTCGTCGCGTGTGCGCGCAGCTCACAGACTCTCTCGCGAGCCCAGGAGTCTCAGCCGGACGATGCGCTCCTC
>DASWEL010000123.1:0-10665 GCA_036394755.1 Gemmatimonadales bacterium | reverse complement strand
GGGCTCGGCAGCGTGCCGCCGCCCAACGTGCGGGACCGTCGCGGTCGTCCCGGCGACGATCACAACAACGGCGGTGATGATCGCGGCAATAACGGCAACGATCACGGCAACCGCGGCAACAACGATCGCGGCAATCGGGGCAACGACGACCGCGGCAACCGGGGCAACGACGATCGTGGCAATCGCGGCAATGATAATCGGGGCAACGGCGGTGGCCGCCGTGACCGTCCTGATGGTCAGGGCCGGCAAGATGCCAAGCCTTCTGACCGGCCGATGATTCTGCCGCCCAGGGACCAGCCGCGCGTGGAGCCCCGCGTTGTGGAGCCGCGTTCGGAGCCACGCCGTGTCGAGCCGAGGTCCGAGCCACGGCGAGTCGAGCCGCGCAATGAACCGCGCAGCGAGCCTCGTCGTGCTGAGCCGCGTAACGAACCGCGCAGCCAGCCACAGCCACGTGCCGAGCCGCGCCGCGATCCACCGCGCGAATCACCAAAGCCGCGCGATGAGCCTGAGGTGCGGCGTCGCAAGCCTTGAGCGTTCAGACTGGAACCTGACGCGCCCGATCGTAGTCTCACACGATCGGGCGCGTTAGCTTTTTCATCCCTTCCTTTTCTTGAGGCTGTTTTGCTCGCAATGCTGTTGCTCTCGAACGCCCTGTTCGTCCAGTCACCGGCCGATGTCCAGCGGGCGGCACAAACTATTCTGCCGGCCGATATCCGCCGGCGCATCGGGATCATTGCCGATGATTCCATGCGTGGTCGAGACACACCGAGTGCCGAGCTCGACAAGGTCGCAGCCTACATCGGGCGCGAGTACCGCCGGCTGGGCCTCACGCCAGGTGGCGACAACGGGACGTTCATACAGCGGTACTCACTGGATCGCGTGCAAGTCGTCGCCGAGAGCTCGGTGGCATTCGTGCACGGCGGCGTCGGTGCCACACTGAAGTACGGGAAGGACTTCGTGTTTTCCGATAACAACTTTGAAAGCGGCGACTACGCCGGCGGCGTGGTCTTGGTCACGGGTCCGTTGACCGGTCCGCTGACAGCGGACACGGCGGCGTTCGCCGGCAAGATGGTGATCTTCGCGAGCGCCCGCTTTCGTGACCGGCAGCGGCTGTTCTCCTGGAAGCCCGCCGGCGTCGTGCTGCTCACGTCCGCTGATGACTCCGACTGGTCGAGGATCGTCGGTCGCAGAAGTCGGCCGCAGTCCCGCGACCCCAACAATTCCATCGGCGGTCCGATCCTGCTCATGCGGATGTCGTCGTTCCAGCCGATCGTGGCGCAACTCGGGCTCGATCTGGCCGGCGCGCAGTCGGCAGCGGCGTTCGAGGCGAGGCCCCTGGGAGACGTCCAGCTGCACGCGCACGCGCGAATGGCCACGCGCGAGAAGAAGTCCGCGCCCAACGTGGCTGCCATTCTCGAGGGCAGCGATCCGACACTCAAGAACGAGTACGTGGTCTTCAGCGCGCACATGGATCACATCGGGGTCGCGGGACCACGGGGCAGCGGCAGTTGCCAGGCCGAGGGGGCAGACTCGATTTGCAACGGCGCCGACGACGACGGTTCAGGCACGGCCGCAGTCGTGGAGATCGCCGAGGCATTCTCGGGGCTGCGGCCGCGCCCCCGGCGTTCGATCATCTTTCTGAACGTGAGCGGCGAGGAGAAAGGACTGTGGGGCAGCCAATACTTCGTCGATCATCCCACGGTGCCGATCACCAGCATCGTCGCCGATCTCAACATCGATATGATCGGTCGGAACTGGAAGGACACCATCGTCGCGATCGGGAAGGAACACTCGGATCTCGGCACCACCCTGAACCGGGTCGCCGCGGCGCATCGCGAGCTGAACATGCAGCCGATCGACGATAAGTGGCCCGGCGAGAACTTCTACGGGCGCTCCGATCACTTCAACTTCGCGAAGAAAGGCGTGCCGATTCTGTTTTTCTTCAGCGGCACCCACGTCGATTACCACAGGGTGGGTGACTCGCCGGACAAAATCGACGCGGAAAAGGAGTCGCGCGTCGCGCGGCTCATCTTCTACCTCGGCCTCGAGGTCGCGGACAGTGCCGAGCGGCCGAAATGGAATCCCGACAGCTACAAGCGCATCGTCAGCGGTAATTAGCGGCTTCAGCAAAGAGCAGGCCCCGACCCCGGGATGACCGGAGGCGGGGGCCCGCCTATCTTAGGCTCGTGCGAGTGCTGATCGTAGAAGACGACCCTGAGCTCGCGGGTCTCCTGCGTGACGGTTTGCGCGAGCATCGCATCGACCCGACGGTGGCGGCCGGGTTTGCCGAGGGGCGCGAGCAAGCGTTGATCGGCGACTACGACGTCGTCATCCTCGACGTCCGATTGCCGGGCGGCAGCGGGTTCGAGCTCTGCGCCGATCTGCGCCGTCAAGAAGTCGGCGTACCGGTGCTGATGCTGACGGCGCTCGACGCCGTGGACGATCGTGTCCGCGGCCTCGCGGTGGGTGCCGACGACTATCTCACCAAGCCATTCGCTTTTCGCGAGCTGGTCGCCAGGCTCCAGGCGCTCGCGCGCCGCCGTGCGCTGGCACTCACTCCCACCATCCTGCGCGTCGCGGATCTCGAGGTGGATCTCGGCGCCCGGCGCGTCAGCCGCGCCGGCCGGTCGATCGATCTCACCGCGAAAGAATTTGCCTTGCTCGAGCTGCTGCTGCGTCACCGCGACCAGGTGGTCGATCGGTCCGCGATTACCGCGCATGTGTGGGACAACAACCACGATCCCTTTGCCAACGTCCTCGAGGTGCTGGTTCGGCGTCTGCGCAGCAAAATCGACGACGGCTTCGAGCCGAAGCTGATCCGGACGGTGCGCGGCGCCGGCTATCGCCTGGGCGTGTCCGGATGAGCCTCAGCCGCCTGCGCGTCCGCCTCACGCTATGGTATGCGGCGACGTTCACGCTCATCCTGGTGCTGCTCGGCGCCGGACTGTTCCTGGCGATCGGGACGCAGGTATCGCGGCGCATCGACCTCTCGCTCGTCGCGGCGACCGGGGCCATCGTGCGCGCGACGCATGACCTGGAGCTCGAGCGCGCCTCGGGCGGCGCCGCGGATGCCGTCGAAGAACTCCACATTCCCGATCGCGAGCTGTACCTCTTCGATGCCACCGGCCGCGCGATCACGCCGCCCCAGGCCGACGCCTGGATCGTGGACGCGGCGCGCGCGGCGGCGACCAGCGGAAGCGCCGACGTACAGCACCTGACGGGCGGCAGTCACGAGCGGCGGTTGCACGCCGAGCGGTTCAACGGACGTTCGGGCACAACGTACGTCGCGGCCGCCGTCGCCGATCGACCGAATATCCGCGAGCAGTACGCGTCGCTAATCGGGATCTTCGGTGCAGCCGCGCTGGCGGCGCTGCTGCTGGTGGCGGCGGGCGGCTTCATGCTGGCCCGGCAGTCCACGGTTCCGGTCGAGCGCTCGATGGAGCAGATGCGGCGCTTCATGGCCGATGCCGCCCACGAGCTGCGCACGCCGGCGACCATTCTTCGCACCCGCACGGAGCTCGCGCTGGCGCAGCCGCGCGACGCCACAGGCGACACCGCCGCCTTTCAGGCGATCGAGCGCGAGGCCGACCGGTTAGGCGGCATCGTCGGCGACCTGCTCACGCTCGCGCGCGCCGATGCCGGTGAGCGCAAGGTCGTGCGCGCATCACTCTACTTGGACGATGTCGTCTCGCAGGCGGTGGCATCCGCCCGAACGTTGGCCGAGCGAAAAGGCGTGGCACTGATCGTCGGGTCGTTCGAAGAGGCGCAAATCACGGGGGACGCCGGACTCGTGGAGCGCCTCGTCCTGATCGTGCTCGACAACGCGATCAAGTACACGCCGGAGGGCGGGCGCGTGCGGTTGGATGTGACTGCGCGCGACGGCGCGCGCTCCGTCATCGTCTCGGACAGCGGCATCGGCATTCCGTCCGACCAGCTGCCGCGGATCTTCGAGCGATTCTATCGCGGCGAAAGCGCCCGCAGCCACGCCGAGGGCTCGGGACTCGGGCTTCCCATCGCTCGCTGGATCGCCGACCTGCACGGCGCCCGGATTTCGGTTGCGTCCGATGCAATGGGAACCCGCGTCGAGGTTGCGTTTCCGGCAGCGTAAGCCTGTTGTAAGGTAGGGTCGCTAGCTTCCGAGTCATGCGCCTCGTGTCGTCCCTGACCCCGGTGCTGTTCCCGTTCGCTTTAGTCGCTCAGCAACAGGTCACGCGTGCCGACGCCGTCGCCGCCGCGCTGGCCCGCGGCGCGCGTGTTGCGCTCGCCCGCGCCGATACGACCGCCGCGTTGGGCGCCTCGCGGGCAGCCCGGGCATTCCCCAATCCCACCGTCTCCGGCAGCTACACGAAGGACACGCCGAACTATCACGCGCTCGGCGAGCTGCCGCTCGACCTCCCCTGGCTGCGCGGGGCACGGATCGGGGCCGCGGAATCGGCCCGCGACGCCGCGCGCTATCGTTTCGACTTCGAGCGCGCCGCGATCCGGTTCGATGTCGACACGACCTACACGCGCACCCTGGCAGCGGCGCTGCATGCGCGCTTATCGCACCGCACCGCCCTGGATGCCGACAGTCTGTTGCGGATCGCCGAGCTGCGACGCGAGGTCGGCGACGTGAGCGAGCTCGACGTCCGGCTCGCGGCGGTGAATGCGGGGCAGCTCGAGAACATCGCCGCCGACGACTCGCTCGCCGCGCTCGAAACGCTCTTGTCGCTGCAACTGCAGATGGGGCTCAGTGGCACCGAGCCGACGGTCATGTTGGTCGATTCACTGCGCCCGCCACCCGACGCTGCCCTAACAGAGGGGCGCGCGCTGCTTCCCATCGCCGCGGCCGAGGCGTCGCTGCGTTCCGCCGAGCGGTCGCTGGCATTCGCGCGCCGCAGCCGCTTCGCGCCGAATCTCCAATTCGGCTTCGACACCGGCGATCCGACGAGCACGACACCGCATCAGCTGCTGCCCGTCGTCGGCTTTTCGCTTCCCTTTCCGCTCTTCAACTTTGGCCGCGGCGACGTGCTGCGTGCGGCTGCCGAGCGGGATCGGGCCAGCGCCGAGCTCGACCTGACGCGCCGGGAGACCGAAGCCGCGGTCGCGCGCGCGCGGCGCGACCTGGTGGCCGCACGCGATCGGCTGCGGCGCACGGCGGGACTCGTCGAAAGCGCCAATCGCGTCGCGGTGATGTCACTGCAGGCCTACAGCGAGGGAGCCATCCCATTGGCGAACGTACTCGAGGCGCAACGCAATGCGCGCGAGATCCTGGCGCGCTACATCGACGACCTCGCGACCGCGGACGCGGCAGCCCGGGTCTTGAAACTGCTCACCGCATCGCCGGACGAGCCGTGAGTCGCCTCTGGGTGAGTATCGCGCTCGCCGGAATCAGCGCGGCATGCGGAGGCGGAGGTTCGAGTAACGGGCAGGACGCGTCGCGCGAACCCGGTGTACTCGGGGTCTCCACCAGCGTCGCCATGATCCGACCCTTCCCCCACGAGGTCAGCGCGATCGGGACGGTCATGCCGCGAGCGGACCGCTTTGCCGCGCTCGCGCCGCCTGGGCAGACGCGCGTCGCGGGGATCTTCGTAGTCGCGGGGCAACCCGTTGCCAAGGGCGATCCGTTGATCGAATTCGAGCGTGCACCGTTCGACGCGGCCGCGCAGAGCGCCGCCGCCGCGCTCGCGAACGCGGAGCGCGCCTATGCGCGCGCGGTGCGGCTCGTCCAGGCCGGCGTTCTGGCGCAGAAGGACAGCGGCCAGGCGGCCGCCGACCTTGCGGCGGCCCAGGCAGCCGCGGTCACCGCGCGCCGCGCGCAGGAGCTGGCCACCCTGCGCGCTCCCTTGAGCGGCGTCGTCACGCGCATGAACGCGGTGCTGGGAGCGTCCGTCGATGCGAACCAGACGCTGGTCGAGGTCGCCGACCCAATGGCGTTGGACATCGTCTTCAACGTGTCGCCGGCTGAAGCCGGCCGCATCCATCGCGGGGACACGGCCACCGTCACCAGCGGCGAGGGCGCGAGCGGTGAGGCGCTCGGTCCCGGTGTGGTGACGAGCATCGGCGTCGCGGTGGACTCCGCGTCGCGCGCTGTCGCGGTGCGGGCCCGGCTCACGGTGCCCCCGCGGGCCCTGCGCATCGGCGAATCGGTGGTCGGTCGCATCGTCACGGGCGTGAACCCGCACGCCGTGGTGATTCCGGTCGACGCGCTGGTCCCCGAGGGAGACGGCTACCGCGTTTTCGTCGTCGACTCAGCCGGGATCGCGCACGCGCGCGCAGTCACCGTCGGCGGCCGCAACGAATCGCTCGCCGAGATCCTCACGGGAGTCGCTGCCGGCGAGACCGTGGTGACAACCGGCGCATATGGTGTGCAGGATAGTGCCCGAATCGGCGGCGCGCGGCGGTGAAGCTCTTCGACATCCTGAGCCGCCAGCAGCGGCTCGTCTATCTCCTGATTGCCCTGCTCAGCGCCGCCGGTGTCTGGATGGCATTGCGGCTCCCGTCCGCCATCTACCCGGAGCTGCAGTTCTCGCGCATCACCGTGGTCGCCCAGGGGTCCACGTTTGGCGCGCGCCAGGTCGTCTTCAGTATTACGCGGCCGCTCGAGGAGGCCGTGAGCGTCGTACCCGGCGTGTTGCGCGTCCGGTCACACTCGATCCGCGGCGCAACCGAAATCGCGATCACATTCGTCCCCGGCACGAACATGGATCAGGCACTGCAGTTGGTGCGTGCGCGCGTAAGCCAGGTCCAGAGCGCGCTGCCACCCAATCTGACAATCGATGTCGAACAGCTGACGCCGTCGCTGTTCCCAATTGTTTCCTACAACGTCGAAGGCGGAGAGCCCGCGACCCTGTACGATCTCGCGCGCTACGAGATCAAGCCGCTGATCTCCCGCGTCCCAGGGGTCGGGCGGGTGGAGGTGCAAGGGTCTGATGTGCGCGAACTCGAGGTGATCGCCGATCCTGCCCGGCTCGCGGCGCAAGGCATGACCTACGCCGACCTGGCCGACGCGATCCGGCGGGCCATCACCGTACAGGCCGTCGGCCGCGTGGCCCAGGACTACCGCCAGTACCTGATCGTGACTGACCAGGAGGCCCACGCTCCCGCTGATATCGGCGCGGTGGTGATCCGCGGCGGCCTACGCGTCAGGGACGTCGCGACCGTGCAGCTAGGCACGGAGGATCATGTCCGGATCATCGCGGGAGACGGCAGGCCCGCGGCGCTGATCAACGTGACGCGGCAGGTCGGCGGCAACACACTCGCGCTCGCCGACAGCGTGGCCCGGATCATGGAGACCGTCGCGCCCTCGCTGCCGCCCGGCGTGCACCTCAAGCCGGTGTACGATCAAGCCGAGCTGGTGCGCGAAGCCGTGCGGTCGGTGCGGGACGCGATGCTGATCGGCGCCACGCTCGCGGTCATCGTGCTCCTCGTCTTCCTCCGGCACGGCCGCATCACCGCCATCAGCGCGGCGTCCATCCCGCTGACGCTCGCGATCACCGTATTCATCATGAGCATGGTGGGTCAGACGTTCAATCTCATGACGCTCGGCGCGATGGCGATCGCGATCGGCCTCGTCATCGACGATGCCGTGGTCATCACGGAGAACATCGCGCGCCACTTGCGGCTCACGAATGACCGCATGCAGGCCATTCGGGCCGCGGTGCAGGAGCTGATCTGGCCGGTGACGACGTCGACGCTGACCACGGTCGTCGTGTTCCTGCCGCTGGGCTTGCTGCAGGGCGTCGTGGGACAATTCTTCGCAGCCCTCGCCACGACGCTCACCGTGGCCGTGCTGGTCTCACTGGTTCTCGCCCTGACCATCATTCCGTTGCTGGCCGAGCAGTTCGTCACCGCGCACGAAGTCGAGACGACGACCGCCGGTCTGCTGGCCCGGGCGCAGCGGGCGCTCGACGCGCTCGGGTCGCGCTACGAGCGCGCGCTCGCGTCAGTGCTGCACCACACGCGGCGCATCGGTGCCATTGCGCTGGCCCTCGTGGCGGTCGGCGTCATCCTCATGCGCCTCGTGGGCACGGGCTTCCTGCCCGAGATGGACGAAGGGGCGTTCGTCCTCGACTACTTCACCCCAGGCGGCACGGCACTGGCGGAAACCGATCGTGAGGTGGGCATCGCGGAACGGATCCTCGCGGAGACCCCGGAGATCGAAGCGACATCCCGCCGCACCGGCGCCGAGCTCGGCCTGTTCGCGACGTCGCAGAACACGGGCGACATCGCAGCGCGCCTCGTGCCGCGGAACAAGCGCTCGCGGGACATTTTCGAGGTCATGGACGACGTGCGGGGCGCCATCAATACGGCGGTGCCGCGGCTCCATATCGAGTTCGTCCAGATTCTCTCCGACGTGATCAACGACCTCGCCGGCGCGGCAAAACCCGTCGAGATCAAGCTGTTCGGGGAGCGGCTCGATACGCTGGAAGCGTACGCCGCACACCTCGCCCCGGACCTGGAGGTCGTCACAGGCCTCGAGGACCTGTACAACGGTGTTGCCGAGCCGTCGCCCGAGCTGATGATGCGCGTCAACCAAGCCGAGGCAGACCGGATTGGCATGACACCGGAGGATGTGGGAAGCACCGTGAGTGCCGCGTTGCTCGGAACCGAGGCCGGCGAGATCCGCAGGGAGGACCGGCCGGTGGGGGTGCGCGTACGCGCGCCCGACTCGGTGCGCTACAATCCGCTGCGATTGCGCGCGCTGCCGATCGTCGCGAGCGGCACGGGGGGTCGGGTCACGCCCCTGGGCAGCCTCGCGACGTTCACGCCGACGCAATCACGGATCAGCCTGGAGCGGGAAAACCAACAGCAGATGATCGCGATGACGGCCGACGTCAGCGGCCGTTCGCTCGGCGGCGTGATGACCGATGTGCGGCGGGTGCTCCGCGCGCATCCTGCCCCGGCCGGGGTGCGGGTCGTGCTGGGCGGACAGTACGAGAGCCAGCAGCAGGCATTCCGCGCTTTGCTATTGGTACTGGCGCTCGCCGCGATCAGCGTGTGCGCCGTCATGGTCGTGCAGTTCGAGTCCTTCGTCGAGCCCCTGATCGTGCTGCTCGTGGCGCCGGTGTCGTTCGTCGGAGCCCTGGCGCTGCTGCTCGTGACGGGGACGGCGTTGAACGTGGCCTCGTTCATGGGCTTGATTCTGCTGGTCGGGCTGATCGTTAAGAACGGCATCATCCTGCTCGACTTCACGCGGCTCCGCATGCGCGAGGAAGGTGTGCCGCTCGAGGTGGCGATCAGAGAGGCGGCACGCGTGCGGCTGCGGCCGATCCTCATGACAACGCTGTGCACGTTGTTCGGCTTGCTGCCGCTGGCGCTCGGCATCGGCGCGGGGAGTGAGCTGCAGCGGCCATTGGCACTGGCGGTGATCGGAGGCTTAGTCCTCTCCACCCCCATCACGCTATTCGCGGTCCCGACGCTGCTCGTGGCTATTAGGGGAGCGGATTACCGGCTGCCGTGACCACTCCGGGACTCCTGTGGTCTCACCAAGCGACGTCCACACCTCTTTCCTGGAGCCTGCACAATGCGCCTGCTGACCTCATTGACCCTCGTGGCGGCGTTGACGTTCGCCGCCGGTAGCCTCGCTGCTCAGGAGCGAAACGTTCCCGACAGTCTCGTTGGCAAAGCAAAGATCAGTGAAGACTCGGCCCGAGCCGTCGCGCTGAAGCGCGTCCCCGGTACGGTGGAGGGCGTAGCGCTCGCGAAAAGCGGGAAGACGCGACTCGTCTACACCTTCAAGGTGCAGCGCAACGGCCGGACGGGATTGACGGATGTGCTCGTGAATGCCAATACCGGCAAGGTCATCGCGGTGCGGCGTGAGAGCACTAAAGGGCGCTCAACAACTCGGCATTCGTCTTAGCGCGCTTCATCTGTTGCAGCAGACTCTGCATCGCCTGCTCCGGCGGGAGGTCCACCAAGGCCCGCCGGAGCTTTTGTTTCGCCTCGACCGTCTTGGCATCAGCGAGCAGCTCTTCGCGGCGCGTGCCGCTCGCCGCGATGTCCACCGCGGGATAGATGCGCCGGTCCGCCAGCGCGCGCGTGAGCCGCAGCTCGGCGTTGCCCGTGCCCTTGAACTCCTCGAAGATGATGTCGTCCATCTTGCTTTCGGTCTCGACCAGGGCGGTGGCGATCACGGTGAGCGAGCCGCCCCCGTCCTTAGGGGGCACGGCCCGCGCGGCGCCGAACAGGCCTTTGGGCTTCGCCAGCGCATTCGCGTCGAGCCCGCCCGACATGGTGCGCCCGGTGCCCCGCCCCGTCGTATTGTGCGAGCGCGCCAGCCGCGTAAGCGAGTCGAGGACGATCACGACGTCGCGGCCGAGCTCGACCTGGCGACGTGCGTGATCGAACACCATGTCGGCGGCGGCCACGTGCCGCTCGTGCGGCAAGTCGAAGCTCGACGCGATCACTTCTCCCCGTCCCCAGTCGATCATCTCGCTGACTTCCTCCGGCCGCTCGTCGACGAGCAGAATCAGCAGGACTGCCTTGGGGTGATTCTCGGCCACCGACTCCGCGATCGCCTGCAACATCATCGTTTTCCCGGCCTTGGGCGGCGAGACGATGAGCGCCCGCTGGCCGAAGCCGAAGGGGCAAATGAGATCCACGACCCGCTGCGTCTCCGCGGTGCGGGGACTCGATGCATTGGGCGTCTCGAGCGTCAGGGCACGGTTTGGATGGACAGCGCCC
>DASWEL010000122.1:0-23911 GCA_036394755.1 Gemmatimonadales bacterium | reverse complement strand
CGTTTCTCACGGGGAGCGACGCACCGCCCACCCCTCCCGAAGCCGCGAGCGCGGTCCGAACTGTGGTGCTGGTCGAGCTGGGGGCCGGCGGCCGGCAGGTGGCGTTCGAGGTGGATGACGCCGACGCGGTCGTGCGCGAGGAGCCGCTGCCCGTGCCGCGCGGTCAGACGCTGCCGTGGGCCGCCGGCGTGGCGGAACAGGAGGATGGTCTCGTTCCGATCCTCGATCTGGACGCGCTCGGAGACCGGATCACATGACGGCGATCACTGGCGAGAGCGGCGGTGACGACGTCCAGCTGGTCACGTTCAAGGTGGGCGGTCAGGACTTCGCGTTCAACATTTTCCAGGTCGAGCGCATTCTGCGCTACGAGGCTCCGGCGCCATTGCCGAAGGCGCCGGAGTTTCTCGAAGGCGTACTTCAGTATCAGGGGGGCGCGATCCCGCTCGTCGACTTGCGCAAGCGGCTCGGCGCCGCTGCGCCGCTGCGCGAGGATACGCGCACCGTCATTCTCGAGTTCGATGGCGGCAAGATCGGGATGATCGTAGACGCGGTCACCGAAGTGCTGCAGGTGGCGGCGCAGTCGGTGACGCCGCCGCCCGGAATTGTGAAGGGGCTCGCGGCCGAATACATCTCTGGTCTGGTGGTACAGAATGGCCGCACGATTGTGGTCTTGAACACGAACAAGCTGCTCAACGCGAAGGAAAAAATGGCTCTGCAGGGAGCGACGTGATGGCAGAAACACCGGTCGCGGCGCTGCGACGCGAATACGATGCCATCGCCCGCCAGCTCGAGGGCGGAGGTCCGGCGGGCAACGCCGAGCGCGAAGCCGCGAAGCGGGAGATCATCGCGTTTTTCAAGAAGGTCGACACGATGCTGGGTGAGCTGACGCAGCTCAAGGACGACATTCGTCAGCTCGTCGATCGCTACAAGCAGCTGGCCGCGGACACCAAGCAGGCGGCTGCGCCAGAATTCACCGGGCAGCGGCCGGTCCTGCACGCCGATCACATCGGTGCGACGACATTCATCGAAAAGGGCTGGAGTCTGATCTCGCTGGGCGACCACGCCGGCGCGATCCAGGCGCTCACCAAGGCGCTGCAGCTGTCGCCCGGGGAGACCCAGGCCGAGTCGCTCCTCGGCTGGGCCCAGATGCTGCACGAGGATTACGACGACGCGCTCGGCACGTTCCAGAAAGTGCTGATGAAGGAGCCGGCGAATTCCCTCGCGCGCATCAACGTCGGCTACATCTGCCTGAAGAAACGGATCTTCGGAGAAGCGATCGAGCACCTGTCGAAAGCGATCCGGTTGGACAACGACCGGAAGGCGACGTTGTATGCGCACTTCTATCTCGGCCTCGTGTATTTGCAACGTGAGATGTTCGAGGACGCAGAGACCTTCTTCGAGAAGACGATCAAGCTCGGTCCCAACCTGATCGAGGCCTACTACGAGCTCGGTCGCGCCCATTGGTTCGGCGGGGATCAGGCGAAAGCCAAGTCCACGTGGGAAGACGGCTTCAAGGCGAACAAGTTCAATCCCTGGGGCAAGAAGTGTCAGGAAATGCTCGAGCGTGTTGCCAAGGGCGAGGAGCCGCCGCGGGAATAGCGCTGCTTGCCCTGCTGCTGCAGGGTCCCACCGCGATCACCGTAGGTCGAGTGACCGCCATCGCATGGCCGAATCAGCAAACGTTGGCGGCTTCCATGGCGGAAGCGGCCGACCATGCGCGTGATTTCCCCGGCATCGGTTCGCTGCCCGATCGCCCGATTCGCATCATCCTCGCGCCGACCCGCGAGACGTACGACTCTCTCACGCGCGGGCGACTCCCGCTCTGGAGCGAAGGCGCGGCATTCCCGGACGCGGGAACGATTGTGTTGTTGACCGACCGACCGTCCGACCGTCCGACCGTCGCTCTGCGTCATGAGCTCGCGCACCTCGCGCTCGGCTGGCATGTCGGTCGCCACGTGCCGCTCTGGTTCGAGGAAGGGTACGCCGCGGTCGCGGCCCAGGAGTGGGACCGGCTCGACGCGCTGCGGCTCAACTGGCAGCTCGCGCGCGGCGTGCGCATGGACCTCGATGACGTCGATCGCGCCCTCCGGGGAGCGCGGGGTGACGCGGAGACGGGCTATGCGCTCGCCGCCACCGCCGTGCTGCTGCTCCAGCGGTGGGGCGGGGAACGCGGGCTCGCCCCTTTGCTCGCCAACCTGCCGCAGGCGGAGTCCTTTGACGCCGCGTTGCGCGCGACCTACCACGTGACCGAGGGGGACTTCGAGCTGCGCTGGCAGCGCGACGTCGGCTCACGCTACGGCTGGCTGTCGTGGTTTGCGGCGATGGGCTTTTTCTGGCTGTCGATTGGCGCGCTCCTCGCGGCGCTGGTGCTGCTGCGGCGGCGGCGCGACCAGCGCAAGCGCGCCGCGCTGGAGGCGGAACTGCTTGACGAGCTTGAGATTACCGAATAAACTCCAGCCGCTTATGCCAGACCAAACTCTTGCACGTTCGCGCCTGCGGTTCGGACCGAAGAACTACATCGTTCTCGGCGCGGCGCTCGTCTCGCTCGTCCTGGGTTACTGGCTGTTGTCGAGAGGATCTACGACGCTCGCGCCGGTGCTGCTCGTCCTGGGCTACTGTGTGTTGTTTCCGGTAGGCCTGGCGCTGTAGCGCCTCCGCTCCCCCAATGGCACGGGCGAATAGCTCAGCGGTTCAGAGCGCCTGCCTTACACGCAGGATGTCGGGGGTTCGAATCCCTCTTCGCCCACTGGTGTAGCAGCCCGTAACGGAGGAACGAACACGGTGAGAGCGTTTCCATTCGCGGTAGCTCTGACGATCGGCGTTGCGACCATCGCATCCGCGCAGCAACTGGCCGCGCCGCAGCAGCCGACCGAGAGACTGCTCATCCTGCCCTTCATGGCTTCGTCGGCCGACTCCGCCACGAGCATTGCATTGGCTGATGCGGTACGCGATCGCGTCAATGCGCTCGTCAAGAGCAAAGTCATGGTGGTGCCCAAGGCGAAACTGTGTGAAGCGCTCAGCCAATCGGGATTCCCCTGCAACGGTCTGCTCGACGATCAACAGGCGAAGCAGCTCGCGCGCTTTCTCCAGGTGCATGCGTACATCACCGGGACGTTCGCGAAGAACGGCGCGAACTTGACGGCCGATGTCCAGATGATCGACATCGGCAGCTCCGGTATTTCCGGCCGCTTTACCGCGACGAACGGCAATCCCGGAACGGCGGAGGCGCTCGCCGAGACGATTGCGCAGAAGATCGCGACGACGGTGCGTGTGAGCGAGCAGGTCCGCACCTGCTACGATGACCGGCGGAAGGGGCAGTTCGCTCGCGCGCGGGCGGACGCCCAGAAAGCGTTGACCATCGATCCCACCTCGACCTCGGCGTGGCTCTGCGTCGCTACGGTTTACGAAGCGCAGCGAATGCCGGTGGACAGCATGATCGCGGCGAACGAGCGCGCGTTGAAGGGCGACTCGCTCAACGGCACCGCGCTCCAGAACCTGGCCCAGCTCTACCAGCAGAAGAACGACACGGCGAAGGCGATGCAAGCGCTCGTCAAACAGGTCCGCGGCGAGCCGCGTAACACGCAGCGACGCCTCCAGGTCGCGCAGCTGATGCGGCAGGCGAAGCAGTACGAGGGCGCCATTGCGTTACTCGACGAAGGCTTGAAGGTGCAGCCTGGCGACTCGCAGCTGCTCGATATGAAGCTGACGATTTGCACCGAAGCGTCGAATTTCCGCTGCGCCCTGGACGTGTGGGTCGCGAAGTTCGATCACGACACCGCCCTGCGGGGAGACACGACGTTCTTGAAACCGGCGCTCGGCGCGGCGCAACAAGTCTCCGACACGCAGGCGCTGCTCAAATTCACGGAAGCTGCGGTCCGTTCTCACCCGAACAACGTCAGCTTCGTCAAGGCGCGGGCGGGGGCGTTCGAGCTGGCGGGCAAGACCGATTCTGCCCTGGTCTACTACAAGAAGGCGCTGGCGGTCAATCCCAACGATGTCGGCACCAGCCTGCAGATCGCGAAGGTCATGGTCGACGCAGCGGTGTGGGATACGACCGGCCAGAAGGATACCGTCGCCGTGAAACCGAGACGCGCGGCGTTCGTGGCGAAACTGGACTCGGCCAAGGTCTACCTGAAACCGGGGCTCAGCTCGCCAGATTCGACACAGCGGCTGGCGGCCGCGGTCATCATGCTCACCGCCGGCTCTAAGCTCGGGCAGGCCGCTGCGTTTCCCGCAGTCTACACCTGGACCGACTCGCTGCTCACGATCATCGGCTTTACGCCGAGGAATGCCGCTGACACGCTGGGACCCAGGCACCAGATTCGTATCAACGCAAGTTTCTGGTATGGCGTCTCATCTGTGCTGACATTGAACCCGCCCTATCAAGAGATGTCGAAGGCCAAAGGGGCGGCTCGCTGCGTACTGGCCCACGGGTTCTACGATCGTCTCGCGCGAACCAAATCCGCGCTGCTCCTGGGCCACCGGGCTTCGCCGCCGTTCGCGGATCAGATGCTCGGGTACGTCGCCCAGTACGAAAAAACGAAGGCGTCCGTGCAGGCGGCGTTCAAGTGCAAGCCGTCGTTGAATTGACCTGATCACGGGTCTATATTCCGGCGCTCCGTAAGGGGCTTGGGGCTGTAGCTCAGCTGGTTAGAGCGCCGGTCTGTCACACCGGAGGTCGCGGGTTCGAGCCCCGTCAGCCCCGCCTGAGAGCGTTCCGACTTCCTATCCCCCCCCTGAATGGCGGGGGTTTTCTTATTATGGAGCGTGCCCAGGGCAGCTTCTGACTCCCCGTCGATTCCGTATCACACCCCGGTCCTCGCTGCGGCCGTGCGCGAGTGGGCGAGCGCCAGCACGTGTGCCGTCGATGCGACCATCGGCGGCGGCGGCCACGCCGCTGTCCTGCTGGGGCTAGGGGCTCGGGTCTTGGGAATTGATCGAGATCCAAACGCAGTTGCCGCCACTCGCCGCCGCCTTGGCACCGTCAATATCGAATACCTCGAATCTTCGTTCGCCGCCCCCGCCGCCCTCGCCGCCATCGCGGCATTCCACCCCGACCGGATCCTGCTCGACCTCGGTGTCAGCTCGCACCAGATCGACACGCCGGAGCGCGGGTTCACGTTCCGGCCCGGCGCGCCACTCGATATGCGAATGGGGGGAAAAGGGTCGGGGGAAGGGGGAAGAGGTGTGAGCGCGCGAGATGTCCTGAACACGTGGCCGGCTGAGCGACTCAGCGCGGTATTCACTGACTATGCCGACGAGCGCCGCGGACGTTCGCTCGCCAGGGAAATCGTCCGGCGCCGGCTCAATGCTCCTTTCGGCATCAGCGATGATTTCGTGAATGCGATCCGCGCCGTGCTCGGCCCACGCTCGGGTCCGCCCGATTTCGCGCGTCTGTTCCAGGCCCTGCGCATCGCCGTGAATGAGGAGCTCGAGACGCTCGCCGCCGCGTTGCCCGCGATGCGCGATGCGCTGGTCCCCGGGGGCCGTCTGGGCGTCATCACCTACCATTCGGGTGAGGACCGCATCGTGAAGCACGCGTTTCGCGAGTGGGGTCGCGAGTGCATCTGTCCGCCGCGCCAGCCGATCTGCACCTGCCGGGGTCGGGCCCTGGGGCGAGTGCTCACGAAGAAGGCCGTGTCCCCCTCGCCCGACGAGATCGCATCCAATCCGCGCGCGCGATCGGCCCAATTCCGCGTCTTCGAAACCGCGGCCGATGAGGTTTAGAGGCCGCCATTGGATCGCGTTCTGGCTCGTCGCGTTGCTGGCGGCGCTCTGGGCCGTCATCGCCCGGCAGACATCCGCGCTCAACTCGGCGCGCGCACTCGCAGATTTGCGCGCGGAGCGCGCGTCGCTGGAGGGCCGCCGCGCCGACTTGGAACGCCGCGTGCGCTCCGCGCAAAGCCGGACCGTCTTACTTCCGCGCGCCCGAAAACTCGGGCTGCGACTGCCGGCTGATACGGAGATTATTCTGATTCCGGCTCCCTCCGCCCAACCTCCCGACCGGCCGCACTGATGGCGAAACCTCTCGTACGACTCCGTGTCGTGGAGATCGCCCTCGGCGCCGCGCTGCTGGCGCTGGTGCTGCGCGCGGCGCAGGTGCAGCTGCTGGAAGGGCGCAAGTACGCCGCCGCCGCCAAGTCACAGCGCACCGAGCGAGTCGTGCTCGAGGCGCGGCGCGGCACGCTGTTCGACCGCCACGGGCTCGGGCTCGCGCTGACCCAGGAGACGTATCATGTCGGGATCGCGCCGAACGAGCTGCGCGATCCGCCGCGCGATGCCGCGAGGATTGTGCGGCAGCTCCATCTCGCGCCGACCGACGTCGATCGCGGGCTGCGACGTCGCTACGCCTGGTTCGCCGGGCCCTTTACGACGCTCGAGGTGCAGCCGCTGCGCAGCATGCGCGGCGTGCATCTCGAGCCCGTGCTGCGGCGCTTCTATCCGTCGCCCGAGTTTGCCCGCGCGGTGCTGGGAAGGGTGGGGGAAGACGGTCGCGGGGGTGGTGGTGGCGGAGGTGGCTTGGAGCGACTGCTCGACAGCTTGCTGGCCGGGACGCCAGGCGCCGCGGTCGTGTTGAAGGACCGCGAGGGCCGCGAGTACGAATCGCCGGCGCGCGTGATTTCCGAGCCGGTTGCCGGCAATGACGTCGTGCTCACGCTTGATGCCGAGCTGCAGGAGATCGCGCAGCGCGCGCTCGACGACGCAATCGACAACATGGAAGCGGATGGCGGCGACGTCGTGATGCTCGATCCCGCGACCGGCGAGATCCTGGCCGTTGCATCTCGGCGCGCCGACGGCAGCATGCGGCCGAGCGCGTTCACGGAAACGTTCGAGCCAGGATCGGTCGCCAAGATTTTCGCGGCCGCGGCGCTCATCACGTTCGATCGGATCCGGCCCGGGGAGCGGGTGTCGGGAGAAGGGGGCCGTTACCGCCTGCCCGATCGTGTGGTCACGGATGAGCACCCGCTGCCCTCACTCACCCTGGCCGATGCGATCAGAGTCTCGAGCAACATCGCCCTCGTGAAATTCGCGGCGCGGCTGCATCCGGACGAGCAGTACGGCGTGCTGCGCGGGTTCGGCCTCGGCGCCCCGACCGGCGTCGAGTTCCCCGCCGAGTCGCCGGGACGGTTGCGGCCGCCCCGCGAGTGGTCGCGTCCCAGCTCCGCGAGCCTCGCGATCGGCTACGAGCTGGCGGTGACGCCGATCCAGCTCGCGGCGGCGTACGGCGCGATCGCCAATGACGGCGTCCTGCTCGAGCCCACGCTGATTCGCGAGATCCGGAGGCCCGACGGCACCGTGCGCTACCGGCATCGTCCCGAGCCGGTCCGCCGGGTGGTGACGCCCCAGGTTGCTGCCAAGCTGCGCGATTTGCTGCGCGGCGTGGTCGAAGCCGGCGGCACGGCGGAACGGGCCGCGCTCGCCAACTTCCAGCTTGCGGCCAAGACCGGTACCGCCCGCCGAGTGGTCGGCGGGCGCTACGCGGCGGGACAGTACACAGCCTCGTTTGCGGCGCTGTTTCCCGCCGGTGAGCCGCAGCTCGTGGTCGTCATGAAGATCGACAATCCGCAGCGCGGCAGTTATTTCGCGGCGCAGACCGCTGCGCCGGTGACCCGCTCGATGCTCGAGCAGGCGCTCGCCGCGCGCACGGTGGCGCTCGATCGCGCCCGGCTCACGAATGTGGCGAGCACAGCAGACAGACGAGAGACGCCGCTCGACGAGCCCGATGGGGTGGTCCCTTACGTCATGCAATGGCCCTACGTCCCCGATACCGCGACGGCGCAACCCGACCGCGTCGTCCCCAACGTGACGGGGCGTCCGCTGCGCGAGGCGGCCCGCACGCTGCACCGCCGCGGCTTTCATGTCGTCGTCAAAGGGTGGGGCGTCATCCACCACACCTGGCCCGCCGCCGGTGAACACGCGGCAGCGGGGACGACCGTCACCGTGTTTGCCGAACCGCCTCCAGTATCACGCCCGTGAGTCGATCATTGCAGGAGGTCGTGGACGCGCTGGCGCGCGCCGGTGTCTTGATAGATGCGCCTGACTCGCGCGACACAGCCTTGCCCGCGATCACCGGCCTTACCGCCGACGCGCGAAAGCTCGAGCGCGGGATGCTGTTCTGCGCCGTCCGCGGGGCGGCGCTCGACGGCCACACATTCGTCGCCGACGCGGCGGCGCAGGGCGCGGCGGCGGCGCTGGTCGAGGTCCGGCAGCCGGTCGCCATTCCGCAGGTCATGGTGCGCAACGGCCGGCGCGCCGCCGCGATCGCCGCCGAGGCGTGGTATCGCCGGCCGGCGTCACGGCTGCAGATGATCGGGGTGACGGGGACCAACGGAAAGACGACGTCGGTCATCCTCGCCCGGCATGTGTTGAGCGCGCTCTGGCCGATGGGGGCGATCGGGACGCTCGGCGCGTTCGATCCGGCCGGGGCGGCGGTCGAAAGCGAGGCGGGCAACCTCACGACGCCCGGTCCCATCGATCTCCAGGCGACGCTCGCCGCGCTGGTCGATCGCGGCGCCGCGGGCGTCGCCATGGAGGTTTCCTCGCACAGCCTCGATCAGGGCCGCGTCGACGGCCTCACCTTTCGCGCCGCGATCTTCACCAACCTGACCCGCGATCATCTCGATTATCACGAGACGTTCGACGCCTATTTCGCAGCCAAGGCCAAGCTCGTCGGCTACCTCGCGGACACCGGCCTCGCGGTGATCAATGCGGACGACGCCGCGTGGGTACGGCTGCCGCCCTCGCCACGCCGGATCACCTTTTCCGCGACGTCGCCCACCGCCGACGTCACCGCACGCGACGTGCGCGTGGACGCGAAGGGCGCGCGCTTCACGTTCGTGACGACGCGGGGAAGCTTTCCGGTGGCGCTGCCGCTCCTCGGACGGTTCAACGTCGCGAATGCGTTGGGCGTCGCGGCCTGCGCGGTGGGGTTGGAGGTACCGCCCAGCGTCGTCGCCGAACGGCTCACGACCTCGCCGCAGGTTCCCGGCCGCATGGAGCGCATCGCTGTGGACCCCTGTGTCGTGCTGCGCGACTACGCCCACACGCCCGACGCGCTGGAACGGGCGCTCGAGACGGTGCGCGAGGTGACGTCGTCTGCCGGACGGGTGATCGTGGTGTTCGGCGCCGGCGGGGACCGCGACCGCGGCAAGCGAGCGCCGATGGGCGAGATCGCCGTGCGGCTGGCGGATATCGCGATTGTGACGTCCGACAACCCGCGCACCGAGGATCCAGAGAAGATTCTGGACGACGTGGAAGCCGGGATGACGGGGGGGGGCCGCCCGCACTATCGCATCGTCGATCGCCGCGCCGCGATCGGTCAGGCGCTCGATCTGGCGCGCGAGGGTGATACGGTCTTGCTCGCCGGCAAAGGGCATGAGACCTATCAGGTCGTCGGCACCACCAAGGAGCCGTTCGACGAACGGGAAGTGGTCCGCAGCCTGGGGGCGAACTGATGGGGGCTCGGGGCTCGGGACTCGGGACTGGGCACGTCTGGACCAGCGACGAAGTCGCTGCCGCGCTCGGTCTACAGGCGCCCAGCAAGCTGACGTTCAAGACGATCACCACCGATACCCGAACCCCGAGCCCCGAGTCCCTTTTTGTCGCACTGAAAGGCGACAAGTTCGACGCCCACAGCTTTCTCGACAAAGCCAAGGCGGGAGGGGCGACCGCGGCCGTGGTGCGACGCGGCACGCCCCCCGTCGCGGGCCTTCCTTTCTTTGAGGTGGATGACACCCTCACCGCGCTTGGTCTGCTCGCGCGCGCCCGGCGTCGCATGCTACCCGAGGGGACGCCCGTCGTCGCGATCACCGGGTCCAGCGGCAAGACGAGCACCAAGGAGATGATCCGGGCGGCGTTGAGCGCGCGCTATCGCGTCCATGCCACGACGGCGAACCTCAACAATCTCATCGGCGTGCCGCTCACGATCCTCGGGGCGCCGGAGGATACCGAAGCACTCGTCGTCGAGGCCGGGGCGAGCGTACCGGGGGAAATCGCGCGTTTGCGCGACATCATCGAGCCCACGATCGCCGTGATCACGAATATCGGCTACGCGCATGTCGAGGGGTTCGGGTCGCTGGAACGCGTGATGGCTGAAAAACTATCCCTTCTGGATCGCGCGCCGGTGGCCGTCATCGGCTCGGGACCCGACGCCATGTGGCCCGAGGCGCGCCGCCGGACGCAGGTGATTCCGGCCGCGCTCCCTGGGAAAAGCAGCGAGGACGCGTTGCTCGACCGCTACCTGGACCGGGACGGCCATCCCCGCCTGTCGCTCGGCTCTGGAGAGAAGATCACGCTCCCGGCGCTCGGCATTCATCAGCTCGAGAACGCGCAGATCGCCCTGGCCGTGGCGCAGCGCGCGGGTGTCGATCACGACGCCGCCGTGCGGGCGCTGGCGAGCGTGCAGCTCCCCGAAGGGCGCGGGGACGTGCGGGAAATCGGCAACCTGGTCGTGATCGACGACACCTACAACGCCAACCCCGCCTCGATGCGGCGGGCGGTCCAGACCGGGGCCTGGTTGGCCCAGCGGCAGCGGCGGCCGTTCGTGGTGGTGGTGGGGACGATGTTGGAGTTAGGACCGGAAAGTGCAAGATTGCACGCCGAAGCGGCGCGCGAAATCGTCCAACGGAGGCCCGCGCTCGTTGCCGCGGTGGGCACGTTTGCGCGCGTCTTCGAGTCCCTGCGGGAGGCGCTCGGCGGCCGGCTGATTACGGCGGCCGACGCGGACGCACTCGGACCCAGGCTGAAATCGGCGCTGCGTGGCAATGAGCTGGTGCTGCTCAAAGCTTCACGAGGAGTGGCCTTGGAACGTGTCCTCAACTACCTGACCTGATGCTCTATCATCTGCTCGCGCCGCTCGCACGCCAGCACATCATCTTCAATCTCTTCAACTACATCACATTCCGCGCGGCGGGCGGGACCGTCACCGCGCTGCTGCTCGCCTTCATCGTCGGACCGTGGATCATCCGCAAACTCCAGGAACACAAGATCGGTCAGATCGTGCGCGCCGAGGGGCCCACCAGCCATCACGGCAAGCGCGGAACGCCGACGATGGGCGGCTTGATCATCATTCTCGCGACCGTCATCCCCACGTTGCTGTGGGCCCGGCTCGACAGCCGCTACGTCATCGTCGCCGTGGTGGCGACGCTCTGGATGGGGCTGATCGGGTTCCTCGATGACTATCTGAAGATCGTGCGCGGCCAGTCGCAGGGACTCGTCGCGCGCTGGAAACTGGTCGGCCAGATCTCGTTCGGGATTGGCTTGGGCGCGTATCTCCTTCTCTTTCCCTTGACGAGCAGCGTCGACCCGAACGCCACGCAGCTCCCGTTGTTCAAGTACATCGTGTGGGTTCTTCCGTGGCCGGTCTACCTCTTGTTCGTGACGTTCGTGACGACGGCGAGCTCGAATGCGGTGAACCTGACGGACGGGCTGGATGGACTCGCGGCGGGACTCACCGTCATCGTCGGTGGCGCGTTCGCGATCTTCTCGTATCTGTTCGGCCGCGTCGACGCCGCGCGCTACCTCGGCGTGCTCCATCTGCCCGGCGCGGGTGAGCTCACGATCTTCTGCGGGGCGCTGATGGGTGCGTCCCTCGGGTTTCTCTGGTTCAACGCGTATCCGGCGCAGGTGTTCATGGGCGATACCGGCGCGCTGGCCATCGGGGGGGCCCTGGGCACCGTCGCGATTCTCCTCAAGACCGAGTTCCTGCTGCTGATCGCGGGCGCCGTGTTCGCCGCCGAAACGGTGTCGGTACTGATCCAGACGAGCACGTACAAGTGGCGCAAACGGCGGTACGGGAAAGAGTACGCGGACGCGCACAAGGTTTTTCGCATGGCGCCGCTGCATCACCATTTTGAAAAACTGGGTTGGGCCGAGCCGCAGGTCGTGATGCGGTTCTACATCCTCGGCGTGTTGAGCGCGATGATCGCGCTCGCCACCCTCAAGGTGCGATGATCGAGCAGGCTCGCGGCGGGTTGGTCCCAGACGATTGGCGCCGCGCCGGCAGCGTCGTCGCGATCATCGGCCTCGGCAAGAGCGGTGTGGCGGCGGCCCGGTTGCTCGCGCGCGAGGGCGTGCGGGTCTACGCGAGCGACGCGTCCGATCATCCGTACGCCGGCGAAGCCGCCGAAGCCCTCAAGGGCGTGCCGCGGGTGGACGTCGAGATCGGCCGGCACGATCTCAACAAGATCCGCCACGCCGCGGGGGTCGTCGTGTCCCCGGGCGTGCCGCCCGATGCGCCGGTGCTGGCCGCGGCCCGGCATGCCGGCGTCGAGATCGTCTCGGAGCTCGATCTCGGCTTTCGCGCGCTCGCGGCGCTGCAGCCCGGTACGCGCAGCATCGCGATCACCGGTACGAACGGCAAGACGACGACGACGGCGCTGGTCGCCCATCTGCTCAGTGCCGCGGGCTTGCAGTCGACCACCGCGGGGAACATCGGGCGGCCGGTGACCGACCTCGCGATGGCGCAGGAGCGCTACCAGTGGCTGAGCCTCGAGGTGTCCTCATTTCAGCTGCACGACAGCCCCAACTTCGCGCCCGAAATCGGCGTGCTCACGAACCTCGCGCCCGATCACCTGGACCGCTATCCATCGGCGGAGGCGTACTACGCCGACAAGCGATTGCTGTTTCGCAACGCGGCCGAGGGTGACGTCTGGGTGCTCAATGCGGACGACCGGCTGGTGCTCGAGCTCGCCCGCGGCGTCGCGGGTCGCCGGGTGCTGTTCTCGCTCGCCAAATCGACAGATGCCTGGTACGACGCGAAAGCTCGCGTGCTCCACATCGGCGGCGAGCCGTTGATCCCGCGTGACGAGCTGCACCTGCTCGGCGACCACAACGTGGCGAACGCGCTCGCGGCCGCGCTTGCCGTTCACGAAGCGGGCGTACCGCCGTCCTTGATCGGGGAGGGGCTGCGCTCCTTTCGCGCGCTGCCGCACCGGCTCGAGCCCGTCCGGGAGGTCGACGGCGTGTTGTGGATCAACGATTCCAAGGCCACGAATATCGCGGCCACGACGGTGGCGGTGATCGCGATGCAGCGGCCCTTTGTGCTGCTGCTCGGCGGCCGGCACAAAGGCGAGCCCTACACGAGTCTCGCGCCGCTCCTCGCCGATCGTTGTCGCCTCGTGATCGCGTACGGGGAAGCGGGTCCGCTGGTCGAGCAGGATCTCGAAGGGAAGGTGCCGCTCGAGCGTGGCACGACCTTCGAGGACGTCGTCGAGCGAGCGCGGCGCGCCGCGAAGCCGGGCGATGCCGTGCTGCTGTCTCCCGCCTGCTCGAGCTACGACATGTTCAAGAACTACGAAGAACGGGGGGCCACATTCCGGCGACTCGTCGAAGCGCGGTGATGTGGGAGGGCCGGCTGCTCGCCGTCGTCACGGCGGTGCTCGTCGTCTTCGGGCTGGCCGCCGTCTACGGCGCGTCGAGCCTGGTGACAGTGGCTGGCGGCCAGGTCGGCGCGAGCTTCGCGCTGCGCCAGGCGGTCGGCGCGGCCGTGGGCGGCCTGCTCGCGATCGTGTTCGCGCGCTTGGACTACCATCGCTGGAGGCGATGGGCCTGGCCGTTGCTCGGGGTCACGGTGCTCTTGCTGCTCATGCCCCTGCTGCCGTTCACCCATCCCATCACGCCCACGATCAACGGCGCACGCCGCTGGGTGAACCTCGGCTTCCTCACGCTGCAGCCGTCGGAGCTTGCGAAGTTTGCCGTCGTGGTCTGGTGCGCGATGCTCGCCGCGAAAAAGGGCGAGCAGGTGCGCGACTTCCAGCAAGGAGTGCTGCCGTTCGTGGTCATCCTCGTGCCCGTGATCGGACTCATCTTTCTCGAGCCGCATCTGTCGATGGCGTTGCTCGTCGCGATTCTCGCCGGCAGCGTGCTGTTTACCGCCGGTGCGCGCATCGGGCATTTCCTCGCCCTGGGGGTCGCCTCGACACCGCTGTTGTTCGGCGCCGTGGCGACCGCGCAGTACCGCATGGCGCGGGTGCTCACGTTCCTGAATCCCGGCGCCGCACCCCAGGAAGCGACGTGGCAGGTGCAGCAATCGCTCACCGGCATCGGGGCGGGGCAGCTGCTCGGCGCCGGTTTCGGTCAGGGCCAGCAAAAGCTCGGCTACCTGCCGTACGCGTACTCCGATTTCATTTTCTCGACGATCGGAGAGGAATGGGGCTTTCTCGGCGTGCTCGCGATCGCCCTGCTGTTCGGCACGTTCGTCTGGCTCGGCTTCCGCATCGCGCGCAACGCACCGGATCCGTTCGGCCAGCTCCTCGCGACCGGCATCAGCGTGATGATCGGTCTCAGCGTCGTGCTGCACATCGGCGTGAGCCTCGCCGTGATTCCGGCGACCGGCGTGACGCTGCCGTTCATGTCGTACGGACGGTCGTCGCTCATTGTTGCGCTCGCGGCGACGGGAGTGCTGGCGAGTGTTGGGAGAGCCCGGAGAGATTCACGTGCGGCGTGATTGCGTGCGGCGTGCGGCGCAGCAAGGATGGTTCGAGCGTTCCATGCAACGCCGCACGCGCCACGTCGCACGCCGCACGTGAAGATTTTAATTGCCGGCGGTGGCACCGGCGGCCACCTCATGCCCGCGCTCGCGCTCGCGCACGTCGCGGCTGATCGGGGACACGACGTTGTCCTGGTGGGAGCCGAGCGTGGCATCGAAGCGCAGATCCTCCCGCACCATCCCTTTCGATTTCACTTGCTGCCGATGGAGCCGATCTATCGCCACGCGTGGTGGCGCAACCTGCGCTGGCCCGTAATCGCCGTGCGCGCCTGGCACACGGCCGGGCAGGTGCTTCGCGATGAGCAGCCGGCGATCGTCATCGGCACGGGCGGCTACGCCGCGGGGCCGCTCGTCTGGCGCGCGCAGAACGCGCGCATTCCGACCGCGCTGCAAGAACAGAACGCGTTCCCCGGACTCACGCAGCGCTGGCTCGCCCGGCGGGCGCGACAAGTGCACCTCGGGTTTCCCGAAGCCCGTCTCCGCTTGTCACCGGGCCCCGAGACGCAGGTCTTCGTGTTCGGCAATCCGATTACGCCGCCGGGAGCGGTGGATGCGAACGCGGCGCGCGCCGAATTCGGGTTGAGCGCGGAGCGCCGCACCGTGCTCGTTTTCGGCGGCAGCCAGGGCGCGCGTGCGATCAACCAGACCATCGCGCGCGTCCTGGAGCGCGGACAGCTGGGTGACGTGAATCTCCTGTGGGGAACCGGTACGATGCATCTGGAGCGCTACGCCCCGCTCGCGGTACGGGGCCGAGTCGTCGTGCGCGGGTTCTTCGATCCGATCGGGGCAGCCTACGGTGCCGCGGATCTCGTGGTCGCACGCGCGGGCGCGATGACCGTCTCCGAGTTGTGCGCGTGGGGGAAGCCCAGCGTCCTGGTGCCGCTGCCGACAGCCGCGGCCGATCACCAGACCTTCAACGCGCGAGCCCTCGCGAATGCCGGTGCGAGCGTGCTACTGCTCGAGAGTGAGTTCACGCCGGACGGCTTCGCGAAGACGGTCGTCCCGTTGGTCCACGACGACAAACGGCTCGACGCCCTGGCCCAGAGTGCCCGGGGGAGGGGTCACCCGAATGCTGCCCGAACCATCATGTCAAAGGTTTTAGAGCTTTCGCAAGTTGCGTAGATTTCCTATATTAGCTCCCCACAGATGACCTTGTTTCGAGCCGGAGATCCCCGTCCCATCCACTTCATGGGCATAGCCGGGGCGGGGATGAGCGCCTTGGCGATGCTGGCCAGGCACCGGGGAGTCGCCATAACTGGTTGTGATTCCGACACTTCTGGGACAGCCGCCGATGACTTGATCGCCCTGGGAGTTCCTGTGTGGAGGGGCCACGATCCGCACCATGTGGAAGGGGCTCGGGCCATTGTAGTTACGGCCGCGGTCCCGCGGGATCACCCGGAACTGGACAAGGCCCGCGCCTTGGGCCTGCCGGTGGTGCGTCGGGCTGACGCGCTGGGGGACCTGGTCGCTGGCGGAAAAGAGGACGTCGTGGCGGTCGCCGGCACGCATGGCAAGACGACCACCACAGTCATGGTGACAGAGGCGCTTACGGCCGCCGGGCGAAATCCCACGGGACTCGCCGGCGGCCGTGTCGCTGCGTGGGGCGGCAACGCCCGGATCGGCGGCGACGACCTCTACGTCGTCGAGGCCGACGAGTACGACAAGGCGTTCTTGTCGCTGCGGCCGACGATCGCGGTGGTGAACAACGTGGAGGCGGATCATCTCGAGTGCTACGGCAGCATGGAAGCGCTCGAGGACGCGTTCGTCGAATTCGCGAACCGGGCGGGGCGCGTGATCGTCGGCGCGGACGACACGGGTGCCGATCGCGTTGCGTTGCGTGTGAGCGCGCCCGTGTGGCGCGTCGGTCACGGTGCGACGGCGGACGTGCGCATTCGCGCGGTGCGCCTCGAGCCGGGCGGCTCGCGCGCCACGATTTCGCTGCCGGGTGGCGACACGGTCGAGCTCGCGCTGGTCGTGCCGGGATTGCACAACGTGCGCAACGCGGCGGCGGCGCTCGCGGTGGTGCGGGCACTAGGCGCGGACGTCGAGGCCGGCGCGCGTGCGCTGTCCGAGTTCCGCGGTGTCGGCCGGCGGTTCGAACGGCTGGGTGAGGCGCGAGGCGTGACGGTCGTCGACGATTACGCGCATCACCCGACCGAAGTCGCCGCGACGCTGGCGGCGGCGCGGCAGGCGTTTCCGGGCCGGCGTCTGATCGCCGTGTTTCAGCCGCACCTGTTCTCGCGGACGGCATTGCACGGTGAAGCGCTCGGCAAAGCGCTCGCGGCCGCGGACGTGGTCGTCGTCGCACCGATCTACGCGGCGCGAGAGCAGCCGCAGGCGGGCGTGACGCATCACCTCGTCGTGCGCGGCGCGACGCGGGCCGGCGCGGCGACGGTTGCCGTGCGCGAGCGTGCCGGGCTGATGACTCACGTGGTCCGCGCGGTGCGTGGCGGTGACGTGGTGTTCACGCTCGGCGCCGGCGACATCACGCGAGTCGGACCTGAGCTGCTGGAGATTCTGGGAGCAGGGAGCAGGGAGCAGGGAGCCGTCGCATGACCTGGAAGTTCCGCATGCCGCGGCGCGCGCGGCTGCCGCGCGTGTCGTGGCGTGTGCTGGCGTGGGCGGGTGGGGCGATGATCGTCATGGTCTTGTGGATGACGGCGCCACTCGGGCTGCGCCGGTTGCGGTTTTTCCGCGTCCGGCAGGTCGAGATCGTCGGCATCCGGTATCTCGATGCCGATCAGGTCCTGGCGGCGTTGCGGTTGTCGCCGGCCGCGAGCGTGTTCGACGAGACCGGACCGCTCGCCGAGCGCTTGCGCGGACTGGACGGTATTGCCGATGCTTCGGTCCTACGGCGTCCGCCCGGTTCGCTGAAGGTGATCGTGCGTGAGATCGAGCCCGTCGCGCTGATGATGAATGAGCGCGGCGCGCTCGTGCCGGTCGATGCGGATGGACGGCCGCTGCCGTTCGACGTGACGAGTCTGGATCTCCCCATCGTGCGGTCGGGAGGGGCGGGGGCTGCAGACTCCGGGGTGTTCGGATTGCTGTCGCGGGTGCAGGCGGTCGATCCCGCGCTGTTTCAGACGATCGATGCCGTGCGGCGGACCGAGACGTCCCGCGGCGACGTGCTGCTCGAGCTCGGCGGAGGCGCTCATCGCGTGTTGCTCAACCGCGATGCGGGGCCGGAGGTGATAGCGGCGGTGGTATCGGTGGCGAGAGACCTGGCGGCGAAAGCGCGCCCGTATGCCGAGCTCGACGCCCGCTTTGCGGGACAGGTCGTGGTGCGGCGCCGAGGCGCACGACTCTTGGCGGCGGCGTTCTGATGACTGAACGCCGCCTCGTCGCCGGCCTCGACCTCGGCAGCACCAAGACGTGCGCCGTGATCGCCGAGCTGGCCGGCGACCTGCCGCGCGCGCCGCTCGCCAAGATTCTCGGCGTCGGTCTGGCAAAGAATACCGGCGTGCGCCGCGGCATGGTGCGCGACATCGACGAGACGACGCGCTCCGTCGTCGCCGCCCTGAAGGACGCCGAGCGGATGGCGGGCGCGCGCGTGACGGATGTGACGTGCGGCATCGCGGGCGAGCATGTGTCGGCACGCGGCTCGACCGGGGTGGTCGCCGTCAGCGCGGAGGAGATCAGCCCGCAGGATGTGGCGCGGGTGAATGAGGTCGCGCGCGCCGTGTCGCTGGGGCGCGATCACGAGCTGCTGCACGACATTCCACAGGAGTACGTCGTCGATCAGCAGCACGGCATCTCGGACCCGGTGGGTATGACGGGCACGCGGCTCGAAGTGGAGATGTATCTCGTGACGGTGCAGTCGACCGCCGCGCAGAATCTCCGCAAGAGCGTGCAGCGCGCCGGCTACCGTGTGGCCGACCTGGTGCTCGAGCCGCTCGCGGCGTCGTACGCGGTGCTGACCGATGACGAGAAGGAGCTGGGCGTTGCTCTGGTGGAAGTGGGCGGCAGCTCGACCGGCGTCGCGATCTTTCATGAAGGCAAGATCCGCCACCTCGCGTCGCTCAAGTACGCGGGCTCGCACGTCACCAGCGACCTGGTGCAGGGGCTCGGCGTGACGCAGTCGGACGCGGAGCGATTGAAGGAACGGCATGGCGCCGCCTATTCGCCGCTCGTCGATCCGGGCGAGATGGTCAGCCTGCCCTCCACGGCGGGTCAGGGCGCGCGGACCGCCCCGCGCGAAATGGTCGCGCACATCATCCACCAGCGCGTGGACGAGATCTTTCAGCTCGTGGGCCGCGAGTTCGAGCGCGCCGGGTACGGCGCGGGCCGGTTGCCCGCGGGCGTGGTGTTGTCCGGCGGCACGGCGCATCTGCCGGGGATGGTCGAGCTGGCACGCGAAGTCTTCGCGGCGCCCGTGCGCGCCGGTCATCCAGAGCTGGGGATTTCCGGACTCGTGGACAGTGTACAGGCGCCGCGCTACGCGGTGCCGGTCGGCCTCGTGTTGTACGCCGCACGGAAGAGTGCTCAGGGTGGCGCGCCCGGCGTGCTGTTCGGCGGCCGCCACGACAAGCTGCTCGCGCCTCTCAAGAGATGGTTGCAGGACTTCTTCTGAGCCCTAGGGGAGAACCATGATCTTCGAACTCGAAGAAACCGTTACACAGAACGCGCGGATGAAAGTCGTCGGCGTCGGTGGGGGCGGCGGCAACGCCCTGAACCGCATGATCGACGAGCACGTCGGCGGAGTCGAGTTCATCTCGGTGAACACCGATGCTCAGGCGCTCCTCAACAACAAAGCCGACGTGAAGGTCCAGATCGGCAAGAAGCTGACGCGCGGGCTCGGCGCCGGCGCGCGGCCGGAGATCGGCCGCCAGGCAATCGAGGAGAATCGCGACGAAGTCTTGCACGCGCTCCAGGGTGCGGACCTCGTGTTCGTGACCTGCGGCATGGGCGGTGGCACCGGCACCGGCGCGGCGCCGATCATCTCGCAGGTCGCCCGCGACATGGGCGCCCTCACGATCGGCATCTGCACCAAGCCGTTCCTGTTCGAGGGTCGCAAGCGCATGCGCCAGGCGGAAATGGGCATCGCCGAGATGCGTAAGCATGTCGACACCATGATCGTGGTGCCGAACGAGCGGCTGCTCGCGGTGGTCGGCAAGGGCATTCCGTTCCAGGATGCGTTGAAGAAGGCCGACGAAGTGCTGCTGCACGCCACCCAGGGCATCTCGGCCCTCATCTGCGTGACGGGACTCGTCAACGTAGATTTCGCGGACGTGCGCACCGTCATGCAGAACGGTGGCGCGGCATTGATGGGGACGGGCCAGGGCCGCGGCGAGAACCGCGCGATGGAAGCGGCGCAGCAGGCGATTTCGAGTCCGCTGCTCGACAACATCTCGATCGGCGGCGCGACGGGCGTGCTGATCAACATCACGGGCGGCGAAGATCTGACGCTCGGTGAAGTGACGCAGATCAGCGAAGCGATCCACGACGCGGCGGGCGACGAAGCCGAAATCATTTTCGGCGCCGTCAACGATCCGGCGATGCACGGCGAGGTCCGGATCACGGTCATTGCGACGGGGTTTGACAAGACCGGCGCCATGGCGGACGCGCTGGCGGGTGTGCAGCGGCCGGCCGCCGGTGTGCTGCCATTCCGCGATCGCGGAGCACGGCCGACGCCGGTGCCGCCGCCGGGATTTGGCAAGCCGGGCGAAACCCAGCCGAAGCGTCCGGGCGGACCCGCGCAGGCGCCGCTGAATCCAGAGTTGAATGAAATGGAAATTCCGACCTTCATTCGGAGACAGATGGACTGATGACGTGGCGGGCGAGTCATTACGTTGCTGCCGGCGCGCTCGCCGTTGGAATGCTGGTCTGGGCTGCGCATGAAGCATGGCCGTCGCGCGAGATTCCGATCGCGCTACCGATTGTCGTCACGAGCGCCTACGACGAATGGGCCGATACCCTCGGCCGCCGCGAAATGCTCTCCGACGTGCTGGCGCGGGGCGGGATCACCGGGCGCGAATACGTCAGGTTCATGAAGGCCACGCACGCACTCAATCCGCGGCACCTGCAGCCGGGGCTGATCTTCGAGCTGCGCCGCTTGAAGGGTGGCGCCGTCGCCAATCGCCTCGGCGTGCGACTCGATCCCGAGAGCCATCTGGTCATGTCCCGCCTCGGCGGCGACTCCGGGTGGACGGAGACGGTCGAGGAGATCCCCTGGACCACCGAGCGACTCCGCACCACCGCCGTCATTCAATCGAACCTGTACGACGCCCTCGACGCCGCGATTCCCGATTCGTTCCTCCCCCCCGGCCAGCGGGTCGCGCTGGCATGGAAAATCGCCGAGGTCTTTGACTGGGAAGTCGACTTCACGAAGGACATTCGCCCCGGCGATCGTGTCGAAGTGTTGATCGAGCGGCTGCAGTCACCGGAAGGCGAGAAGCGCTTCAGTCGCATTCTGGCGGCGCGTGTCGACGTCGCACGCTCGCCGACCTTCGCGTTCGCCTTCGACGCGCCGGACGGGCAGACCGGATTCTACGACGAGAAAGGCCGATCGCTCCGCCGCGCGTTCCTCCGCGCGCCCCTGCGCTTCAGCCATATCTCGAGCCGGTTCGGCGGGCGCTTTCACCCGATTCTCAAGCGGTGGAGAAGCCACCAGGGGACCGACTACGCGGCGGCGTACGGCACACCCGTGCGCGCCACCGCGGACGGGATCGTCACCGAGGCGGGCCGCAATGGCGGATACGGCAACCTCGTCGAGATCCGCCACGCCAACGGCATTCGCACGCGCTACGGCCACCTCTCCCGCTTCGCCCTGGGCCTTCATGCGGGGCAGCGCGTGGCCCAGGAGCAGATCATCGGCTATGTCGGCGCGACCGGGCTGGCGACCGGCCCGCACCTGCACTACGAGTTCCTGGTGAACGGCCGGCCGACGAATCCGCAGCGCAAGGACGCGGGTGCAGGCGTGGCCGTGCCCGCGAAGCTGAAGTCGGCATTCGATGATGTGCGTGCGCAGCTCCTCGCGGAGCTCGAGCCCTCTGGTCTACCCGCTGCGGCACCGGCGCTCGGCGCCGCCGCGGCTCGCGAAGACTAGCCCCCCCTTCCACTCTCGCCAACAGATTCCGTGGAGCTCTATCCCGCCGTCGACATAGAAGGCGGGCGCGTGGCGCGCGCCCACGGCGCCATGGCCCAGCCGCTGGCGGCGCTCGACGCGTTCACGCGCGCCGGCACGCGCTGGATCCATCTGGTCGACATGGACCGCGCGTACGGGCGGCCCGGCAATCACGAGCTCATCGGGGCGGTGCTGCAGGCAGCCGCCGTTCAGGTTCAGGTGGGTGGCGGTCTGTTTCGGGAGGTCGACATCGATCAGATGTTCACGCTCGGCGCAACCCGCGTCATCATCGGTCCACGGGGCGCGGTGGACGGCGGACTCGTCCAGCGGCTCGTGGCGCGCCACGGCACCACGCGGCTCGCGATCGGCATCGACGCCAAGGACGGTCGCGTCGCGCCGCGTGGTACGGCGGACATTCTCGATCTCACGGTACGGGAGCTCGCGACGCGAGTCGCGCGGCTTGGCATCCGCACGATCATCTACAATGAAGTCACCCGCGACGGCAAGTTGACTGGTCCCGACATCGACGGTGCCACGGCGCTCGCCGCGCTCGGACTGGATGTCATCGTCTCGGGCGGCGTCGGCTCGCTCGATGACCTGCGCGCCGCGCGGGCGGCACGGCTTGCCGGCGCCTGCGTCGGCCGGGCGTTGTACGACGGCAAGTTCACGATCGCGGAGGCTATCGCGTGTCTCTCGTGATTCTGCGCGGCGTGGCGGTGCTGGCGCTGATCCTGCTAGTCTGGAATCCCGCGAGCTCACGCCTGCTTCCCGCAGGAGATCAGCCGCTGGTGCTGCTCGATGCGTCCCTCAGCATGAGCGGCGCACCGTGGCGCGCGGCGCTCGACAGCGCGCGCGATTTCGCGAGGCGCCGCGCCGTCGTGTGGCGGTTCGGCACCGCGGTCACCGCCTTCGACACTGCGCCGCCGGCCGCCGGCGCCAGTCATCTCGCCCCGGCGCTCGAAGCGGCCGCCGGGAGGGCAGGCGAGGTCGTGGTCGTGACCGATGGTGAAATCGACGACGTGGCCGATATCCCCGCCGACTTATTGCGGCGGCCTCGCGTCGTTATCACCCCGCGCGGCAGTTTTGCCGATGGGTACGTCGCGGGGGTTGAAGGGCCGAGACATGTGACTCGCACCGACACTCTCGGCCTGAAGGTCAGCTACGGTGTTGGCGGGAAACGAGAAACGGGAAACGGGAAACGCGTGACTCTGGTGGTGAAGATCGCGGATGGCGTGCTTGCCTCGCAGCGTGTCACGCTTCCAGACAGCGGGACTCTATCCACTGAGGTCACGTTTCCCGTTTCCCGTATCCCATCTCCCGGGTGGACCGTGCTCCAGGTCAGCCTCGATGGTGTGAACGACGCCGAGCCCCGAGACAACAGCCGTCTCTTTGCGATCGACGTCAGCCTCGAGCCCGCCGCCGTGATCTTTGCGTCGCCGCCCGACTGGGAAACCCGCTTCCTCGCCCGCACGCTCGGCGATGTGGCGCGGGTGCCGGTGAAGGTGTTTGTGGAGACGGAAGCGGGACGCTGGCGCGACGGTGCGACGCTGGCTCCCGTCGCGACCAGCGTCCTCACGAGCGCCGCGGCGAATGCGCGGCTCGTGGTCGCGATGGGCGAGCCGGCGCACGCGCGCGCGTTTACCGGCGGATCGAGAAACGCGGTGCTGTTGTGGCCCACGAACGGCCAGCCGGGCGATTGGTACGTCGAACGGCCGCTCTCCTCACCGTTCACCGCGGCGCTGGCGGGCGTGAATTGGGATTCGTTGCCGCCTGCGACGGCCGTTGTCGCGCAGACGCACGATTCGAGTCCACCGACGACGGTTGCGCTCGTGGCCCGGCTGGCCCGGCGCGGCCAGCCGCGCCCGATTGTCACACTCGAGGAGCGGAACGGAGAGCGGATCGCGACGGTCAGGGCCGCGGGGTTGTGGCGCTGGGCGTTTCGCGGGGGTGCGGCACAAGAAGGCTACCGCAGTGTGGTCGCCGCTCTGGTGGACTGGTTGCTGCGGGAGCGGGGAGCAGGGAACCGACAGCGGGCGGCTCCGGTGGCGCTCGAAGCGCCGAACGGCCTGCCGATCGTCTGGCGCTGGACATCCCCGGATACGTCGCGCCCGCTCGCCATCTCGTTGCGGAGCGACGACACGACGCGCACGGACACGCTGCGCTTTGACGCCGCCGGCCGCGCGGAGCTGTTGCTGCTTCCCGGTGTCTACCGGTACACGTTGAGCGGCGGACCGGAGCAGGGCGTCGTCGCGGTCGAGACATACTCCGACGAGTGGCTGCCGCATACGCCCGCACTCAGCGCGCAGCCGGGAGACGCGACATCGCGATTCGCGTCGATCGGTCTGCGCGACCGCTGGTGG
>DASWEL010000121.1:0-13314 GCA_036394755.1 Gemmatimonadales bacterium | reverse complement strand
ATCGGCCCAGCATTCTGAATCACCTGAGCAATGGTCGCGGACGAGCGATCCTCGCCGACCGCGGCGAGCAGCCGGCCCGAGACGATCGGCATCGCTAGCACGGTGAGCGCGTACCCCATCACCGTGAGTGCCGGGCGCGGGCGCTCGCCTCGGCCGGCGTACCAGACCAATGCCGCCGAGATCAGCAGCGCGATGCCCAGCGCCAGCGCAGTCTGAGGGATCGCGGCCCGCTCGCCCGGGGTCAGGCTGATGGGCACGGGCAGCCAGATGGTCAACGATACGAGGGCGAGCCCGAGCAGCGCGGCGATCGCGGCATACGTACGCCTACCGACCCCGATTCCGGCGTCGAGCCCTCGTGCCGCGGCGAGTGCGAAAGGCGGCATCAGCGGCAAGACGTACTGGGGGAGCTTCGACTGATTCAACGAGAAGAACAGCAAAGGTCCAAGAACCCAGCATGCCAGAAGAATCGATTCCTGTGCCCGTGGATTCACGCGCCGGGCCAGCCAGGCCCAGCGCCAGTTTTTCAGACCTGCGAGTGCGGGCACGATCCAGGGGAACGCGGCGACGGGAACGATCGGCAGATAGTACCAGAACGGCGCGGTCCGGTGGAAGCTTTTCGTGGTTACGCGCTCGAAGGTCTCGCGCACGAAGACGTAATGCGGAAATTCGGGGACGCGATGCGACACTGCGAGGAACCAGGGCAGGGCGACGATCGCGAACACGGCGAGCCCCGCGAGCGGGAACAGCCTCCGCACGGTTCTGCCGGTAATCAGCGAGTAGGGGATCAGCGTGACCAGCGGCACCAGGATCGCAATTGGTCCCTTGGTAATCGCTCCGAGCCCGATTGCCGCCCACGCCAGCACGGGTCGCTCCTCCCAGAACGCGAGGATCCCGAGGGTGGTGCAGAATGCGAGCGCGCTGTCCATGATCGTCGTGCGCGCGTATGCGAGCACCAGCGGCATCGTCGCGAGCGCCAGTGCCGCGAGCCATCCCGCATCCATGCCCCAACGTCGTTTGACGAACCATACCACTACGATCAGCGTCGCCAGCGTGAACAGGTACGCCGGCAGACGGGCGGCGGTCTCGGTTGGTCCCAGTACCTCCATCACCACGGCGGCCGACGCGAAGTACACGATGGGCTTGTCGAGGTACGGCAGCCCGTCGAAACGCGGCAGCACGTAGTCGTTCGTCGCCGCCATCTCGCGCGCGACCTCGGCGTTGCGTCCCTCGTCGGGATCGAACAGCGGATACCCGCCGAGGTCGAACCCCAGCGCCAGCGCGGCGGCAAGGAGCAGCACCGGCAGCCGCACGTAGGCGCCGAGCGGCAGCGAAGACGTGCTAGGAACCGGGAGCCTGAGGTGTCGAAGGGGGCTGCGCGGGCGCCGTGGGCATCTGCGACACCGTAATCGGGACGTTGGCTTTGCGCTCGCCGTCCACGGTGATCTCGAACCGATACTGACCGGCGTGCGGGAACGGCACGTCGAACACGAGCACCGCAGCCGCCTCGATCTCCGTGACGCCGGCGGGCGGCTCGGCAAAGTTCACTGTGCCCGAGCCGCCCAGCAGCTCCGCGTCGTCTTCATCGAGCAGCTTGATCTGCACTTGATGCTCGCCGACTTCCGTGCGTTTCCCCTTCAGCCGTAGCACCAGGTGCAGCCGCGGATGCATCGCCGGAAACTGCGGCACCCAGATGTGCTGGAAAATGCCGAGCACCGACATCTTGCCCGACTGATCGACCAGCGCGTAGTCGGCGACAACCGCGAAATCGAGATGCACTTACTTCGTCGCCACCGGGACGGAGTAGCGAACCTTGTCCCACGCGAACGTGATAGCCGAGGGCGCGGAAGCCGGCTCGAACGCGATCACGAACTGCTCGACCGGTGTAGCGAGCGTCTCGGTCTTGACTTCGACACGGACCAGGTCTTGCTCCGGATGATATTCGGTGCCCCACTGCCCGTTCTGTTTGTTGATGATGAGCTTCCATCCGGTCGGCGAGGGAAGCGTCCACAGGGTGTACCTGCCCGCGGGGACTGTCGCGCCGCCGATCACCAGGTCCACGGGCGTGTTGAGCTGCGTTGCCGCGTTTGCGCCTGTGCGCCACACCTTATTCCACGGCTCCAACGTGCCGAAGATATCTCGGCCGCGCCGGGTGGGGCGGCTGTAGTCGATCCACACCTCGGAGCCGCCAATGGTCGCGCGCGCCGTGTCGCGCGGCGACAACTGGCCGAGCGGCCGGCTCGCGAAGGACTGCGTGGCCTGCGCCATCGGCACCGACGCGACGCGCTGGACTTCGACCTGCAAGGTGCTGCCTTTGCCTGTGAGCCACGTCAGGTGCACCTGCCGGTCGAGCCGGAACGTGAAGGGCCCGACGCCCGCGTACTGACCCTGGTCGAACATGACGACGAGGGTGTCTCCGCCTCGCCTGGTCATGTAGCCACCACTCGTCGCGGTGGCCGAGGTGAGGGCGGTGAACCTGACGCTGTCCTTCCCCTGCGCGCGCGCCCAGCGGCCCATCTGCTCGAGTAAGCCGTACACGTGGAGCTGGAATGGGAAAGTCCCGCGCGGTACGGCGAGTTTCGACGTAACCGAACTGTCGCCGCGCGGCGATACCATGACCGCGGTGTCGCCGGAGAAGTCGACCGAGTTCCTCGTCTCCATCGGCCCAGGCCCCCCGCCGATGTTGTGTGTGACGAGCTGCAGGCGCCGAATCGTCCCGTCGGGATTCAGGTCCATGGTATAGATGCGATGCAGGCTGCGCGGCGTGCGGATCACATACTCGCCCCGCAGCTGCGTTGCGGTGCGCGTGTATTGCTCCATCGAAAGCGTGTCGTTACCGAGCCTCACCACAAAGGCACCCGAGTCCTGAACTACCAGCGTCATTGCCAACAGGAAAGCAACCACAAAACCTCCTTACGAGACACGGATCGACGTGATTTCGTCGTTTCCTTTGATCGCGTTAACAACATCCATGCCTTTGGTGACCTGCCCGAAGACGGTGTGCACGCCGTCGAGATGTCGTTGCGGCGAGTGACAGATGAAGAACTGGCTGCCGCCCGTGTCCTTGCCCGCATGCGCCATGGAGAGCGTGCCGGCAACGTGCTTGTGTGTGTTCTTCTGCGTTTCACATTTGATCGTGTATCCCGGGCCGCCCGTGCCAACCGGTCCCTTGCCGGTCTTGGAGTACGGGTCTCCACCCTGGATCATGAAATTCGGAATCACGCGATGGAACTTGGTCCCGTCGTAAAAGCTCGAGTTCGCCAGCTTCTCGAAATTCGCAACCGTGCCGGGCACTTCGTCCGCGAACAGCTCGACCTCGATCGTGCCCTTCTTCGTCTCGATCACCGCTTTCTTGTTCGGCATCTACATCCCCGCGTTGAGGTTTTCCTCGACGTGCTGCACCGTCTTCATCCCCACGATCGCGCACGCGATCTCCGGGCGGTCGAGCACGAACTTGAGCGCCAGCTGCGCCGCCGTCATCCCCGACTGCTCCGCCAGCTCGTGCACTCGCTGGCCCAGCGCGGACAGCTGCGCCACGTAGGGCCGCGGCATCCGGCTGCGGATATCGCCAGGCTCCCAGGTGCTGGCGGCGTTGTAGCGTCCGGCGAGGAAGCCGTTCGCGAGCGGCTCGCGCGCGATCACGCCCACGTTCGCCGCGTGCGCCGTGGGTAGGAATGTGTCCTCGGCTTCGCGCCGCGCCAAGTTGTAGACGATCTGCACCGTGTCAGGCATCGTCGCCTGGACGGCCGCCACGCCCTCCTCCGGCGGATGTACGGACACGCCATAGAACCGGATTAGTCCCTCGCGCTTCATCTCTTCCAGCGGTTCGTAGGTGCCCCTCGTGGAAATCAGGTTGATGGGCGGATTGTGCAGCTGCAGCAGGTCGATATGGTCGGCACGCAGCCGCTCGAGCGACCGTTCCACGGCGAACCTCAGGTAGCCGGGCGTGAAGTCCAGCCGCATGTCCCGGTTGTAGAAGTTGCCGCCAGCCTTGGTCGCGATGAAGACCTGATCGCGGACGTCGTGCAGCGCCGCCCCGAGCAGGGTTTCGGAGTGACCGTGGCCGTACACGTCTGCCGTGTCGAAGAAGTTGCAGCCGAGCTCGAACGCCCGCCGGATCGCACGCGTGGACTCCGCGTCGTCCGTGGCGCCATACGAGTTACCGAACGCATTGCCGCCAATTGCCCATGCCCCGAAACCGATCTCGCTGACGGAGAGTCCGGTACGGCCGAGGGTGCGGCGGTTCACGCCTCCAGCAGCCCTGTGAGCTGCTCCGGCGCGGACACGGGCATCGAGCACGTGGTTCCGACGCAAACCGTCGCGGCGGGCTGCTCGGCAATCGTGCGCACCACCGCCTTGCGGGGGCGATAGGTCTGCAGCGCGAGCAGATGCATCGCGCACGCGGGTCCATCGCCGCGCGGGCCGCGGACCTCGATGCGGGTGCCAGGATGCACGGCCCAGTCCACTGCGCGGAGTAGGGTGGAGCCGTACAACGACAATTCACGCGCGCTGCCGGCGAAGGCAGCGAGATGGCGATCGAGGCGCTCGCGCCACTCCGCCTTGTCGGTCAGTGCCGCAAGTCGCGCGAGCACGAGCCCGGCGACGCCGTTGGGCGAGGGCGTCGGGGCATCCTGCACCGGCTTGGCGCGGGTCGCGAGATATGCGGTGCCGTTCGTTGCGGCGATGTCGAAGTAGCCTCCACTCGGGTCGGCGTGTGCCTTGGTGCAGTACGTCATCACCTCGATCGTCCGCTCCAGCCAGCCGGATTCTCCCGTGGCTTCGTACGCGTCGAGAAAGGCGGCGGCCGCCTGCACGTTGTCATCCAGCATGCCGCGCGGCTCACGACGCCCGAGGACATGCGACATCCCCCCCCCACTGCCCACATCCCACGCCTCTTTCCAAATACGCTCGAGAACCCTGAGCGCGAACTGGTTGCACTCGGTTCGATCGAGCGCCGCTCCCGCCTGCAGAAAAGCACCCGCCATCATCGCGTTCCAGTTGACGTACGCCGTGCGGTCCACGAACGGCGCTTTGCGGCGGTCGCGTGCGGCCTTGAGCTTCTTGATCGCCGTGCGCAGCACGGGCCAATCGTCATCACTCCCCGGGTCCTGCTTCCACCACAACACGTTTTTCCTCGGGTTGTGGTGCATCTCGCCCGTGTCCTGGATGTCGAACACACTCGACGCGACCGCGAATTCTCGCGCGGTGAGCGCGTCTTTGGCTTCATCCACCGTCCACGTCCAATAGTCACCGTCATCACCAAACGTCAGGTCCGCGTCCTGTGATGTCGCGAATGCGCCCCCCCCGGGCTCCTGGTCGGCCATGACTTCGAGCACCCAGTCCACGATGCCGGTTGCGACTTCCTTGAACAGCGGAGTCCCGAGAGCCTGGTAGGCCGAGAGATAGGTCCGCAGCAGCTCGGAATTGTCGTACGACATCTTCTCGAAGTGGGGAACGATCCACCGCTCATCGACCGAGTAGCGGTGGAAGCCGCCGCCCACGTGATCGCGGATGCCCCCGCGCGCCATTGCGGTGAGCGTCTTCTCGACGATCTCCCGTTGCCACGCGAGACCACCCCGGCTGTCGTGCCAGCGCGCGAGCAGGAACTCGATCGCCGCCGAGTGTGGGAACTTGGGTGCCGAGCCGAAGCCGCCGTAGCGCACGTCGAACAGCTTGGCCATCTGGTCGGCCGCGCCACTGACCAGATCGGCGCTCACAACCCCCGACTTCGCTTCGTCCAGCGTCTGGACGACGTGTTCGCGAATGGCGTGCGCGTTCGTGGTGACGCGCTCTTGCTCTTCGCGAAACGCGCGCGCGATTTCCATCAGCACGCGGCGAAATCCCGGCCGCCCGTAGGCGTTGTTGTCCGGGGGGAAGTAGGTGCCGCCGAAGAAGACCTCACCGTCGGGCGTCAGGAAGGCCGTGAGCGGCCAGCCGCCCTGCCCGCTGAGCGCCTGCACGGCGCGCTGATAGCGCGAGTCCACGTCGGGTCGCTCGTCACGGTCCACCTTGATGCACACGAAATCACGATTGAGGAGCTCGGCGATCGCGGGATCTTCGTACGACTCGCCGTCCATGACGTGGCACCAATGGCACCAGACGGCGCCGATATCGAGGAGGATCGGCTTCTTCTCCTCGCGCGCGCGCGCAAACGCGGCGTCGCCCCAGGCAGACCAATGGACCGGTTGGTGGGCTGCAGACTTGAGGTACGCGGAGGGTTCGGACGCCAGCTGATTCGACGACACGGCGCTAATCCAGGTACCGGATCGCGGTTTGCGTCAACAACTCCGCGCCGATCACCAGCGACTCCTCGTCGATGTCGAATGTGGGACTGTGATGTGGGGACGCGCGGCCCCCCTTGGGCGCCGAACCGACGAACGCGAAGCACCCGGGGACGCTGGCGAGAAAGTAGGCCATGTCCTCGCCGCCCATCGTGCGCACGCCGTGGCGCACGTTGTTGGCACCGATCAGGCCAGCGGCGACGGCGCGCATCAACGTGCTCAGCTCTTCATTATTAATGAGCGGCGCGCTGAGCCGGCGGTAATCCACGTTGGCCTGGGCCCCGAGCGCCGCCGCGATGCCCTGTGCCGTCTCCTCGACCAGCCGCGGCGCATCCTCGAAGAAGTGGCCCCCGAACGTGCGCACGGTGCCGCGAAGGTCGGCGCGGTCGGGGATCACATTGAATGCCCGTCCCGCATGCACTTCCGTCACCGAGACTACGGCTTCCGCCAGCGGATCGCGCCGCCGCGACACCAGGCTCTGCAGCGCGGTGACGATATGAGCCGCGACGAGCACCGGATCGATCGTCTGATGCGGCGCGGCCGCATGGCCGCCCCGCCCCAGAATCTCGATCTCGAACTGATCGACTGATGCCATCACGGGTCCCGCCATGATCCCGATGGTGCCCACCGGCAGGTCGTTCCAGAGGTGAATGCCGAACGCCGCGTCGACCTTGGGTTTGTCGAGGACGCCGTCCTTGATCATCGCCTGCGCGCCATTCGACACCTCTTCGGCAGGCTGGAACGCAAACTTCACGCTCCCCGGGAGCTCGAGCGGTGCGAGGCGGCGGGCGACCTCGAGGCCGATTGCGACGTGCCCGTCGTGCCCGCAGGCGTGCATCTTCCCCGGTTGCCGGGAGCGATAGGGGACCGCGTTCGCTTCCTCGACGGGCAACGCGTCCATGTCTGCCCGGAGCAGCACGCAGCGGCCGCCGCTCTTCTTGAGTCCCACGACGCCGGTCTTTCCGATGCCCGGAGTTACCTGGTAATTCAGGCCGCGTAAGCGATCGGTAATCAGGTTGGCGGTACGCGTCTCTTCGAACCCCAGCTCGGGGTGCTGGTGGATGTCGCGTCGCGTAGCGATGAGCGCTGCGCGGTCGACTGGACTGAGCGTGCTCATACCAGCGAGCTCGGGCAGAGCCGATTGACCACGCAGTCGGCACATCTCGGTCTTCTCGCGATACAGACCGCGCGCCCGTGCTGAATCAGCGTATGCGCGAACCAGGTCCAATCATCACGCCGCACGATCTCCATCAGGTCTCGCTCGATCTTCACGGGATCGTCCTGCCGGGTGAGCCCCAGCAACCGGCTCAGACGATGCACGTGCGTGTCCACCACGATCCCTTCGTTTTTCCCGAACCAGGTGCCGAGGATGACGTTCGCCGTCTTGCGGCCCACGCCGGGTAGGGCGGTCAGCTCTGCCATCGTTTGCGGCACCTCGCCCCCATGCCGCTCGACGAGCGCCTGCGCCATCCCGATGATCGATTTCGTCTTGTTCCGGAAGAAGCCGGTGGACTGGATCTCTTTCTCCAGCACGCGCGGATCGGCCGAGGCGTAGTCGGCGGCCGTGCGGTATTTCGCGAACAGGTGCGGCGTGACCATGTTGACGCGCGCGTCGGTGCATTGGGCGGAAAGAATCGTCGCGACGACGAGCTCCAGGGCACTGTGATGGTGCAGCGCGCTCGTCGCTTCCGGGTACTCCCGCTTCAAGCGCGCGATGATCTTCCGTGCCCGCGCTTTCCGTTCGGTCGCCGCGACTTTCGTCTTCATGGGTCACCCGGAATCTAGCAGCGTCAGGAGCCGGCACGTGAGCAGCAGCAGCTCGCCGGCATTGGCCACGGAGTACAGTCCGGCGGCCGTGCCGCCCGCCAGCTTCGGAGCGAATGGTGCGGTGCCATCGTCGCGTGCTGCCGCGATTTCGATTTCACCCTGCGCCGGATCGTCAGGGTCGGCTCGCCCCTCGAGTCCCACCGCACTGAACCCCGGTCGATCGGGGCGCATCCCGAAGATTGCCAAAACGCTGATCGCAGCGGTCCCCTCGGTTTCGGACGGGGCCGCGCTCACGAACATGCCGTCGAGCGGTTCGGGAGGGCTGGCTTCGTTCGGTGAGCCCCAGACGCGCAGCTCCGGCAGTTGCAGATACTGCGCGGCATGAGGTAGCCGCGTCGTGATTCGCTTTTCGCCGACCGCGCGACGCAGCGCCTGGTCGCTGATCGGGTAGGTAGGTTGCTCGGCCGCCCAGAACAGATATGCGTGATGCAGCAGCAGCACGTGCGCCTCGAGCGCGTCGGCGCCGGCGTCCTCTGGTACGATCTCGCGCAGCAACCGGCCGACGGGCTCGAGCAACACAAAGCGATCGCGGTCGGTGGGGGCCGCGCCGTCCTGCTGCAGCGCCCCGGCGATAGCGGGAAACCGTGGCTCGATTTCCCCAAAAGCCAGCGCGAAAGGAGTCGCTCTCATGCTTTCGGGAGGAAGTCGTCGAGCGTGCGCACGAATTCGGCGGTCGCCTCGACGTGCGGGCAGTGCCCCACCGGCAACTCCTTCAGACGAGCCTGCAGCAGCGCGGCGAGCTCGCGCGAACCGGCGATCGGGAGCGGATCGAACGTGCCGTGAATTACGAGGGAAGGGGGAAGGGGGACGCGGGACGCGGTCTCCCTGACTTTGGGACGAAGGTCATAATTACCGAGGCTGTCCCAAACGGCCTGCTGGGTCCGAGCGTTGACGCGGAAGGGCGTGAGGTTCTTCGCGTCATGGTAATCGCGGAAGTAGCCGGCTACGGACAGCTCGAATGCTCGCCTTCGATAGGTTGCGGGATCGCGCTCGCGCAAGCCGCTGGCGCGCAGCGCGTCGCGCTCGCGTTTGATCTCGGGCGCCGCCATGCGACGCGCGAATTCCTCCTCGAACTGGCTTCGGTACTCGGCGGTCGGCGAGCCGGGAGCAACGAGCGCCAGGCGTTCGACGCGTTCCGGGTGCTCGACGAAGTACAGTACCGCCAGCAGACCGCCCCAGGAATACCCGCACAACGTCAGCCGCTCCAGGCCTAAGTCCGCGCGAATACCGTCGAGGTCAGCAACATGCTCCTGCCAGCCCACCGGCGTCTCGCGCGGCACGGGAGATTGACCGCCGCCGCGCTGATCGTAGTAGAGAAGTGAGCGACCCTGCGCGAGCAGGTCGTACTGCGGCAGGAGATAATCGTGACTCGCGCCCGGTCCGCCGTGCAGCACCACAACCAGGGGACCGCTGCCGACCCGCCGAGTGAACAGGTGCACTACAGCAGAACTGCTAGCGCGTCGGCGACTTCCTTCACCTCGGCATGCTCGCGCTCACCGAAGCCGCTCGGCACGTCGGAGTCGATATCGATCTGTCCGAGGATGTGGTCACCGCGCCGGATCAGCACGACCAGTTCCGACTTGGTGAACAGATTGCAGGCCAGATAATTCCCGATCGCGCTCACGTCGGCGACGTTCTGGTCGCGCTGCTCCGCGACCGCCGTCCCACATACGCCGCGGCCGACGGGAATCCGCGTATGCTCGGTTTCGCGGCCGGCGTGGGCCTCGAGCACGAGCTCGGCGCCGTCGAGCATGTAGGCGTAGACAGAGGTGTAGGGCGGGCCCCACGACCGAATGCGCTCGCAGGCCATCTGCAACAGCGCGTGACGCCCCTCGTCGTGCAGATGTGCCGCGCGCAGCGCGCGCACGACCTTCGTGGCTTCCGACGCCGCGCCGCTCGTCACGGGCGCTTTCCGAGAACCGTCGTGGCACGCCGCTCCACGCTGTCGCGCCGGCTCAGGATGGCCACGGTATCACCCGCCTGATGGCTGCGCAGTGCGTCGGTCATGTCGTACAAGTTACCGATGTGCTTGTCGCCGATCGCCGTGATCACGTCGCCCGCTTGCAGCCCTGCCTGCTCGGCCGGACTGCCCACCCGCACGCCCGTGATGCGCACACCATCTGACACGCCGCCGCCGCTCATGTCGGGAATCGTCCCGAGATAGGCCCCGTATCCCGACCCACCAGTGGTGGCCTGCGGGCGCGGCGCATCCACGAACGTCAGGGGACCGGTCCGATTGGCCAACGACCAGGCGAGATCGGCAACGTACTCCGCGACCTGCGCGATTCCGGTGACGTTGAGCTTTTCCCAGTCGTCGGTCGAGCGGTGATAGTCGTCGTGCAAATCGGTGAAGAAGTGCAGCACGGGATGGCGGGTCGCGAAGAAAACGGCATGATCGCTAGGTCCCCAGCCGTCTCCCGATGCCCGTAAGTCGAACCGCGGCGGTGTGTTAAGGGAATCGAGCAGGGCCGGGAATTCGCGCGCGGTCCGGGCGCCGAGCGCCATGAGCCGCGCGTTCCGCAGCCGTCCCACCATGTCGAGGTTCAGCATCGCATACAGCGAGTCGATCGGCTGGGGCACGGAGTGGTGCACGAAGTACGACGAACCGATGGTGCCGAGCTCCTCGCCGCTGAACGCGACGAGTACGACGGTCCGTGCGGGGTGGCGCCGGGCCAGCCGCCGGCCGATCTCCAGCAACGCGGCGGTGCCGGACGCGTTGTCGTCGGCGCCGTTATGCACTCGCCCCGTGGAATCAGGATCCAGTGCACCGAATCCGCCGAGTCCCAGGTGGTCGTAGTGCGCGCCGACCACGACGATTTCCCCACGCAGCGTGCGCGATGACCCCGGGATGATGGCGACGACGTTGCGGGTGGGTGTGCCACCGAGCGTGGTATGCAGCACCGCCGGCGCATCCGCGGGAATCGTGAAATCCTGGAACGACACGCGTAAGCCGGCCCGCCCAAAGCCGTCCCGGATGTAGGCCCCGGAGCGCTGCAGCCCCGCGGTGCCGACGCCACGGCCCTGCTGGCTGTCGGCGGCGAGGAACTGCACGTCTGCCAGTATCCGTCGTGCGGCCGGCGAGAGCGTGTCTTGCGGACTCCCGCACAGGGCCGTGGTGAGCAAGAGCAGTGCGATCATGGGGGGTACTCTATAGATTCAGCCTCCCCATGGCCACCCCGCAGGATTTCGCCGCGTCGTTCGCGCGCGCTCTCGACCTGTTTCGCGATCCAGACGCGAAAGAAGAGCAGAAAGCGCAGTTTCGCACGCTCGCCGGGACCCTCAAGGTCGATGGTGTCACGATCTCGGCGCAGGATGGCAAGCTGCTCGTAAACGGGGCGCCGGTGGTTGGTGACACGCTGCTGCAGCGCCTCGAATTTCACTCTGTAAAGGAGATTGCCATTCCGGCTGATCCCCCGGTTGGCGAGATGTTCGAGTTGCTGCGTGCGCTTGCCGCTCAGCCGGGCGACGAGGACATCGCGTCCCGGCTGCGGGCGAGCGGGGCGTCACGGGTTTCGGTCAGGATGCAGACTTTCGTCTTCGGAACGCCGATCGCTCCCGTCAGCGTGCCGCCCGCTCCCAACGCTCGCGCCGATGTGGCGCCCCCACCGCCGCCTGATATGCCAAGCGCGATCCGCGACACGCCGGCCGCTGCGAGCGGGACCGAAGACATCCCCGATATCGTCCGCGAAGCGACCGCCCAGAGCGTTGGATTCTCTCCGGCGTCCGCGGCCAGGCGCACGACCGGGGAGTTGATCGCGCAGTTGAAGGAGAAGCCCGACGGACCGCATGTCGGCGAGCTGCTCGCGGTTTTGGGACGTCAGCTCGAGACGGCGATGAAGACAAACCGCATCTCGCAGGCGCTGACGATCGTCGCCGGGATTGTTCGCGCCGAGCAGCAGGTGGGCGACGCGAGCCGGCGGCGGCAGTATTCGATCGCGCTGAAGCGCATGTACAACAAGGCGCTGCTCGAAGCGATCGCCGAGGTGGCCAATCATCCCGCCGACCGGGAGGACTCGCTGCTGGTGCTACGGAGGGCGGGGGAGGACGGGGTCGAAGTGCTGCTGGATCTCCTGGTCGCGGCGCCGACCATCGAGGAGCGGCGCGGCATCTTCATGGCGCTGACCGGCATGAAGGAAGGGACGGACCAACTGGTGCACATGCTTGGGCATCACCAGTGGTTCGTCGTGCGCAATGTCGCCGAACTGGCGGGTGAGCTGGGCTTGGATGAAGCCGTACCGGCGCTCGCCCAGCAGCTCGAGCACGACGACGAGCGTGTCAGGAAGGCGGTCGCCCTGGCGTTGGCAAAGATCGGATCGAGCTCGGCGGCGGAGCCTCTGCGTCGCGCATTGCGGGACAAGTCCCCGGAGGTGCGCATGCAGGCCGCCCTCGGCGTCGGCGGCCGCAAGTCGAGCGCGCTGGCGATGCCGCTGGTCGTCGCGATGGAAGAGGAAGAGGATGAGGCGGTGGAGCGAGAGCTCATTCTCGCGCTCGGGCGGATCGGTAGTACGGCCGCGGTGCAGGCGCTCATCAAGTTCGCGCAGCCGGGCGGCCGGTTGTTCGGTCGGAGACCGGCGGCGCTGCGCGCGTCGGCGGTCGAGGCACTTCGTCTCGCCGCGACACCGGCGGCAGTTGGAACGCTCGAAGGTCTCACCGATGACGGCGACAAGCAGGTCCGCGCCGCCGCTCAATCCGCACTCACGGATCTCAAGCGAAAATAGGGCAGATTTGCCTGCCTGAATGTCACTTGCAGATCGCCAGAAACACCGCATAACACAACGTCGAGTACTAAGACAGCAGCACGGTCGATTTCCGTGGTGTTGTTGGCGTCTATATCGTTGCTCTAGAACGTGTTACGCGCGCTGTGCCAGATTGGGTGCGGTTCTTGCCCGTTAGGGGCGTGCAGTTCCATATCCACGACCTCTTCGGTCAGGAGAGATCATGAAAAGCGTTCGTGTGGTTCTTGGCGTCCTCGGCCTCTTGGCGTTGCCGCTCGTAGCGGCCGCGGCCCAGGGTCAGAGCGCCGCCAACAAGTGCAAGAACACGCCGCAGGCTGGCCAGAACGGCAACAGCCAGCGTGGTGCTGCTGCGGTCGCAGCGGCCCAGGCCAACAAGTGCCCGGCGCCCGTGCCTCCGCCCGCTCCAGTGCCTCAGCCGGCGCCGCCTCCGCCTCCTCCGCCGCCGCCTCCACCGCCGCCGCCGCCGCCTCCAC
>DASWEL010000120.1:0-3663 GCA_036394755.1 Gemmatimonadales bacterium | reverse complement strand
CAGCAAGACCGCCGTCATCACGGCCACCGCCAGCCGGCGCCGACCCCCCAGCGCCGACTCCACGCGCAGCATCAGGGGCCAGGTCGCGACCACGATCATCGTGGCCCAGACCGCCGCGAGCAGGAACGGTTGCAGGACCCGGAAGCTCGCCACAATCAGTCCGGCGATGAAGAGCACCGCCAGCGTGGCCCGCGCCGGATCCCGGGAGGCGGGGGCGTCGGTCACGCGCGTCCGGTGATCATCGGCGCGCCGATCGTCGGTCGTAGGGCTCGACTCAGACGCCTTCCCGCGAGTAACCGCGGACGTGCTGGGGTCTTCTCACGGTCGTCGGAGTTCATGATCGGCGCGTCCCGGGCCGCGGGCGAGGAATGCACCTGCGCGGTGCGCCCGTAGCGAGGAGAAGAAGAGCAACGGCGGTGCGGTGAGGGATGATCGGCGGGACCGACCGGCGGAGGTGACGGCCAACAGATCGCATAGGTGGCCGGAATCATAGGAGCCTATCCAGACGTGGGCAAGTGGCTCCTACGCCACTTAGAGAACGGCTGGCTTGGCACGGCGTGTCAGGATGTGGCCTCCTACGTCGTTCGGGACACCACAATGTAGGGCAAAAGCTTGGGCCAGAAACCGTTGGCGGGGTCCGGCGCCGCGTCGCGATTGGCGCTCTGCGGGGTCGTCTCGGAGCCTTACGGCTGCTTGTCAACCACTTGCCCGCGGACGCGGATCGTCAAGCGCGGGAATGTCGGGTCGTCGGTGTCGATGAAGATCGTTCCATCGAGGCTTCCCGGTCGAAGCGCCTCGGAACGCAGGCTCACGTCGATTCGGAAGGTGCCGCTCGCCGTGGAAGACGGCGTCGCGCGGATGTCGAGCGCGTGCACGTTCGAGCGGATACCGCGAAGTCGAAATGCTCCGGCGCGCTTTTTGACGAACGCCGTCTGCTCGAGAAACTGCGCCGCTCGCGGCTGCGGCCGAAGGCGGTCGAGAGCCACCTCGCCGAAATCGATCTCGTCGGGATTCGCGTAGACGTCCGCCTTGACCAGGACGTGAACGGGGAGGCGTATCATTCCGATCACCGCGTCGCTGCTCTCGAGCTCGAGGGTCTCGTCGTAGCGGCCGGGTGAAATTCCCGCCGCCGGTTTCACGGTGAGCCGCCACGTCCGTCCCGGTTCGACGGTCTCGAGCTCCGCCTCGTAGTGCGTGCCGCGATGTGCAGCCAGACGTATGGCGACGGGCCCAGGCTGGTTGCTTCGCACGGTCAGCTCGCGGCGGACATCCTCGCCTCGGAAGGAGGAAAGGAACACCGCGGGAAGCGGCTCGATGTCGACCGGGCCATGGACCATCCCCCTGAGCACGAGCGCCACCGACCGTGCGCGGGGGTCGTTCGTTTCCACGACGGCGACTCCGCGCACGCTTCCCTGCATATGGTCGGTGGTCAACTCGAGCACGATGGTTGCGTCTCTCCCGGGCGCGACAGTTCTCGGCAGGCGGGCGGTCATTCCCGGCATGGAGAAGCGAACGCCGGTCAGTTCAAGCGATGCGTCACCGCTGTTGCGAAGTTGAAAGGTCCGCGCGACTTTCTCACCGCGCCGGATGCCGCCGAAGTCGTACTCGGTCGGACTGAAGGCCACCCGGGGCGCCGACAGAACTGAGGAGGGCCACAGGCTCGCCGCGAAGACGAGTGTGAGGAGGATCTGGCGTGAACGGAACGACATGTCCAGGAGCCGCCCCGAAGGCCGCCATCGCGACCTCCGGGGCGTGCAGTCGCTCTCGCTTATGGCTGATTCAGGTACAAGCGGATCTGTGCGAGACGCAGTCCGTTGTTGTCGTACTGCCAGAAGTAATCCTGCAGGACGCTGTTGAACAAGGACACGCTTCCGCACGTCACGATGCCGCCAAGGTCGAAGCAGACACTCTGGAGCGTCGTGAGCGCGCTCGTCACGTTCTGAAACGTCTGCTTGCCCTTGCCACGCGAAAAGACGTTGAGCGTGTTCTCGGACGAGCAGATCAACGCACCCAGATCGTCGAACGCGCACGTCGTGATCGTCGCCGACCCGCCGGGCTGGCCGAGCGCACGGCCCCACACCTGGTACGAGGCCGACGCCTTCGATTGGTCACAGGTGAAGTCGGTGGGAACGGCGGTGTTGCAGGGAAGCTGGAAGACCGCGCCGTTCCCCCGCCCGATCAGTTTGCCCGAGCAGTCATAGGCGGCGTCGAAGCCGTTGCCGTCGCACACCTGGAACTCGCCCGGCGTGAGCCAGATGTCGGTCGTGACTGGATTCGGATCCGATGCTTTCGTCGCCCCGAGCGCCACAAAGATCGTGTGACGATTCGAGGCCGTCATCGGGGAGTTCTTCGGATTGTCCACGCCGATGATGTTGAGGTTGTAGTGCGGGCCGCTCGGCGCGCCGTTACCGCCTCCTGCCCCGCTCGAGGTCGCGGCGCACACTATCGACAGGACCGCCAGACCAATGAGTAGTACCTTCTTCATCTCTAATCACCATTCCTTCGCTGGGGCCGAGCCGACGTTGCCGTCGCGACTCCAACGGTTGGAAGTCCGCGCACGGTTTCGGAAGACACGCAGCAGAGCTGGCCGAGGAGGCGCGGATCTGGACCTCGGCGGGCGCAACCGCCACGCGCGAAAGTCTCGCAAGGAGCGCGCCAAGCGGCGGCGGAGTGAGTAACCTGCGATTCCGCCAGCGATTGCCGTGTTCTGTCACAGGCACGAGATGGATCACGCCTGACACCGCACGTCGGCATGCCGACACGTTCGCTCTCTCCATATATGAGTTTTGTAGCGGCGGCGGCGACCGAAGGCGAGCGTCTAGCGCGGCCTGATCAGTCCTGGAAGCCGACCAGGCGCCAGACCTCGCCCTGGCGCCGCGCGACTTCCGGCTCGCGCTGCCAGGACAGCACGGTGACCCAGCCCACGAGCGGCAGGCGGCCCGTGACCTCGCCTGTCGTGTAGAACCACACGTCCCCGTCCACCATCTCGACGTGGTCGACCTGCACGCGCGCGCGGAGCGCCTCGTACAGCGAGTACAGCGCGAGCAGCTGCTGCCGGACATCGGGCTTGGTGAGTCCGCCGGTGCGATAGTTGTCGGCGAGGTGCGCCAGCACGCCCGCGGCGTCCCTGGCGACGAAGCGCAGCCGCGCCTGCTCGACCACCGCGCCCAGCTCCTCGGCCGTTCCGGGCGGCGCCGGAGTGGCCACGCGCGGAGCGGTGGTCGTGCCCGAGGCGGACGTCCACAGCAGCAGGACGACCAGCGCGCCCGGCAGCATGCTCACGCGTCGCCCATCGAAGCTCACGATTGGAGTCTACGCGGGCTCTGGTAGCATCAGTTGGTGAGGCGTCTCCTTCATCCGTTCCTGCTCGTGGTGAGCGCGATCCTCCTGGCCGGCTACGCGTACGTCGCCGCGCGATTGACGTCAACGGCGCCGGTCCGGGTGGCGCTGGCGGCGCCGTTCGTCATGGTGTGGATCCTTCCGGTCGTCTACTGGTTCGGCGATCGGGACCGCCAGGGCCGGGTGCACGAGTGGGTGCAGGCGCTGAGCTTCCTCTGCATGGGATGGCTCAGCTTTCTCCTCGTGCTGACGGTGGGACGCGACGTGCTCCTGCTGGCGACGGCCGTGCTGCCGCCGCTGGCGGCTGTGCACAGGCTCCTCGAT
>DASWEL010000119.1:0-5809 GCA_036394755.1 Gemmatimonadales bacterium | reverse complement strand
CACTTCGCCCAAGTTGGCTGGTGTTTGCGACCCCCAATCACCAGACCACGGAGGCATCATGTCCCGCCGCATCCGCTTCGCCCTAGCGTTGGTCCTCGTGTCGCTCGCGCTCACCGCATCGGCTTGTGCTGATGCGTCTGGTCCGAGCGGCGTTTGTGATCACAGCAATCCGGTTACCTGCCACTAACGCTTAGCCCCCAAGCGCTGCTAGAGAGGCTGAGACCTCTCTGAGGGCTTCGGTGGCGTCTCCGGGCTCCAGGACTGGTGCCTCCAGATCATCGGGTGTCACGCATTCCTGGAGCCCGCTGATCAGTCGTTCGATTCTAAAAACGAATTCATGCAAGTCGTGTGTGCTGGCGATTTCCAGTGCGCGGCGCAGCTCGTGCTCGGCGCGTCCGAAGTTTTCAAAGCGAGCGAAACCAACACCAGCCTTTAGGTGGTAGTCCGTGCGGATGTTCGGCGCGGCTTCGCCGCCATGATCGAGGGCTCGCTCGCGCCACCGCTCGAATGAGACGCGGTCACGTCTGAAGGACGCGCAGTTCATCAGCTCGATTTTCGCGTTTGCCAGGTTGTCCGCGACGCTTTCGCGGCGCACCACTTCGTTGAGGGCTTGTTCCGCAGCCGCCACCTGACCGATCGCCAGCAACGAGAGACCCAGGTCGCTCAGCGCGCGTAGCTGAGCGGATTCGTCCTCATAGAGCTCATAGGCTCGCCACAAATGCGGAACACCTTCCACGGTTTGACCGCGGCGATCGAGGGTGTTGCCCAGACCATGCTCGGCTTGCGCTTGAACGGCGCGGAAGCCTTCGATGGTCGCGTCATTCAACAGAGCTTGCCACCCTACTTCAGCCTCGGTGAGATTGCCGCGGAACTGGACAACGTTGCATTGCCCCACACGGCTGAGGAGCACCGATTGGCGATCCCCGACGGAGGCGGCGATTCGGCCGGCTTCGGCGTATCCCACCCGCGCGGATTCCCAATTCGTTTGCATGCGTCTCACCCGACCGAGGCGCAGCCACGCCGAGATCGTATCTGACGTCTTCAGCCGTTCCGCCCCGACGGTGATCATCGTTTGCAAGACGTCTTCTGCTTCCTCGAGATGTGAGTCCTGCTCGAGGTAGAGCGCATAAGCGAACAATGCCGGAGCGAGTAACTGGATCTCGCCGTCGCGATGCGCTTCACCCGCCGCGCGTACGATGCAGCTGAGATGGGACGCCTCAGTCCCCTCGCCGGAAAGCTCGGCGCAATAGCGCTCGGTGGCCGCCCATTGATAGCGGAACACATCGGGAGTGGGTGGCTCGCGGTCGGGAGCGAGCAGATCGACGAACCGCAATGTCAGAAACGCTCCCTGACCCAGACGGACGTCCGGGGAGGTGGCTGGTTCATCAGCCACCCGTTGCAGGAAGACGGCGTGGGGCAGGCCCGCGCGGCGAGACTGCTGTTCAGTGCTCACGCGCGGCCCTATGTGCACCCGACATGCCGGACGGCAAGACCATCACGCGCACCAACATAGCGCTCGTCGTCCCGGTGCGTTAGCCCGCAAATGGCGCGTTTTCTGGCTTTTCGCCGGGTTTTCCAGATACCGCAGGGTTTCGCCGACACGGTATAAACAGCGCATGTCCAAGGGGTTCACGCTCCTCGAGCTGATCGTGGTGATCGCGATCGCGGCAGTGCTGGTGGCATTCTGGGTACCCCGCGCCGCCAGTCTGATGGACTGGATCGAGACCGAGCGGGCCGTCCGTGATGTGACGACGGCGCTCGCGGTCGGACGCAACGGCGCCGTCCTGCAATCTACTCGCGCACGCGTCACCATCGGTCCCGACACGTTGCGAATCGATCGGTTCGGGGCGCAGGGGTGGGAACCGTGGTGGCGGACGCCGGGTCCGTCCAGTCATGGCGTCACACTCGCGACCTCGAATCCTGTGGTGATCTTCGGGCCGACGGGGATGGGCTGGGGTGTGTCGAACACGACGGTCGTTCTGCGCCGAGGGTCTCAAGCCGAAACGATCACCATGTCGCGCGTGGGACGGGTGAAGCACTGGTAGATGCAACCGTTCTGTGGATCGGTGCATCTAATTCTGTGAAACCTGATTGCGATGCAGGACGTAAATCGAAAGGTCGCGGCCGAAGTGTGACGGCCACTTCGCCCGACCGCCAACCCCGGGGAGATTCTCGCCCCGGGGTTTGGTCTCTTACAGAGCAGGCTTTTAGAGCGCTGGCCCGACGTCCTCGTCGAGGAAGACCAGCGTCTGCCTGCGGCCGACAATCCTGACCAATGCGTCGTAGACCCTGGGGTCCAGTACGGTGCCGGAGAGATCGGCCATCCGCTCGACCGCCTGCTCGGGCGTCATTTTCTCCTGATACGGCCGCGCGGTGGTGAGCGCATCGTACACCTCGGCCGCGGCGATCACTCTTCCCCCCAACGGCACCTCCTCGCCGCGCAATCCATCAGGATAGCCAGTGCCGTCCCAGCGCTCGTGATGGCTCTTCACCATGGCCACGATATACCCCAGGTGAGCGAGCGGCGCGAGAATCTGGGCACCGATGATGACGTGCTGCTTCACATGCTCGAACTCATCTGGGGTGAGCGGCCCTTCCTTATTAACCACCGCGTCCCGCGTCCCGATCTTGCCGAGGTCGTGCAGCCGGCCTGCCATCCGGATGTGATCGACCTCTTCCTCGCGAAGGCCCATCTCGGTCGCGATATTCGCCGACAAGTCCGCCACACGCGCCGAGTGGCCGCGCAGGTACGGATCCTTCGCCTCCAGCGCGTTGACCAGTACCTCGAGCGTGGCGGTGGAAATCCGCTCCAGGCGGTGACGCTCGCGGTGCAGCTCCGCGGTGCGCGTCGTGACCTCTTCCTTCAGCCATTGATTCAGATGGCGATTCTCGAGATGCATTTCCCGGCGCTTGAGCGCGCGCTGGACGGCGCGGCCCAGATCAGCGAGCTCGATCGGCTTGGTGAGATAGTCCATCGCGCCGCGCTGCATGCAGAGCGCCGCGCTGGTGGCGTCGTTCACGGCGGTGAGCATCAGGATGGCGAGATCGGGCTCGATTTCGAGCGCCTGTGGCACGAGGTCGACGCCGCTGGTGCCCGGCATGCGGATATCGGACAGCATCAAAGCGACCTTATGGAGGCGCAGCTGTTGCAGCGCCTCGTCGGCCGAGCTTGCCGCGTACACCTCGAACTGCTGCTGCTTCAAGTATTTCCGCAGCGCGTTCCGGATCGGCTCCTCGTCATCGACCACGAGGACGGTGACGATTCCCGGTGGGGGGAGAGCGGTCAACCCGATTCTCCTTGAGAAACCAAGGCCAAACTAGGAATCGGCTGCAACGAACGCCAGGTCTACAGGGGCGGGAATGAGCCGGGCCGCATGGGCGCGCGTCAACAACTCGGCGACGGCCCGCCGCCCAAGCTCGCCGTAGTCCACCGTGTAGGCGTTCACGTACATGCCAACGAAGCGGTCGGTGCGCGCGGTGTCGAGCCCGCGGCTGAACCCCTGAGCGTGCGCCAGCGCCTCGGCCCGATGACCGAGACCGTACTCGATGCTGGCCTTCAGATCGCGCGCGATCGCGCGCGTGAGCTCGTCGCCGAGGTCGCGCCGAACAACATTGCCGCCGAGTGGCAACGGAAGCTGGGTCTGTCGGTACCACCACTCGCCCATGTCGGCCCAGAGATGCAAACCGCGGTCGGCGAAGGTCAGTTGGCCCTCGTGGATCAGGAGCCCGGCATCGGCTTTTCCCGCGGCGACGTAGTCTTCGATTTGATCGAACGGCACCACGACGTGTCGCGCAGCGGGCTGATAGAGCCGCAGCGTCAGGAACGCCGTGGTCAGCTCCCCCGGCACCGCCACCAGACGCCCCGTAAGCGCGGCGCGTGGTCTCGTCGGCGGCCGCTTGCGGCTCACGATGAGCGGCCCGTAACGATCCCCGATGCTGGCACCGTGAGCGAGCAGGGCGTAGCGATCGGCGAGGTACGCGTAGGCGTGCAACGAGACGGCGGTGACTTCCAGCTCGCCCGCGAGCGCGCGGCGGTTCAAGCTTTCGATGTCGCCGAGCTCGTGCACATAACGGCGGCCGCCGGTGTCGATCTTGCCCGCTGCCATCGCCCAGAACATGAAGGCGTCATCGGCGTCGGGGCTGTGGGCGACCTGGATTGTGCGGGAAATCGTCGCCGTCATGATGTCGGTCTCCGCGGGTTCTGCGACTGGCGCACGGCTTCGGCATGGAAGTTCGTCAACGACCTGCGGTGGTCGTCGTACTCGGGGCGTTTGAGTGCCAATTCCGCCTGCTCGTGGCGGAGGAAGTCGGCGTAGGCCCGTTGCTCCTGGGCCGTGTTGCCTTGCTCCTGGTAGGCGTGCGCGCGGAGGACATAGATGAAGAGGTGATTCGGCACTGCACGCTGAATGGTGTCCGCCTCCGCGACCGCTGCGACGGGATCGCCACCCGCGAGCTGTAACAAGCCAACATCGTAGTGTGCGTCCGCATCCAGCGTTGGTAGCTGGCCGTAGGCGCCGAGCGCCATGGGAAGAAAGAACTGCACACTGTCTTGCTTCCCCGCTTCCGCCAGGATCATGACGCGATCGAACAAGCGGTTCGCACGCTCCTTCGGAGACATCTGCGAAATGTCCGGCGGTCGCACGCCACCGCTGGCGCCAGTCGCGAAGGGGGCAACGGCCGCCTCAGGCTGGTCGCTCCGGGCCGGAGCGTTGGTCGCGCGCATGGCGATCACGGTTACCAGCGCGCCGACTGCCGCGCCGCCAAGCCCCCAGGGAAGGCCGGCCCGCCACCCGGAGGCGCTCACGGTCGCGACGGTCGCGCCGCACTTGTGACAGAAGCGGGCCGTCGAGGAGAGTTGTGCACCGCAGGCGTGACAGGTCATGGGTGGAGAATGTAACTCGGGCCGGCGGGCCAGCGGGCTGGCGGGGCGCTTGAAAGCCGGTAGAGTACTGGCCCATGGCGAGTACCGAGTACGGGAAGCACATGGGAGAATTGAAGCGCGGCGAGCAGCGCTGGGACGTCTATCTGGAGGGCCAGCCCGACACGTCGCTGGGCGCGGTGCGCGGGCGGATCCACTTCGTGAGTGGCCAGCTCCACAAGGTGACGGGATGGATCTTCCTCGAATGGCGGGAGAAGGACATTCAGGAGCGGTTCGGGGAGTTTTCGGCGGTCGAACTCATACACTTCGTGGAAGCACTGTAGCGGACCTGCTCCACATTCGGTCGGACAGTTTGCACATTTCCACAGGGTGAACACCCCCTGAAGCGACTTTTCGTGCAGTTTGTGCACGGATTTCTTGACACCCCCCCTTAGGCCCTCTAGCTTCCCGAATGGCCCGCCGCTTGCACAGCGTCTCACCGACTCGGGAAGGAGACCCCTCGCAATGACAGCAACGTTGGAACCCACCGTCACCGGTGGGAAGGCCGCTACCGGCACATCTCCGGCGGATGTGATCCGCCGTGCGAAAGAAGCAGGCGTGCAGATCGTGGATGTGCGGTTCACGGATCTGCCCGGCACCTGGCAGCATTTCTCGATTCCGTTGAAGGAGCTCGCGGAAGACACGTTCACGGACGGTTTGGGATTCGACGGCTCCTCGATCCGCGGTTTTCAGGCGATCAACGAGAGCGACATGCTGCTGATGCCCGATCCGGCCAGCGCTTTTGTTGACCCCTGTTTGGAAGTGCCGACGCTCTCCCTGACGTGCGACATCGTGGATCCGATCACGCGTGAGCCCTACTCGCGCGACCCCCGCTACGTCGCGCGCAAGGCCGAAGCGTTTCTGAAGAAGAGCGGCGTCGCCACGACGGCG
>DASWEL010000118.1:0-5177 GCA_036394755.1 Gemmatimonadales bacterium | reverse complement strand
TTTACACCGGATGGGCCTACCGCGTGATGCGCGGAAAGGTGACGGCCGATTACGTCCGCAAAAATGAACACGGCGCCTACTGATACGGATCGCCGGCGGCTGGTTGCCGACTGGAGGTGACGATGTGGTACTTCGCGTGGGTGCTCGGTGTCGGCTTCGCGGTGCTGCTGGCGGTGCTCAATGCGATGTGGGGCGAGAACGAGGCCGCACGGACGGACTCATCCGAATCGGCGGACCGGGCGGCGGAACCCGACCGCCTGCGTGGGCGGTCCTGAAAGTGCAGGCTTTAGTGAACGCCACTTGCGCTCGCGATGGCCGATGCCCTCCCGTCGGCTGCCCGCGACGAGCGGCAGCGGCGCAAGGCCGGCTCAGTAATTGACTGTCACCGTGATCGTATCGGCGTAGGAGCCGGGGGGAACATTCTGAGAGGCAACCGTCCTGCCGTACACGGTGTAGGTGCGCACGCCAGGAGTCAGCGAAACTATGTAGCTGTCGGCCACGGTCGCCGTGCCGCCAGTTCCATCGCCCCAAATGATCGTGTGCGCACTGTCCGTGTATAGGTTGTAGTTGAGCGCATTGGCGCCGCTTTGCATTTTCCTGGGTGAAAAACCCGAACCGCCGCCGTTCAGCTGAATCGTGTAATTCACTAAAACGGCGACCACGCCCGCCAAGCTGCACGTAACCTGAACGTTGGCGGTCGAATCGAGCGCGGTCGTCCCGAACGGATTGTAGACACCGAAACTGACCGCGCTCGGACTGACCGAACACGAGGTCTGCGCGTGCGCGTCCAGGCCGGCCGCAGCCAGCAGCATCGCCAGCAGCAAGCGTTTCATGGCCGCACCCCGCTGCACGGCAGCGGGCCGATGCGCGGCAGCGGGCCAGCCGGCTGGGGCAGCGCAACGGCCAGCTCGCACGTCTGTCCGTTCCAGCGTGCGACCAGGCGCGTGTGGCGTTCCAGACCGGTCACGTAGGCCTCGCCTCGCATCGCGACCGGGAAGGCCGCTTCGCGCCCGAGAACGTGTACGGTTGCGCCAGCCGGCAACGGGGTCCCATCGTCGAGCACGATCTGCAGAACCGCGCCGTCGCCGCGGCGCACCGGAAATTCGGCCAACGCCGCACTTCGATAGGCGGGAGTCACCGTGATGCCGAGTGCGTCGACCTCCGCCTCCAAGGGCAGGTCCTGCTCGTCGATGCGAACCTGGTTGCGCTGATACGGCCGCAGCTGCGGCAGGAACGCGACGCCGCCCGCATCGGTGCGCGCCACTTCCTGGTTTTCGACATAGACCCGCACCCCCGGATAGTCGGCCACTTTGACGACCGCAAAGCTGTCGTCGATGCGCCTCGAAAAACGCACGCCCCCGTCGACCGCCGCGACCCCTCCGGCCGCATCGAGCGTCTCGCGCGCGACTCCGAAGGCACGTCCGGCCTCGGCTCCCAGCACGGCAACATCCGTCTGCAGGACGACTCCCGCTTCCTCGTGTGGTCCCCCGGCCTGGCCGGCGAGCAAGCGGTAGCCAACGCTGTTGCCCGCCGTCACATTGCGCTGAAGCTGTGCATATTCTTCATCATGGCCAGCCTGCCGGGTCCATCCGGCGCTCGCTGCGGTGCGCACGCCAAGCGGCATGGTCAGCACCATGCCCGCGGTCGTGCTCGACCCGCCGGCGAGCGTACTGACGGCGAAGAGAGACACGTAAACATCGCGCGCGATGTGCGTGCTGTACGACGCGGTAAGCGCCTTGGTGCGTCCTGACCCGCGATCGTTCTGGACCAGATAACCGACCGCCAGTGAATCGCGACCGCTGGGCGAAAACCCGACGCGCGCCACTGTCAGCTGGCGCGGAGCCGGCCGATCGGCAGGCAAGCCGAGCCGCGCAAAGCTGCCGGTCGTCCACTGTGTCTGTGCGGCAACGCTCAACTGCCGCGACTGACGTTCGAAACCGACCGCTCCGAGTGCGCCGAGTTCGCCGCGCTCGTTGCGGCTCTCCGCGACCGAGAAGTTGGCGACACCGAAATGCGACCAGAGATTCGATGCCGAGAAACCGGCCGTCTGCTGGCGGCCCGAGAATTCGCCATGCCCTTCCACGGTGAGGTCGTCGGCGACGCCCACTCGGTACGTGCCGGCCGCGAACGGGTCGCGGTAGTCGTTGTTCACGAGCCCGAAATCGGCGCGCGTCCACCCGGCCTCGACCGAATAGTCTGCGCGACCCTCGCGCAGCAGCGCCGGACTCACGTAGTACGGCTGCGTCACGACCGTTTGCCGCCCGAGCAGATCGCGCACAGCGACCTGGACTTCGCCCGCGCCGGTTACGACCGGAATCCGGTTGAGCTCGAACGGCCCGGGCGGAACGCTGGTCGTTGCCAGTCTTGCGTTGTCCACGACCAGGTCGACGGTCGAAGGCACAGCCGCCTGCCCCCGCACCGAGGGCAGGATAAACGGCACGAAGTCCGGCCGCGTTGCGAAGTTGGTGCCCCACTGCAGACCGCCAAAGCGCACGGTCTGCCCCCATGCTCCGGGACGGGTAATCCCGTCGCCCAGGCGCAGCGTCTCCATCCGATCCGGCAAATCGCGGGTCCAGGTCGTATCGAGCCGGACCAGGCGATCCTCGCTTGCACTGCGCGTTCCAAGAAAGGCGGTCGAGCCGACGCCGAAGACGTTGAAGACACCGAACTCGACCAGGCCCGCGAGCGCGTCGGCGCCGCGCTGCGCCGTCGCGTGGGCGTCGTAGTTCAGAAAAGCGCCATGCGCGATTGGAGACAGCGCCATCGGTTGGGTTTCGATGCCGGGTATCGCATTCGCTACGAACGCGCTTGGCTTGGCTTCGACGATCAACTGCTGGCTCGCGTCATCGATGCGGTGCCACAACCCCGGGATCGCGTCCAGCGGAACGTAGGCTTGCCCGTCGATCGTTCGCACCTCGCCCTGGGGCACTCGAACCCGCCACTGCGCCACAGCCGATGTCGGCGCAAAGAGCTTCCCATCGGCGGTCCTCAAGTAGCGATTCGCTTCGGTGAACTCCACGCCGTTCACGCGGGCGTCGAGCCACATTTGCGAGGCGTCCGTGGTCACGAACGCGACCCGCAACGAGTCCAGGTCAGCTGCCTCGGGCTGAGTGGGCAGAGCCGCCGGATCCGCGGCCAGGGCTTGCCCGATGCTCGCGATGCCTGCGAACAGAACGAACGCCCGCCACTTAGTGCGCCTCGATCGGAATGGCGGCATGAATCGGCCCGCGATCGGACGACACTTCGAGATAGAGCCTGTCCGTCTCGATCGGGTTGCCGTTTTCGATACGCCAACGCCGCACATCGCCCGGCAGCACATAGCCGGCCGAAGTCGTGCGTCCCCAGACCGCGCCGGACTCGGGCAGCTTGAGCACCGCTTGGGCGACCTGATAGTGAAGGTTGCCGCTGTTCGTAGCTTCCAGCACGATCGCATGCTCGCCGGCGCGGGTGGCACGCCAGGTCAGCTGCGACGCAGGCACGGTCGGTTCGACGAATATCGGTATGCCGATGCGCAGCGCCACGCGAACGCTGTTTGACTCCGTTCCGGCGGCCGGCACTTCCTGCAGGAACAGCCGATAACTTCGCTCGCTGGCGCGATCAACGGGCCGCGCCAGGCCTACGCGCACCACGCGCGTCTGGCCCGCCTCGATCGCGAACACCGGCGGCGTCGCGAGAATATCGTCGCTCGCGGTGTAATCCTCGACGCCATCGTGCATCGACCAGTCAAGGGCCTGGAGCTGCAAAACGATGCGCTCGGCGCCGGCGTTGCGCACGTTTACCGCCGCCACGCGCACGTCCCCGCTCAGCGTAATCCGCACGGGATTCACCGCCAGGTCGCCGGCGTGCCCTGACGCACTGAACGCCAGGCACACCCCTAGCGCGATGAGGTGCTGACGCATCTGCATCAGTAGGTGACGGTCACCGTGACCGTGTCGGCGTAGGAGCCGAGGTTGACGTTTTGGGCCGCCGGAATGCGGCCGTAGACCGTAAAGGCCTGGGCGAGGCCCGTGCCGGTGCCGGTCGCCGTGTTGGTACCGATCGTTGTGCCCCAGACTTGCGTGCGGGCGGCATCCTGGTAAAGCGAGTAGTTCAACAGGTCGGAGGAATGCGTCATCTTGCGGGTCGCGACGGTCGCACCCGTCCCCAGGCCGGCGTCGAGCCCGACGTTGTAGGGGGTCGTCAGCGTGCAGGTGACATTCACGGCCGAGGTCGAGTCGTTCGGCGTCCCGGTGAGCGGGTCGTAAGTGCCGAACGCCAGATTGGTCGCCGAGACCGTGCAGGCCGCGCTGACCGTCGCCGACACCGAAAGAGTGTTCGTCGCCGTGCTCGCCAGAGCGCTGCCCAGGGGCAGCAGGGCGAGCACGCAGAGGAGTCTACGAAGCGGTCTCATTTTGGCTTTCAATCGGTACGCCTTGATCGAATCCGCCACGATGCGTCGGTCGAATTGTTAATGCCATTCCTGAGCATCGACGCGGCTGCTTCAGACTTGAGCCAGCAACCGAGGTGCTTCGGAAATGGGCGTCAATGGGCAGTCTTTTCTGCAGACCGCGCAGTAACCCGGCCCGCCGATCACGAATCCGCGGCGCCAACGGATCCGGCCAGCCTGATGGGCGGTCTGCGCCGGGGCGACGTACTGCCGGTCGAAGGCACGACCCGGCGGATCGCCATGCGATTAGCTGCCTGACGCAATCGACGTGGTCGGACGCCGCGCTTTATCTCGTACCGGCCTGGAACGTCCGTTTCGCATGTTGCGAGCCGAGGCGGTCCGCCTCGCATCGCGACATCGCGCGCCCCGAGTACGGGCCGCTCAAACCTTGGCCACGGGTTCCAGATCCCCGATCGCGCAGCGTACCGCGTCATCGACACGGTCCAGCCAGACGAACTGCAGCTTCTCGCGCGCCTCGGCCGGCACGTCCTCCAGGTCTTTCTGGTTGCGCCGGGGCAGCATCACGGTGCGGATGCCGGCTCGCAGCGCCGCCAGCGTCTTCTCCTTGACCCCGCCGATCGGCAGCACCAGTCCCCGCAAGCTCACCTCGCCCGTCATGGCCACATCCGAGCGCACCGGTTTGCCCGTCAGCAGGGACAGCAGCGCCAGGAACATCGCCACACCCGCGCTGGGCCCGTCCTTCGGCGTCGCGCCGGCCGGAACGTGCACGTGCACGTCGATCTTCTCGAGC